>NZ_DATELG010000171.1:0-23354 GCF_035276905.1 Phenylobacterium sp. | reverse complement strand
CGCCGAGCAGCGCGTCGACCACGCCACGATCGGCAGCGGAGATATTGAGCCCGACCGCGCCGGTGATGCCCTTGCCGACCTGCGCCGGCGTGTTGGGCATGCAGCGCACCACGCGCGCGGCGTCGAGCCCGGCGCTCAGTGTCTTGAGCGAAATGCCGGCCGCGATGGAGACCACCAGCGTGTGCTTGCCCACGGCGGACCGCACCTCCTGCAGTGCCTCGGCCATCGATTGCGGTTTCACCGCCAGCACCAGCACATGCGTCAGCACATTGTCGATGCGCTTGAGCAGGCGCACACCATGCTGCTCAGCGAACGCCCTCGCGGTCTCGCCGGCGAACGGATCGACCAGTACGAGGCTTGCCGGCGGCAATCCCCCCGCGATCCAGCCGCGGGCCAGCGCCAGCCCCATCTTGCCGGCCGCGCCCTTCAGCACCCAGGCGAGTTCGTCGTGGGTGTAGAACTCGAGCCGGAGCGGGATGCCGAAGCGGTCGCGCAAGGGCGTCGCCAGGAGGCCCGCCCGGGTGGTCGCCGCGACCAGGGTGAAGGGCGCAAGGTCGATGCGGATCGAGCGCGCCGAGGGCCCCTCGCCGATCACCAGGTCCAGCACATGGTCCTCCATCGCCGGATAGAGGATCTCCTCGACATTGGCGGCCAGGCGGTGGATCTCGTCGATGAACAGGACGTCGTTCGGCTCGAGGTTCGTCAGGATCGCCGCCAGATCGCCGGCCTTGGCCAGCACCGGTCCGGAGGTGGCGCGGAAGTTCACGCCCAGCTCGCGCGCGACGATCTGCGCCAGCGTCGTCTTGCCGAGCCCGGGCGGGCCGAACAGCAGCACATGGTCGAGCGCCTCGCCCCGCGCGCGGGCGCCCGCGATGAAGACCTTGAGGTTGGCCTTCAGCGGCTCCTGGCCGACGAACTCGGCCAGGACCTGCGGCCGGAGCGCCTTGTCGTGCCCCTCGAACGGCTGGGCTTCGCCGGAGACGATGCGGGTCATCTATGCCTTCCGCTCACCTGCCCAGCTCCTGCAACGCCGCCTTGATCAGCGCTGGCGGCTCGGCGTCTTCGCCCAGGCGCACCACCGCCTGCTCGACGACGCGGCGGGCCTGCGGCTCGGCGACGCCCAGGCCCAGCAGAGCGGCGACCGCCTCGCCGGCGACCGAGGCCTTGGCCGGCTCGGCGGCCAGCGTCGGCGACAGCGGCTGGAACGAGGCGGCGGTGAGGTCGGTCAGCGGCTTGCCCTTCAACTCGGTGACGATGCGCTGGGCGAGCTTGGGCCCCACGCCCTGGGCGCGGGCGACCGCGGCCTTGTCCTCGCGCGCGACGGCCGAGGCGAGCTCGCCCGGCGGCAGCACGTCGAGCACCGAAAGCGCCGCTTTCGGCCCGACGCCCTGGATGGTCCGCAGCGCCAGATAGGCGCGGCGGTCGTCGCGGGTCAGGAACCCGTAGAGGGTGATCCCGGTCTGCTCCGCCCACTGGGTCTCGACGTGCAGCAGGGCCTCCTCGCCGATCGCCGGCAGGCGGCCGAGCGTGCGCGCGCCGCAGCGGACGACATAGCCGACGCCGACCACGTCGATCAGCGCCTCCTCCTCGCCGACCTCGGCGACCACCCCGCGCAGCCGGCCGATCATGCGCAACGCTCCAGGCGAGAAGGAAAGGGAATCACGTTCGACATCTGTTCCTTGAGATAGCCCGCCGGCCGCTCAGCGATCAATCGCCGAGGACGCCGCCGCGCAGCCGGCAACCGAAGCCGCGTCCGGCTGTTCCTCGTCACGTGAGGTGAAGGATGAAACGGATCATGCTGGCGGCTGCGGCGGCCCTGGTCCTCGCCGGATGCGAAACCTACGACGGCTATGGCTACGGCGGCGGCGGGGTCGCCTACTACGACGACTTCTATGGCCCCTTCTACGACGGCTACTGGGGCCGCGATAATCTCTACTACTACCGCCACGGCCACCACGGGCCCTGGGTGCGCGACGAGGCAGGCCACTTCCGCCACGACCACCCCCAAGGATTCCACGGCGTGCACGGCCACGGCGGCTTCATGGGCTTCCATCACGGGCCGCCGCAAGGCGGGCGCCACGGGGGCGGCCACGGGGGTCCGGGTCCGCATCCGCAGTGAGTCCGGCTCAGGCGTAGGCGCGGGCGCTGCGGTGATGGGCATGGGCGATGGCGACGGCGAGCGCGTCGGCGGCGTCGGCCGTGGTCTCGCCCGCGGTCGGCAGGAGCCGGCGGATCATGAAGCCGACCTGGTCCTTCTCGGCGGCGCCGGTGCCCACCACCGCCTTCTTGACCACGGTCGCGGCGTACTCCGCGACCGGCAGGCCGGCGCGGGCCGGCGCGATCAGGCAGCAGGCGCGGGCGTGGCCGAGCTTCAGGGTCGAGGCGGCGTTGGTGTTGACGAAGGTCTCCTCGACCGCGGCCTCGTCCGGCGCATGGGCGGCGATCACCTCGGCCAGGCCTTCGAACAGGGCGAGCAGCCGCTCGGCGAACGGCAGGCTGTCCTTCGGCGCGACCACGCCGTGGGCGACGTGGGCGACGCGCGCCCCTGACACCGCCACCACGCCCCAGCCGGTGCGGCGCAGGCCGGGGTCCAGCCCCAGGATGCGGACAGGGCGAATCGCAGTGTTCGGCATACGTTCCGGAAGCATGCCCCATGGGGCGGCCAAATGCTTGACGAAAGGTGGACGGCGCCGGCCCCCACGGAATTATCCGCGCCGCATGCACCGGGCCTTAAGGCTGTTCACGGTAAAGCTGGCGGGTTCTCTCGCGCGCAACCGGCGCATCGGGACCCAAGAGGATGACCATGGCGAAGCCCGTCTCGCCGATCCGGCTGCTGCTCGTCTGCGACCACGAGGCCGATCGCGTCCTGCTGCGCCGCAGGTTCACGCGGATCGGCTACGAGGTCATGGAGACCGCGGAGGCCGCCAAGGCGATGTCGCTGATCGGCATGATCCCATTCGACCTGGCGCTGGTCGACTGCCAGGGGCCGGAGGTGGAGAGCTTCGAGCTGCTGCGGCTGATGCGCCAGGTCCGCAGCCGCACCGAGCTGCCGATCCTGGTCGTCACCGACCTGGCGGCGGACGAGGAAGCGGTCGAGGCGCTCGAGCTGGGCGCGAACGACTGCATCACGCGGCCGATCGACATCGAGCTCGCCTACGCCCGGGCCGAGATGCAGGTCCGCCGCCGGCGCCCGCAGGACGAGGGCCGGGCGCTCGAGATCAACATGCTGAAGCTGCAGGACTCGGTGGCCCGGGCCCAGCACGCGGCGGCCCAGCTCGCCCACCTGGGCCACGAGGTGCGTGCGCCGCTGCAGGGCGTGCTGCGGGCCTCCGGCGTGCTCACCCGGGTCTGCGTCACGCCGGAGCTGAAGCCGGTGATCGAGCTGGTGGAGGGCGCGGCCGGCGCCCTGGAGACCCTGCTGATCCTGGCGCTGGAGCACGAGGACCGCCGCAGCCGCGCCCCGCGCGAGGTGCTGCGGGTGCTGTCCGCCGACGACGACGCCGAGAACCGCCTGGCCATCCGCGCCGTGCTGGACGCCGCCGACACCCCCATCGACCTGGCCGAGGTCGCCACCGGCCTGCAGGCCGCGCTCGCCGCCGAATCCAGTGCGGTCGACCTGATCCTGGTCAATGTCGCCACCTCGGAGTCGATCGCCGGAATCCGCGCCATCCGCCGCACCGAGCGGCAGGCCAAGACCCGGCGCACGCCGATCCTCGCCATCGCCCCCGATGTCGAGGCCGGCGGCCGCGCGCTGGAGGCCGGCGCCGACCTCTTCATGTTGAAGCCGGTGACGGCCAAGGCGCTGCTGACCGCGCTGGCCGGCGCGATGTGCCGCGAGGCCGACGACTTGAGCGCGGTTGCCTAGTGTCACCTGGATGCCAGCGCCCCTGAGATCCCGCGCATAGGGGCATCTTTCGCGCCTGCGCCGTCGTTTCATGGAGGCGTCGTGGAGGGACGCCGATGCCCTGGGTCAGCCGTCCCGCAAAGCGTTCCCGCGGACGCCTCCGCACGGGCCTGCGGCGCTGGCGTTACGACCACAGCCAAGGCGTGATCGCCTTCTGGATCGGGGCGGTCGTGGTGGCGGTCGCCGTCGTGATCATCGCAATGATGCGGGCGATGCTTCGCTAGTGTGCTGGATCTGAAGTTCGCCTGCATTTGGATGGAGCGCTGGAGCGAACCTGCCGGCGCGCTGGACGCCAGGACCGTGCGATGCAAAGCCTTTCGCCATGGCCGACGCGATCTTCTCCAACCTGCCGACCACCGTCTTCGAGGAAATGTCGGGCCTGGCGCGCGAGCTGGGCGCGCTGAACCTCGGCCAGGGCTTTCCGGACGATCCGGGCCCGCGGGAGATCCGCGCCAAGGCCGCCGAGGCCGTGCTCGACGGCTACAACCAGTATCCGCCGATGCTGGGCCTGCCCGAATTGCGCCAGGCGGTCGCCGGCCACTACCGACGCACCCAGGACCTGGACCTCGACTGGGCGGGCGAGGTGGTCGTCACCTCCGGCGCCACCGAGGCGCTGGCGGCGGCGTTCCTCGGGCTGATCGAACCGGGCGACGAGGTCGTCGTCTTCCAGCCGGTCTATGACGCCTACCTGCCGCTGATCCGCCGCGCCGGCGGCCGGCCCAGGCTGGTAAGCCTTTCGCCGCCGCACTGGCGCTTCGACCGGACGATGCTGGAGGCGGCGTTCGGCCCGCGCACCCGCTTCGTGGTGCTGAACAACCCGCTCAACCCGGCGGGGCTGGTGGCGCCCGAGGAGGACCTCGCCCTGCTCGCCGAGCTCTGCGTCCGCCACGACGTCACCGCGATCTGCGACGAGGTCTGGGAGCAGGTGGTGTTCGGCGGGGCGCGGCACCGCCCGCTGATGGCCTTCCCGGGCATGCGCGAGCGCACGGTGAAGATCGGTTCGGCCGGCAAGATGTTCGGCCTGACCGGCTGGAAGGTGGGCTTCCTTTGCGCGGCCCCTGCGCTGAGCCGCACGCTAGCCCGCGTCCATCAGTTCCTGACCTTCACCACCGCGCCCAACCTGCAGGCGGCGGTGGCCTTCGGCCTGGAGACCGGCCGCGACTGGTTCGCCGAGATGCCGCAGTCGCTGGCCAGGTCCCGCGAGCGCCTGGCCGCGGGGCTGGCGCGCGAAGGCTTTGCGGTGCTGCCGGGCCAGGGGACCTATTTCCTCAACCTCGACCTGCCGGCCTCCGGCGTCGACGAGCCCGACCGCGCCTTCGCGCTGCGCGCCGTCAAGGAGGCCGGCGTCGCCTCGATCCCGGTCTCGGCGCTCTACGAGGACGATCCGGTGACGACCGTCCTGCGGCTGTGCTTCGCGAAGTCCGACGCGGTGCTGGACGAGGCGGTCGTGCGGCTGGCGAAGGCGCGCGAACTGAGCCGGAGGGATGCACTCTGATCCTCACCTCCGTTGGGATGGCGAGGACGCCGGCCGCTCTTTCTCGCCGCTCCCCGCTTGCCGGACGCCGCGGGGACCAATAACTGCTAGGGGAGCATTTCTAGCTGCGGCGGCCCGCCGGCGGGCGCCTGAGGAGATCCCATGACGAAGTGGACGACGGCCTGGCTGGACGAGGACGACGGCGACGACGACGAAAAGGGCCGTCAGCCCGACATGCCGATGACCGCGGGCCCAGTCCAGAACGCGCTCTTCAAGTCGCGGACCGTCCTGGTGTTCGGCGAGATCGACATGCGGCTGGCCGAGCGGGTCACCGCCCAGCTGACGGCGCTGGCCGCCGAGAGCAACGATCCGATCCGGGTGATCATCAACTCGCCCGGCGGCCACGTGGAGAGCGGCGACACCATCCACGACATGATCCGTTTCTGCGGTCCGACCGTGAAGGTGATCGGCACCGGCTGGGTGGCCAGCGCGGGCGCGCACATCTTCCTGGGCGCGACCAAGGAGAACCGGCTGTGCCTGCCCAACACCCGCTTCCTGCTGCACCAGCCTGCCGGCGGCGCGCGCGGCCAGGCCTCGGACATCGAGATCGAGGCGCACGAAATCCTCAAGATGCGTGACCGGGTGAACCGGATGATCTCCGAGGAAACCGGCCAGACGATCGAGAAGATCAACCAGGACACCCGCCGGAACTTCTGGATGAACGCCGAGGAGGCCGTCGCCTACGGCCTGGTCTCGCGGATCATCAAGAACACCGCCGACGTGTGATGGAGCGGCCGTGGCCGTGGTGGCGCGGAGCGGTCCTCTACCACGTCTACGTCCGCAGCTTCTTCGACAGTGACGGCGACGGCCATGGCGACCTTGCGGGCGTCATGGCCAAGCTGGACTACATCCAGGGCCTGGGGGTCGACGGGATCTGGCTCTCGCCGATCCACCCCTCCCCCAACCGCGACTGGGGCTATGACGTCGCCGACTTTACGGGCGTCCAGGCCGATTACGGGACGCTGGCGGATTTCGACGAGCTTCTGGCCGCCGCCCACGAGCGGGGCCTGAAGGTGGTGCTCGACGAGGTGCTGGCCCACACCTCCGACGAGCATCCCTGGTTCGTGGAAAGCCTGACCGGCGGCCCCGATGGGCCGAAGGCCGACTGGTACGTCTGGGCCGATCCGGCGCCCGACGGGACCGCGCCCAACAACTGGCTCTCGGTGTTCGGGGGACCTGCCTGGGCCTACCAGCCGACACGGCGCCAGCACTATCACCACAAGTTTCTGCGCCAGCAGCCGAAGCTCAACTGGCGCGCCCCGGCGGCGCGGGAAGCGGCCTTGTCGGTGCTCGACCACTGGCTGGCGAAGGGCGTCGACGGCTTCCGGCTCGACGTCGCCGGCGCCTATCTCCACGACGCGAGCCTGGCCGACAATCCGGTCGTGCCGCCCAAGGACCGCACCGCCGCGCACTGGGCCCATGCGGGGAACCTGCAGCGCCACCTGAACGACTCCAACCTGGAAGAGAACCGCGCCCTCATGGCGGTGATCCGCGAGCGCGTGGCGGCGCACGGCGAGCGTTTCGTCTTCGGCGAGTTCGCCGAGGAGGAGGAACGCTGCGGCGCCTACCTTTCGCCAGAGGAGGGGCTGCACTCGGCCTACACCTTCGTCCTCCTCTTGCAGGACCAGCTGACGCCGGCCTTCGTGCGCGCGCATTACGAGACCCTGGCCCGCTATCCGGCGCACTGGCCGACCATCTCGTTCTCGAACCACGACGTGCCGCGCACGGTCACCCGCTTCGGCGGACCCGATCCGCCGGCCGACCTCGCCAAGCTGCTGTTCGCCCTGCTGCTCAGCCTGAAAGGCACCACCCTGATCTACCAGGGCGAGGAGCTGGGCCTGCCGCAGGCGAAGCTTGCCCGCAGCCAGCTGCGCGATCCGGTCGGCGACCTCTACTGGCCCTATGACGGCGGCCGCGACGGCTGCCGCACGCCGATGCCGTGGGACGGGGAGCTCGCCAACCTGGGCTTCAGCGAGTACGAGCCCTGGTTGCCGGCGGCGACCGAACACCGCAGGCTCACCGTCGTCGACCAGGAGGCCGACCCGGACTCCAACCTCACCTTCGCCCGGCAGATGATCGCCCTGCGCAAGGCCTCGCCCGCCCTGACCTTCGGCGACCTGACCTTCCTCGACACCCCCGACCCGGTGCTGGCCTTCATCCGCCGCGACGGCGAGGAGGCCGTGGCCTGCATCTTCAACCTGGGCGGCGAGCCGCGCTTCATCGAGCTGCCGGCGGTGGCGGGCGGCGCGCTGCATCCCTTGCGCGCGGCGGACGCCGACCTGCGCGGCGGCTCCCTGGGCCTGGCGCCCTGGGCCGCGGCGTTCGTGGCCTTGAGGCCGTGACGCCGAACCGCTCGTCCCCACGGGGGCGGGAGCAGGTTTTTTTGATCGAAGTCCTGTAGCTTTCAGCTTACCCGGCTAGAACGCAAAACGCCTGGATCCCCGCTTTCGCGGGGACGAGCGGGGATCACGATGGCCGAAGGCGACGCCAAGACCAGCCGCAGCGAGACGCGATTCGGCCAGGGGTTCCTGACCGACGTCTGGTACTTCGCCGCGCTCTCCAGCGAGCTGAAGCCCGGCCGGCTGGCGCGTTACGAGATCCTCGGCGAGCCGGTGCTCCTGGGCCGGTCGCCGAAGGGGGAACTCTTCGCTCTGCGCGACATCTGCCCGCACCGAGCCGCCCCGCTCTCCGCCGGCCGCTTCACCGCCGAGCCGGACGGACGCTCCAGCGTCGAGTGCCCCTACCACGGCTGGCGGTTCGGCGCGGACGGCGGCTGCACCGCCATCCCCAGCCTCGTCGACGACCAGGCGATGGACGTCGGCCGCATCCGCGTCAGGCGCTATCCAGTCGCCGAGAGCCAGGGCCTGGTGTTCGTCTGGCTCGCCGGCGAGGCGCGGCGCGACGCCGAGCCGGACGGGCCGCCGCCGACCTTCCCTGGCGTCGTCGGCGGGCCGCCCAAGCTGGTCGACCGGATGAGCTTCGAGGCCCACATCGACCATGCGGTGGTGGGGCTGATGGACCCGGCGCACGGGCCCTATGTGCACCAGCAGTGGTGGTGGCGCTCGGCCCGCAGCCAGCACGAGAAGGCCAAGCGCTTCGAGCCGCGTGAGGCAGGCTTCGCCATGGTGCGCCACGAGCCGTCGAAGAACTCCCGCGCCTACGCCGTCCTGGGCGGCGAGCCGCTGACCGAGATCACTTTCCGCCTGCCCGGCCTGCGCTGGGAACACGTGACGGTCGGCGCCCGCCAGGTGCTGTCGCTGACCTGCCTGACGCCGGTCACCGAGACCCGCACGCGCATCACCCAGATCATCTGGTCCGACCACCCGGCCTTCGTCTTCCTGAAGCCGCTGATCGCCCGTGGCGCGCGCGCCTTCCTGCGCCAGGACGGCGAGATGGTGAACCTGCAGAACGAGGGGCTGAAGTACGACCCGTCGCTGCTGTGGGTCGACGACGCCGACCGCCAGGCCAAGTGGTACCAGCAGCTGAAGCGCGAGTGGACGGCCAGCCGCCGCGAGGGTCGCGCCTTCGTCAATCCGGTCGAGCCTGTTACCCTGCGCTGGCGCAGCTAGGTCGCGTCAGGGCCTTCACCGCGCTGCGTTGAGGCGAAGGTGGACCCAAGGCATTCATACCTGTCTCGGGTGCTCTGGGGCGTCGTGGTCACCGCGGCGCTGCTGAGTCTCGTGGCGCTCAGGGTGACCGGCTGCTCGTCGACGCCGCCGCATCCGGCGAGGCTGGGTCAGCCCGAGGTCGCCGCGATCCCGCCGCGCCGCCCGCTTTCCCGCGAGTGCGCCGCCAAGGGATGGGAGCACGCCGCCCGGGTCAACGCCAGCTCTCTAAAGGCCCTGCCCTGGGCGCCGTTCGGCCGCGACGAAGTGGGCTGGCGGATCTATGCCCCGCTGATCGCCCGCGAGATCGGCGTCGACTGCCCGCCGACGTCCACCGGCTTCGCCCGCGCGCTGGCCGAATGGCAGAAGCGCCAGGGCGTCCAGGCCGACGGCCTGATCAGCCAGGTCACCTTCCTGCGGCTGAAGGGCGAGGTGCAGGGCCGGCGCCCGTTCGTGCTGCTGGCTGCGCAAGGCGTCTGCGCCGAGCCCGCCCAGGAGGCGAGCCTGACGCTCGGCCGGCCCGACGAGGTGCTGGGCGACAAGCCGATCCTGCTGCGCCCCGGCGCCTTCGCCGCCTATCGCCGGATGGTGGCGGCCGCGCGCGCCGAGGAGCCGGCGCTGGCCGCCGACCCCGACCTACTGAAGATCTTCTCCGGCTACCGCAGCCCGGGCTACGACGCCGAGCGTTGCGCCGCCGAGAACAACTGCAACGGCCGCGAGCGCGCCACCTGCTCGCCGCACCGCACGGGCCTGGCGATGGACCTCTACCTCGGCCACGCGCCGGGCTTCACCGCCGATTCCAGCGCCGACGCGAACCGGCTGATGATGGCCGACAGCCCAACCTACCGCTGGCTGGTCGCCAACGCCGACCGCTTCGGCTTCGTCAACTATCCGTTCGAGCCCTGGCACTGGGAATGGACCGGCGAAAAGCCCAGGCTTCCCGCGGGCGGCGGGGCCGGCGTCGTCACCGCGGCGCGAAGCCCTTAGCGATCAAGCCGATCTGCCGGTCCATGGCGGCGATCATCTTCTCGGCGCTGGAGTTTTCCCAGGCGGCGAGGCGGTAGGTCCAGGCATAGACCGCCAACAGCAGGTCCACCACGCCGCGCAGGTCCGTCGCCGGATCGACGTCGCCCTCGGCCACGCCGCGGGCCAGGCAGTCGATCAGCAATTCCTGCAGCCGCAGGTTGCGGCCATACGGCGTGGCCCCCGGACCGAGGGTCCAGTCGTAGGCCGCCGCCAGGTGGGCGAGGAACAGCTGGACGTGGCGGTGCTCGAAGGCGAAGTGGATGGCGAACATCGACCGCAGACGGTCGGCGGTCGAGCCGCGCAGGTGCGGGATCACCCCGTTGAGCTCGGCGTAGAGCCCCTCGAGCCGGTCCTTCATCACCTCGCTGAGGATGTCCGCCTTGGAGGCGAAGGACGTGAAGACGCTGCCGACCGAGACGCCGGCGAGATTGGCGATCTGACGGACGGTGGCGGCCTCATAGCCCTGGCTGGCGAAAAGCTCGCGGGCGGCGGCGAGCACGCGCTGGCGCGTCGCCGCCTTCTGAGACTGACGAAGCCCCGCCCCGTTCAAGCTCTACCCCCGCCGGGCGCCGGCGAGGATGACGCGGACCTGGTCGCGGGCGCGGGCCTGCAGCGCCTCGGAGCTCCAGCCCTCGAAGATGGCGTAGCGATAGTTGGCGAGATAGGCGTCCCACAGCATCTGGGCGCGAAGCTTCACCTCGGCCTCCTGGCTGAGCTCGCCGCGCTCCACCCCGAGCGTCAGCTGTTCGAGGATGATCTGCTGAACCTCGGCCAGCGGCTCGAGCTTGCGGAACCCCTCGCCCTCCTGCGGCGACCAGGAGATGCTGAAGGCGGCCCGCGCCAGCGGCATCTGCGACTTGTAGAAGGCGTAGCCGGCGGCGAAGACCTTCAGGATGGCGTCCTCGACGCCGCGCGCGCGGGCGACGGCCTCGCGCATTTCGCCGTTCAGCTTGGCCGTATCCGACAGCATGATGTCGCGGAACAGGTCGGACTTGTCGGCGAAATTGGCGAACACCGCCCCCGTCGACATCCCGGCGGCCGCAGCGATGTCGCGGATCGTCGCGCCTTCATACCCATGTTCGCTGAACAGCTTGCGGGCCGCGGCCAGCACCTTGTTCCGGGTCTGCAGCTTGGCCAGCGCGCGGCGGGTCGGCCCCTTGACGCGCGCGTCGCTGGTCACCTCGGTCGGCGTAACGTGTTTCATCACTTCTGAACCTTCGTGAGCGCCATAGCCGCGCCCTTCCTGATCACTACGCATACGCTCGCTCCAGACCTGGGCGGCGCTAAGGCCGCTTTTGGCCGGCTCGCTCCCCTCGGTCCGCCCGGAAAACCGGAGCGCGGCCGAAGAGGCGCGGGATCCGCTCACTGAACATGCTCACGCCACGCGCCGCCGATTCCGTCGCCCGAAATTGTGGCCGTCAAACGACAGCATACGGAACGATCAGGTTCTGCGAGTTGAACTCGATGAACACGCTCAACGAGCGCTGAGCGGCGGCCGAATACGGCTATCGGTTGTGGCCGGCAACTGAAGAAAGACCTAAATTGGGTTCATGGACATCTTCAGCTACCTGATCCCCGCGGCCCTGATCGGCGTCTCCATCGTGCTCGCGCTCGGGATCTACGCCCTCTTCCGCGGCGGCGAGTTCGGCCGCTCCTATTCCAACAAGCTGATGCGGCTGCGGGTGGTGGCGCAAGCGATCGCCATCGCCGTCCTGATGGGCGCCGTCTGGTGGCGCACGACCCACTAGGCGAGTAATTTCAAGCCCATGGTCACGCTCAATCGCATCTACACCCGCACCGGCGACGCCGGCCGCACCCGGCTGGCCACGGGCGAGCCGGTCTCGAAGTCGGACGGCCGGGTCGAGGCCTACGGCGCAGTCGACGAAACCAACGCCTGCGTCGGCATGGCGCGGCTGCACACCGGCGCCGACGCCGAGCTGGATGCGATGCTTGGTCGCATCCAGAACGAGCTGTTCGACCTGGGCGCCGACCTGGCCGCCCCGCCCAAGCCCGACGAGGCCGAGGGCCAGGCGCTGCGCATCGTGGGGAGCCAGGTCGCGCGGCTCGAGCGCGAGATCGACGCGATGAACGACCAGCTGCCGGCGCTGAAGACCTTCATCCTGCCGGCCGGCGCGCCGGCCGCGGTCGCCCTGCACCTGGCGCGCACGGTCTGCCGCCGGGCCGAGCGCGAGGCCGTGCGGCTGGTCGAGAGCGGCGCCCCGGTCAGCCAGCCCGCGCTGCGCTACCTGAACCGCCTGTCCGACTTCCTGTTCGTCGCCGCCCGCTGGGCCAACGACCGCGGCCAGGCGGAGGTGTTCTGGGAGGCCGGCGCGACGCGCTGACGTCCCTTCCCATCAAGGGTGGGGGAAGGGAACTATTTCCGCCCCAGGGCCTTCAGCGCCTCCGCCCGGGCCTGCGGGTCGGCGATCACCCGGCCGGTGATGTCGGAAACGAGCACCGGCTGGGCGCAGACGCGCTGGGAGCCGTCCCACCACTTGTGCGCCTTCTCGCAGTTCTGCCGCGGCCAGATCCAGCCGACCTGCCAGATCATCATGCCGACGGTGAGCACCGCGAAGGCCGCGAGGAAAATGAGCTTGAGCCGCTCGAGCGTCCGGTTCATGGCCCCGTACTTAGTCGTCCGCGCGGTTTGGAGCTAGTCGCAGCGCCCTGGCGGAATCGCCGCCCGCCCTAACTTACCTGGCTTGCAATGCGCGCCGGAACCGTTATTGCCCGCCGAGACCGAATTTCCGCATAGCAACTTACGAGGCCTAGTCGACCATGAAGGTGTTGGTCCCGGTCAAGCGGGTGATTGACTACAACGTGAAGGCGCGGGTGAAGGCCGACCAGTCGGGCGTCGATCTCGCCAACGTCAAGATGTCGATGAATCCGTTCGACGAAATCTCCGTCGAGGAGGCCGTGCGCCTCAAGGAGAAGGGCGTCGTCGGCGAGATCGTCGCCGTCTCCGTCGGCCCGACGCAGGCGCAGGAGACCCTGCGCACGGCGCTGGCGATGGGCGCCGACCGCGCCATCCTGGTGAACGCCGAGAGCGCCGACCTCGAGCCGCTGGCCGTGGCCAAGGTGCTGAAGGCCGTGGTCGCCGAGGAGAACCCCGAGGTCGTGATCATCGGCAAGCAGGCGATCGACGGCGACAACAACGCCGTCGGACAGATGCTGTCGGCCCTGCTCGACTGGCCGCAGGCGACCTTCGCCTCGTCCATCGAGGTCGCCGGCGGCAAGGCCAAGGTGACGCGGGAGGTGGACGGCGGCCTGCAGACGCTGGAAGTCGACCTGCCGGCGGTGATCACCGTCGACCTGCGCCTGAACGAGCCGCGCTACGCCAGCCTGCCCAACATCATGAAGGCGAAGAAGAAGCCGCTCGACGTCAAGGAGCTGGCCGCGCTGGGCGCCGATGTCGCCCCGCGCCTGAAGGTGCTGAAGGTCACCGAGCCGCCGAAGCGCGCCGGCGGGGTGAAGGTGGAAAGCGCCGCCGACCTGGTCCAGAAGCTGAAGAACGAAGCGGGGGTGCTCTAATGGCCGTTCTCGTCATCGCCGATCACGACAACGCCTCGCTGAAGGACTCGACGAACAAGACCGTCACCGCCGCCCTGGCGGTTTCGGGCGACGTCGACGTGCTGGTCGCGGGCCAAGGGGCCAAGGCCGCGGCCGACGCCGCCGCCAAGATCAGCGGCGTGCGCAAGGTGCTGCTGGCCGAGAGCGCCGAGCTGGGCCAGGGCCTGGCCGAGGCCTTCGAGGCCCTGGTCACGCCGCTCATGGCATCCTACGACGCGCTGCTGACGCCGGCCACGGCCCAGGGCAAGAACCTGTCGCCGCGCATCGCCGCCAAGCTCGACGTGTCGCAGATCTCCGACATCATCGAGGTGGTCGACGCCTCGACCTTCGTGCGCCCGATCTACGCCGGCAATGCGCTGGAGACGGTGCAGTCCGCCGAGGCCAAGAAGGTCGTCACCGTCCGCCCGACCGCCTTCAAGGCCGCCGCCGACGGCGGCTCGGCCGCGGTCGAGACGATCGCCGCCCCGGCCGCCCCGGCCAAGACCCGGTTCGTCGGCCAGGAGCTGGTGAAGTCGGCCCGTCCGGAGCTGGCCGGCGCCAAGATCGTCGTTTCCGGCGGCCGCGCGCTGGGCTCGGCGGAAGAGTTCCAGCGGGTGATCGAGCCGCTCGCCGACAGGCTGGGCGCCGCGGTGGGCGCCAGCCGCGCCGCCGTCGACGCCGGCTATGCGCCGAACGACTACCAGGTCGGCCAGACCGGCAAGGTCGTGGCCCCGGAGCTCTATGTGGCGGTCGGCATCTCCGGCGCCATCCAGCACCTGGCCGGCATGAAGGATTCCAAGGTGATCGTGGCGATCAACAAGGATCCGGACGCGCCGATCTTCCAGGTCGCCGACTATGGCCTGGTCGCCGACTACAAGACCGCCGTCCCCGAGCTGATGTCTGCGCTCGGCTAAGACCGGCGAACACGCCAACCCTGGCCAAGACGCCTGCGCGGTCCCGCCGCGCAGGCGTTTTTCATTTGCGGCCGCCGCTGCCCGCGGCCCCACAGCCGAAAATTGCCACGTCAAGGTTACCACAAGCCTTGCGCGTACTGCGGCGCCCATCCACGTTGCGCCGCAGCAAAAGGCTTTCCCCACAAGCTCTAACGAGTGTTAGAAAGTCACGACAAGACAAGCGGGCGCAGGTCCGCGGAAACGGGGCCTGTAAGGCATGGCTAACATCAAGACCGTTGGAATCATCGGCGCCGGCCAGATGGGGGCTGGCATCGCCCACGTCTGTGCGCTCGCCGGCTATGACGTGCTGTTGCACGACGTCAGCAGCGACCGCATCGACGCCGGCCTGCAGAGCGTCGAGCACAACATGAGCCGCCAGGTCGGACGCGGGACCATCGCCCACGACGACATGGTGGCCGCCCTGCAGCGCATCAAACCGGCGCGGGAACTGCAGGCGGTGGGCAAGTCCGACCTGGCGATCGAGGCCGCCACCGAGGACGAGGGCGTCAAGAAGACCATCTTCAAGGCCCTCACGCCGCATCTCTCCGAGACTACGCTCCTGGCCTCGAATACTTCCTCGATCTCCATCACCCGCCTCGCCTCGGCGACCGACCGGCCGGAGAAGTTCATCGGCCTGCACTTCATGAACCCGGTGCCGGTGATGAAGCTGGTGGAGATCATCCGCGGCATCGCCACCGACGCGGGCACCTATGAGACCGCGGTCGAGTTCGCCAGGTCGCTCGGCAAGACCACCGCCAACGCGGAGGACTTCCCGGCCTTCATCGTCAACCGGATCCTGGTGCCGATGATCAACGAGGCGATCTACACGCTCTATGAAGGGGTCGGCACCGTCGAGGCGATCGACAACGCCATGCGGCTGGGCGCCAACCACCCGATGGGCCCGCTGGAGCTCGGCGACTTCATCGGCCTCGACACCGTGCTGGCGATCATGAACGTGCTCTACGAAGGCCTGGCGGATTCCAAGTACCGCCCATGCCCGCTGCTGGTGAAATACGTCGAGGCCGGCTGGCTCGGCCGCAAGGCCGGCCGTGGCTTCTACGACTATCGCGGCGAAGCCCCGGTCCCGACGCGGTGACCCGTTTCCCTCCCGTTTTAGGGAGGGAAGATTCTTTGACGCCCCCCTGTCGGGCCGGCGCATACTCGGGCGTCCTTCGAACGCAACCGAGAGACTTTCCATGCTCTATGCCGTGCTCTGCTACAACGACGAAGACGTGGTCTATACCTGGACGAAAGACCAGGACGCCGCCGTGATGGCGAAGATCGACGTGGTGCGCGAGAAGCTGATCAAGCAGGGCAAGCTCGGCCCCTCGCTTCGGCTCCTGCCCACCACCGCGGCCACCACCTTCCGCAAGAGCGGCGGCGAGCCGCTGGTGATCGACGGACCGTTCGCCGAGACCAAGGAGCAGTTGCTCGGCTTCTACATCATCGACGTCGCCGACCTCGACGAGGCTCTGGCGATCGTGGCCGAGATCAGCGCCGCCAATCCCGGCAGCAGCTACGAGATCCGCCCGGTCGGGCTCTACCACGGCGAGGAGCGCGAGGCCGCCCAGGCGGAGCGCGTGCGGGCATGACCGACCTGGCCTGGATCAACGCGGCGCTGGTCGCGGCGAGGCCCCAGGCCGTCGGCGCCCTGCTGCGCTACTTCCGCGACCTCGACACCGCTGAGGAGGCCTTCCAGGAGGCCTCGCTGCGGGCGCTCAGGAGCTGGCCGCGCAACGGCCCGCCCCGCGATCCCGCCGCCTGGCTGATCCTGGTCGGCCGCAACGCCGCCCTCGACGGGGTGCGCAAGCGCGCCCGCGACGCGGCCCTGCCGGACGAGGAGGTCCTTTCCGACCTGGACGACGTCGAGGCGCCGCTGGCCGAGCGGCTGGACGGCTCGCACTATCGCGACGACGTCCTTCGCCTGCTCTTCGTCTGCGGCCACCCGGAGCTGCCGGCCACCCAGCAGATCGCGCTGGCCCTGCGCATCGTCTCCGGGCTCTCCGTCAAGCAGATCGCCCGCGCCTTCCTGGTCAGCGAGGCGGCGATGGAGCAGCGGATCACCCGGGCCAAGGCGCGCATCGCCAAGGCGGAGGTTCCGTTCGAGGCGCCCGACGCCGTCCAGCGGTCCGAGCGGCTGGGGGTGGTCGCGGCCATGGTCTACCTGGTGTTCAACGAGGGCTATTCCGCCGGCGACGGCGAGGCCCGCGCCGAGCTCTGCGGCGAGGCGATCCGCCTGGCCCGCCTGCTGCTGCGGCTGTTCCCGACCGAGCCGGAGATCATGGGCCTGACCGCGCTGATGCTGCTGCAGCACGCCCGCGCGGGCGCCCGCTTCGACGCCGAGGGCCAGGTGGTGCTGCTTGAGGACCAGGACCGCCGCCTGTGGGACGGCAAGCTGATCGCCGAGGGGCTGGCGCTGATCGACAAGGCGATCCGCCACCGCGCGCCAGGCGCCTACCAGGTCCAGGCCGCGATCGCCGCCCTGCACGCCCGCGCCGGGCGCTTCGAGGACACCGACTGGCGCGGCATCGAGCGGCTCTATGCGACGCTGGAGCTCCTCGCGCCGTCGCCGGTGATCACCCTCAACCGCGCCGCCGCGCTCTCGAAGGCCGACGGGCCGGCCACGGCGCTGGCGATGATCGAGCCGCTCGCCGAGCGTCTGGACGGCTACTTCCACTTCCACGGCACGCGCGGGGCGCTGCTGCTGCAGCTCGGCCGGGCGGCCGAGGCGCGCACCTCTTTCGACCGCGCGATCGCTCTGGCCAACACCGCGGCGGAAGCCAACCACATCCGCCAGCACCTCGACCGGTTGGCGAGAGATTGTCCGCGGGCCGTGTCGGCGCCGCCGGCCGCCGCACGTCCTTGAGACGGTCACCACCGACCGAAGGGAGATCCGAAATGTCCAGCAGCGAAGCCCAGGCGGCGCCGACCGTCCCCGCCATGGCCGCGCCGAAGTGCGGCCTGGTCGCCTATCTGCAGGTCGACGGCGCCATCGCCGCGGCGCGGTTCTACGAGAAGGCGTTCGGCGCCGAGATCGCCGCCATGCATGCGCCGGACGAGCAGGGCCGGACCATGCACGTGCACCTCTACATCAACGGCGCCTCGCTGATGCTCGCCGACTTCTACCCCGACCACGGCCAGCCGAAGGTCCCGCACCAGGGCTTCAGCCTGGCGCTGATGGTCACCGACATCGAAAAGCGTTTCCAGCGCGCCGTCGACGCCGGCTGCACCGCCACCCTGCCGGTGCAGAAGATGTTCTGGGGCGACCTTTACGGCCAGCTGAAGGACCCCTACGGCGTCGACTGGGCGATGAACCAGGGGGCGTAACCTCGCGGTGTCATCCCGCAATCCGCGCGGCGGATGCCCAGGATGACAGTCCTGGGGACTGAGACGCGCATATTCGTTAATCCATTCGACACCAACCGACTCGTCGTCCGATACTTCCGCTCGATTCGGATGGCGGGATGATGCGACGGCTCACCCTTGCGCTGCTCTGCGGCGCCTATCTTTGCCTCTCGCTGATCGTCGCGCTCTCCCTGTGGCGCAACGGCGGCGGGTGGGGCGCGGGCGTGGCCGCCCTGGTCGGCGGCCTGGGCCTCTGCTTCGCCTTCCACGGGCTGATCGAGCGCGCCCTCGAGCATGGCGCGATGCGCTCGGACCTCGATTCCCTGCGCGAGGCCCACCGCCTGCTGCTCGACCAGGTCGAGCGGCTGGACGCCCGCGTGGGCGAGATGGCCGAGACCGTCGCCGACGACCTCACCCGCGGCGAGGCCCTGACCGGCGAGGTCGAGATGCTGGAGCGGCTGGTGCAGCGGCTGCAGGCGCGCCCGCCTGCCACGCCCGAGCCTGCGCCCGCCTTTTTCGGCCGCATGGGCCACAACTCCGCTCAGCGGCAGGCCGCGACCCTGGTGGACACCGTCCGCGACGCCCTGGCCGAGAACCGCGTCGACCTCTACCTGCAGCCGGTCGTCGCCCTGCCGCAGCGCAAGACGGTCTACTACGAGAGCTTCACCCGCCTGCGCGACGAGACCGGCCGGGTTCTGATGCCGACCGAGTACCTGAGCGTCGCCGAGCCCGGCGGCCTGGTGACGGCGATCGACAACCTGCTGCTGTTCCGGTGCGTGCAGATCGTCCGGCGCCTGGCCAAGCAGGACCGTCGGATCGGCATCTTCTGCAACATCTCGATGGCCAGCCTGGGCGACCAGGAGTTCTTCCCCCAGTTCCTGGAGCTGCTGGCGGCAAATCGCGACCTCGCCGGGGCCCTGGTGTTCGAGCTGGGCCAGGCCGCCTTCGAGGCGCGCGGCCCGGTCGAGAGCCGCAACATGGGCCGGCTGGCCAACCTCGGCTTCCGCTTCTCGATCGACAAGGTCACCAACCTCGACTTCGACCTGCAGGACTTCGCCCGCGCCGACGTCAGCTTCGTCAAGGTCGGCGCCCAGATGCTGCTCGACCAGCTGATCGAGCTGGAGGGGCGGATGGTGCTGCGCTCGATGCCGGACCTCGCGGCCGAGGACTTCGCCGCCCTCACCCGCCGCTATGGCATGCAACTGATCGCCGAGAAGGTCGAGAACGAGCGCCAGGTGGTCGACATCCTGGAGCTGGAGCTTCCCTTCGGCCAGGGCCACCTGTTCGGCGAGCCGCGGGCGATCCGCGACTCCGTCCTCGCCGAGACCGGCTCCCCGCCCGCGCCGAGCCTCGGCCGGGGAGATCGGAGGATGGGCGGGGTCTATTAGGTTGACCGGGCGTTCCCCGCTCGCTACCGCCCGCGGCCATGAGCGCGCCTTCCCTGGCCAAGGGCCTGTCCGAGATCGCCGACCGTTACGATGTCCTGCTCTGCGACGTCTGGGGCGTGGTGCACAACGGGCGCGAGAGCTTCCGTGGCGCCTGCGAGGCGATGGCGCGCTTCAAGGCGGAGCGCGGGCCCGTGGTGCTGATCACCAATGCGCCGCGCCCCCACGGGCCGATCCTGGACCAGCTGGACAGCCTCGGCGTGCCGCGCGAGGCCTGGTCGCGGGTGGTCACGTCCGGCGACGTGGCGCGTGAGCTCCTGACCCAGCGCGTCCCCGGCCCGGTGTACAAGATCGGCCCCGAGCGCGACTGGCCGCTCTATCACGACATCCCCCTGCAGGAGGCCGAGCTCGACCGCGCCGCCTTCATCAGCTGCACCGGCCCGTTCGACGACGAGACCGACCAGCCGGAGGACTACCGCGAAGGCTTCGCGGGGGCCGTGGCCGGCGGCCTGGAGTTCATCTGCGCCAACCCCGACATCGTCGTCCGGCGCGGCGACACCCTGATCTACTGCGCAGGCGCGCTCGCCCAGCTCTACCAGAGCCTCGGCGGCAAGGTGCTGATGGCCGGCAAGCCCTATCCGGCGATCTACGACCTGGCGCTGACGGAGGCCGCGCACCGGCTGGACAAGCCGCTCGACCGCTCGCGCGTGCTCTGCGTCGGCGACGGCCTGCCCACCGACATCCGCGGCGCCAACGCCCAGGACCTCGACGTCCTGTTCATCGCCAACGGCGTCCACGGCGCCGAGGCGGTGGGTCCGGCGGGGCTGAGGCCGGAGGTGGTCGCCGACCTGCTGCGCCAGGAAGGCCTGCACGCGCGCTGGGCGATGACCGATCTCGTCTGGTAGGGATTTCCGGTCGCGCCTATGTGAGGCTTGGGACGACGGAGGAACCGCCAGGGTGCAGGGGCTATATTTCGAGGATCTCACCGAGGGCCAGAGCGCCGAGATGACCCGCGTCGCCAGCGCCGCGGTGGTGGAGGCGTTCGCGGAGGTGTCCGGCGACGTCAATCCGGTCCATCTCGACGAGGCCTACGCCCGGACCACCAGCTTCGGCGGGCGGATCGCCCACGGCGCGCTGGCGGCGGCCTACATCTCCGCCGTGATCGGCGTCAAGATGCCGGGCCCCGGCGCCGTCTTCCTGACCCAAAGCCTGCGCTTCCGCCGCCCGATCCGCCTGGGCGACCCGGTGACCGCGCGGGTGACCATCAAGACGCTCATCCCGCAGCGCGCCCACGCCGTCCTCGCCACCGCCTGCGAGGTGAACGGCAAGACCGTGGTCGACGGCGAGGCGCTGGTGATGATCCCGAGGCGGCCGAAGTGAAGCGTCTGCGCGTCGTCCGCGGCTGGAAGGACCTGCCCGCCTCCGACCAGGGCGCGGCGATCGCGGTCGGCAGCTTCGACGGCGTGCACCTCGGCCACCAGAAGGTGATCGCCCTGGCCGCGGAGGCCGCCCGCGCGCTCGGCGCGCCGCTCGCCGTCATCACCTTCGACCCGCACCCGCGGGCCTATTTCCGCCCCCACGAGCCGGCCTTCGAGCTGCAGAAGCGCGATCAGCAGGCGCGGGCGCTGGAGGCGCTGGGCGTCGAGGTGCTCTACGTCCTGCCGCTCGACCCCGAACTCGCGGAGATGAGCGACCGCGAGTTCGCCGAGCGGGTGCTGGCCAGGGGCCTGGGCGCGCGGCACATCGCCGTCGGCTTCGACAACACCTTCGGCAAGAACCGCAGCGGAACGCCTGAGGCGATGCAGGCCTATGGCCGGGAATTCGGCTTCGGCGTCTCGGTCGCCCCCGCCGTGACCGGCGAGGAGGGGGCCAAGTTCTCCTCGACCCGGGTCCGCGAGGCCCTGCGCGAGGGCCGCCCGCAGGAGGCCGCCGAGATCCTCGGCCGGCCCTTCGCCATCGAGGGCGAGGTGCAGCGCGGGCGCCAGCTCGGCCGCAAGCTGGGCTTTCCGACCGCCAACGTCTCGATCGCGGGCTACGTCGTGCCGCGCTTCGGCGTCTACGCCACCCGCACCCGGCTGCAGGACGGCCGCCGCATCGCCGGCGTCGCCAACATCGGCGTCAACCCGACGATCGAGGGCGTGACCCAGCCGGTGCTGGAGGTCTGGCTGTTCGATTTCGACGAGGACCTCTACGACCAGTTCATCGAGACCGACCTGATCGCCTTCCTGCGCCCGGAGGAGAAGTTCCCGGACCTGGAGATCATGACCCGGCAGGTGATGGCCGACGCCGAGGCGGCGCGGAAGCTGCTGAACGCCTGAGGCCCGCCAGGATTGAGCGCTGGGCCGCGCTTGCCACCAGGCGCGCCTGAGCGCTTTCTGGCGTCTGCGGAGGACCTCAGATGCAGACCCAGATCAGCGAGATCGCGGCAGGCGTCTATCGGCTGTCGACCTGGGTGGCCCAGGTGGCGCCGCCCGCGGGCTTCACCTTCAACCAGTTCCTGATCGACGGCGAGGAGCCGATGCTCTTCCACTGCGGCCAGCGGCGGCTGTTCCCGTTGCTGGCCGAGGCCGTGGGCCGCGTGATGCCGGTCGAACGCCTGCGGTGGATCGGCTTCGGCCACGTCGAGGCCGACGAGTGCGGGGCGATGAACCAGTGGCTGGCCGCCGCGCCCCAGGCGCAGGTGGTCCACGGGGCGCTGGGCTGCGAGGTCTCGATCAACGACTACGCCGACCGGCCGCCCCGGCCGCTGGCGGAGGGCGAGGTGCTCGACATCGGCGGGCGGCGGATGCGCTGGATCACCACCCCGCACGTGCCGCACGGCTGGGAGGCCGGCGTCTTCTTCGAGGAGACGACGAAGACCCTGTTCTGCGGCGACCTGCTGACCCACGTCGGCGACGGCCCGCCGCTGACCGACGACGACGTGCTCGGGCCCGCGCTGGAGGCCGAGCGGATGTTCCGGGCGATGACGCTGGCGCCGGGCACGGCGGCGATCCTGCGCGGCCTCGCCGAGCTGAAGCCCGCGACGCTGGCGATCATGCACGGCTCGTCGCTGCGCGGCGACGGCGCCGCGGCGCTGGAGGGCCTGGCGAGCTTCTGCGAGCGCGAGGCGCGAGAATTGGCCTGACGCTCCTCTCCTGCGCAGTTATGCAGGGGAGGAGCAGGAACAAGAAACGCCGCGAAGGTCTCCCCTCGCGGCGTTCGCGAACTCTGCCGTTTCGAACCGCTTACTTGCGGGTGAAGGCGCCGAACTTGGCGTTGAAGCGCGACACGCGGCCGCCGCGGTCGATCAGCTGGTGGCCGCCGCCCGTCCACGCCGGATGGGTCTTCGGGTCGATGTCCAGGTTGAGCGTCGCGCCTTCCTGGCCGTAGGTCGAACGGGTCTTGTAGGTGGTGCCGTCCGTCATCACTACGGTGATGAAGTGATAGTCCGGGTGGGTGTCTTGTTTCATCGCGCGGGCGCCTGACGTAAAGGAGCGGCCAAAGTGAACGGCCGCCCGCGGGGACGGCCACGAAAAGGAAGCCGGGCCTATACCCGAAAGCCCGGCCGAAACGCAAGGTGTGACGCGTATGAGCGAAGATTCGGCCCTCGCCGCCGACGTGGCGGACGCGGCGGGGGGGCGGCCGAGCGCAGGCCAGGCGCTGGCCCAGACGCTGGACGAGGCGGCCGGGCGGCGGGCGAAGAGCCGCAACGTCGGCGCGCTGCGCAGGCTGAGCCCCTTCGTCGCCGCCCACTGGGGCGACGCCACGCTCTCGGCCCTCTTCCTGCTGGTCTCGACCAGCGCGACCCTGGGCCTCTCGGGCGCGGTGCGGGTGCTGATCGACCGCACCCACGTCAAGGCCGCGGGCCTGAACTCCGCCTTCCTTTTGCTGGGCGCCGTCGCCCTGGCGCTGGCGCTCGCCACCGCCGGCCGCTACTTCTTCAT
Organism: Phenylobacterium sp.; assembly: GCF_035276905.1. GTDB lineage: Bacteria > Pseudomonadota > Alphaproteobacteria > Caulobacterales > Caulobacteraceae > Phenylobacterium. The sequence continues at coordinate 130 of NZ_DATELG010000171.1, read as the reverse complement.
CACCAAGCTCGGCGAGCGGGTGGTCGCCGACCTGCGCAAGGTGGTCTACGGACGGATCCTGACGCTCGACCCGGCCTTCTTCCTGCACACCCGCACCGGCGAGGTGCTGTCCCGGCTCACCACCGACATC
>NZ_DATELG010000170.1:0-5726 GCF_035276905.1 Phenylobacterium sp. | reverse complement strand
ACCGCCCGTTCGATCGAGCCCTGCACCGACGCCAGGCCGTCCTGGGCCTGGAAGCCGTGGTAAGGCCTGCCGTCGTATTCGATGAGCAGCCGGTAGCGCGGCATCAGGCGAGCGTCGTCCCCGCCGCCACGGCCTGGCCGCACAGGAAGACCTCGGCGGCCTGCGCGCCCTTGCCCTCGCGCTGCACCCGCAGCAGCCGGACCGCGCCCTCGCCGCAGGCCACCAGCAGGCGCTCGTCGAGCACCGCCCCGGGGGGTGCGCCATCGACGTCCTCGAAGGCCGACAGGAGCGCCTTGACCCGCACCTCGCCCTTGTCGGTCGGCAGCAGGAACCAGGCGCCCGGAAACGGAGAGAGGCCGCGGATCTTGCGGTCGACCTCGCGCGCCGGTCTCGTCCAGTCGATGCGCGCTTCCTTGGTCTTGATCTTCTTGGCGTAGGTGACCCCATCGGCGGCCTGCGGCGTCTCGACCGCGCGGCCGGCCTCGATCTGCGGCAAGGTGCGGACGATCAAATCGGCGGCGGCGGCCGCCAGGCGGTCGTGGACCCCGCCCGCGGTGTCCAGGGGGCCGATGCGCACCGTCGCGGTCGCCAGGACCGGGCCTTCGTCCAGGCCCTCGGTCATCCGCATCACCTCGACGCCGGTGACCTCGTCGCCGGCGATGATCGCCCGCTGGATGGGCGCCGCCCCCCGCCAGCGCGGCAAGAGCGAGGCGTGCAGGTTGAACATGCCGAGCCTGGTGGCCTCGAGCACCGCGGCGGGCAGGATCTGGCCGAAGGCGACCACCACCGCGGCGTCGACGCCGAGGGCCGCAAAGGCGTCGATCTCGGCCGGAACGCGCATCGAGGCCGGGGTGAGGACGGCGATGCCGCGGGCCTCGGCGAAGGCATGGACCGGCGAGGGCTTCAGCGTCTGGCCGCGGCCGCGCGGCGCCGGCGGCTGGGAATAGGCGCAGACGATCTCGTGCCCCGCCTCGACCAGGGCGGCGAGCACGGCGACGGAAAAATCGGGGGTGCCGAGGAAGGCCAGGCGCATGCGCAGGGTTTAACGGTCAGGGAACCCACAGGAAAGCTTGGCCGTTGGTTCGCGAACATCGAAGGAGACATCCATGCGCACCGCCGTCGTTCTGGGCCTGGGGCTGGCCCTCGCCGTCGCGGCCTGCAACAAGGCCGACCAGCAGAAGACCCAGGCCGACACCAAGGCCGCGGCCCAGGACGTCAAGGAGAACGCCCGGAAGGTGGGCGAGGACGTCAAGTCCAGCGTCAAGGACGCCAGCGTCGACGTGAACAAGGTCGCCAACGACCCGGACGTGAAGAAGGCGCAGAGCGAGCTGAAGGGCGCGCTCAAGGACTTCGGCGCCTCGGTCAAAAAGGCCGCCAAGGACACCAAGAACGAAGCCAAGGACGCCGGCGACAAGGCCAAGGACGCGGCGGACAAGGCCGGGTGAATCCCGCCGCGGCAAGGTATCCGGCAATTAGCCCTTCCGCTTAACGCGCCCGGCGCCGTCCTCCACCTATGGCTTGACCGCTGCGAATTTCGGCACGTGGGAGGCTGAGCAAGCGATGGGCATCGAGATCGAATTGAACGAGACCGCGCCGGCGGCGGGCAGTCTCGCCAGCGTCCTCAGCGGCCATGTGGTCACCGAGACCGCCACGACATTCGCGCTCAGCTATGGCTCCGACCTGCTGACCTTCACCGGCGATGGGTTCACCTATGTCCAGGGCATGCCGATGGGCGGCGTCGTGACGGGGGTCACCGACACCCAGAACGGCGCCACGGTTTTCGAGCTGTCCGGCTTCAGGCTTCCCGTCTTGGACCTGCGCCAGGTGCTGGAGCACAACACCACGCCCTCGGCCATCGTGGGCGCCCTGCCCTCGCCGACCGACGTCGAGGGCGGCGACAATGACGACGTGATGACCGTCGGCGACGGGCCTGGAACCCATCAGGTGCACGCGCACGACGGCAACGACAAGGTCACCGGGTCCGGCGGCGACGACGTGATCAACGGCAACCGCGGCGACGACACCATCGACGGCGGCCAGGGCGGCGACGACACCCTGATGGGCGGTCAGGGCAACGACCACGTCTGCGGCCACCACGGCCATCTGTCGATGAACGGCAACCTGGGCGACGACACCTTGGAGGGCGGCGACGGCGTCGACGTGCTGCATGGCGGCCAGGGCGCCGATCTGCTCTTGGGGGGCGCGGGCGCCGACCACCTCTTCGGCGACCGCGGCGACGACACGCTCACCGGCGGAGCGGGGGGCGACCGCTTCTACATCGCCCACGACGGCGGCCACGACGTGGTCACCGACTTCACCCAGGCCGACGGCGACCGGATCGTGGTCGCCAGCGACGAGACCTGGACCGTCGCCCAGTCTGGCCAGGACACGGTCGTCACGCTCTCCGGCGGCGAGACCATGACGCTGCTGAACGTCGACTCCAGCAAGCTCTCGGCCGGCTGGATCGTGCACGACTGAAGCTCTTAAGCGGCCTTCAGCTTCTTCACCTTCTTCACCGCCTGCTCGCGCTTCAAGCGCGACAGGTGGTCGATGAAGAGGACGCCGTCGAGGTGGTCCATCTCGTGCTGGATGCAGACCGCGTAGAGGCCCTCGGCGTCTTCCTCGATCGCCTCGCCCCGGTAGTTCAGGTAGCGGATCTTGACCTTCGAGGGACGCTGCACCTCGTCGTAGTATTCCGGGACCGAGAGGCAGCCTTCCTCGTAGCCGGAGGTCTCCTCCGAGCGCCAGACGATCTCCGGATTGACGAAGTAGCGCGGCTGCTTCTCCTCGCCCTCGCGGGCCAGGTCCATGACGATCACCCGCTTCGGCGCGCCGATCTGGATCGCCGCCAGGCCGATGCCCGGCGCGTCGTACATGGTCTCCAGCATGTCATCCATCAGCGCGCGCAGCTCGTCGTCGACCCCGGCGACGGGCTCGGACACCTGCTTCAGCAGGGGATTGGGGACGGTGAGGATCTCGCGGATGGCCATGGGGCGCAGGTAAGTGCCGAATTCCTGAGCGTCAAGGTCGGTGATTATAGCGCTGGCGGATCGTCCCCCACAGGGGGAAGCAGCGTCACTCCGCGGCCTCGCTTACGGCGAGCTTCGCCAGCGGCCTGATGGCGCCCTCGATCGGCTCGAGGGCGGTGATCTCCTTGCCCTCGTGGTCGACCTTGAGATCCTCGAACCGTTTGGCCTGGGTCAGCACCTGGCTCTCCAGCGAGGCTGCGAAGCGGTTGTAGCGCTCGACCGCCTGGCCCAGCGCCTTGCCGACGCCGGCGGCGTGCTCGCCCATCACCGAGATCCGCTTGTAGAGCTCGCGCCCGAGGTCGGCGATCTTGCGGGCGTTGACCGCCTGCTCCTCGACCCGCCAGCCGTAGGCCACCGCCTTGCAGAGCGCGAAAAGGGTGGTGGGGGTGACGATCACCACCCGGCGCTCCATCGCCTCGCTCATCAGGTCCGGCGCCCGATCGAGGGCCGCGGCTAGCGCCGAGTCCAGCGGCACGAACATGGCCACGAAGTCAGGCGAGGCGTCGAACTGGTCCCAGTAGGCCTTGGCCGACAGCCCCTGGACGTGGCCGCGCACGCTCTGCACGTGGCGCAGGCCGCAGGCGTCGCGGGTCAGCTCGTCGGCCGCCTCCTGCAGCTCAAGGAAGGCGTTCAGCGAGCACTTGGCGTCGATCACGAACACCCCGCCGCCCGGCAGCCGCACGACGACGTCGGGCCGGCGCCGACCTTCCTCGGTGTCGGTCGAGGCCTGCTCCTGGAAGTCGAAGCGGTGGGCGAGGCCCGCGGCCTCCAGCACGTTGCGCAGGGTCTGCTCGCCCCAGCGGCCCTGGACGCCGGCGCCGCGCCGCAGCGCCTGGGAGAGCTTGCGCGCCTCCTCCTGGGTGGCGGCCGAGGCCGCGAGCAGCTGGGCGATCTGCGCCTTCAAGCCCCCGGTCTCCTCGGCGCGGGTCTTCTCGACGGCGGCCACCTGCTCCTGGAACTTGGCCAAGGTGTCGGCGACCGGCTTCAGTTGAGCCTCCAGGCGCTGCTGAGCCAGATGCTCGCGATTCAGGAAAGTCTGCTCGGTCTGCTTGACCAGGGCCTCGGCGACGGCGCTCGCCGACTGCGCCGCCTGGGCCTTGGCGAGCTCGCCGTGGGTCTCCAGCTGCTGCTCCAGATGGAAGGCTCGCGCCTCGGCGGCGGTGGCCCGCTCGGTGAGCGCGAACGCCCGCGCATCGGCCGCCCCGGCCCGCCTGCGCTCGAGGAACCCCCAGGCGACCGCAGCGACAGCGACCAGGGCGCAGACCAGCGCCGCGAGCAGAGAGGCGTTCATGCTGCGTTCTTAGCGCAGCCGGTGAGTCGGGGAAATCTCCCCGCGCGAAGGCGCCTCAGGCCGGGCGCCGGGCGCGCATGGCCTGGGCGATGGTGCCGTCGTCGAGCCAGTCGAGCTCGCCGCCGACGGGCACGCCCCGCGCCAGCATGGTCACCTCGACGCCGGCGGGCGCCAGGCGGTCGGCCAGGTAGTGGGCGGTGGTCTGGCCGTCCACGGTCGCTGGCAGCGCCAGCACCACCTCGCGCACAGCCCCGTCGCCGGCGCGGCTGACCAGCGGACCGACCCGCAGCGCGTCTGGCCCCACCCCGTCGAGCGCCGACAGCAGGCCGCCCAGCACGTGGTAGCGCCCTTTGAAAGCTCCCGCGCGCTCCATCGCCCAGAGCGCGCCCACCTCCTCGACCACGCAGATCAGCCCGGGGTCGCGCTGCGGGTCGGCGCAGATGGCGCACGGGTCCTGGGTGTCGAGCGAGCCGCAGACCTGGCAGGTCTTCACCCGCGCCGCGGCCTCGGCCAGCGCATCGGCGAGCGGGTTCAGCAGCTGGTCGCGCCGCTTGAGCAGCGCCAGCGCCGCGCGCCGGGCCGACCGCGGCCCGAGCCCCGGCAACTTGGCCAGAAGGCCGATCAGGCGTTCGATTTCAGGTCCGGCGGAGCTGGCCAAGCTAGAACTTCGGCATCCCCGGCAGGCCCATGGCCGCCAGCGGGCCGGCGGCCTCGCGCATCATCTCGGCCTGGGCGGCGTCGAGCTTGCGCTTGGCGTCGGCGTGGGCGGCGACCACCAGGTCGGCGACCACCTCGCCCTCGCCGGGCTGCATCAGGCTCTCGTCCAGGTCGACGCGGGCGAGCTCGCCCGAGCCCTTCAGCGTCACCTTCACCATGCCGCCGCCGGAGGTTCCCTCGACCGACAGGTCCGACAGCTTCGCCTGGGCGGCGGCCAGCTTCTCCTGCATGGCCTGGGCCTGCTTCATCAGGGCGCCAAGATCTTTCACGGCTCAATCCTCGTCATTGTCTTCGGCCTCGTCCTCCGAGGCGGGAGCCGCCGCGTCGGGCTGCGGCAGGTTGCGGACGCCGACGATCTCCGCGCCGGGGAAGGCCGTCATCACCGAAACGATGAAGGGGTGCTGCTCGATGCGCGCGCGGGCCTCGCGCGCCTCGCGCTTCTGCTTCTCCCAGAGGCTCTCGGCGCCGCCGCCGCCCTGCGCCGCGATCAGCCAGCGCTCGCCGGTCCATTCCTTCAGCCGCCCGACCAGGCGCTGGGCGAGGTTGGCGGGCGCGCCCGGCGCCGGTTCGTACTCGATGGCGCCGGGCCGGAAGCTGATCGGGCGCACATAGCGCTCCACGTCCAGCTTCAGCGCGATGTCGCGCCGCCGCTCGATCAGCTTCAGCATGTCCTCGAAGGTGGCGATCGA
>NZ_DATELG010000169.1:0-2711 GCF_035276905.1 Phenylobacterium sp. | reverse complement strand
CGAAATGGTCAGGACCGACCCCGTCGTCTCGGTTTCGTAGACGAAGCCATGCACCACGCTCGACGGCACCAGGAGCAGGCAGGGCGCGTGGAAGGGGATCACGTGGGCGTCGGCGTTCATGTCGCCACCGCCCTTGTCGATCATGAAGACGTGGCAAAGGTTCGCGTGGGTATGCGGACGAATATTCCAGTTGGCGGGGCGGCTGCGGTCGTCCAGCGCCTCCAGGTGCAGAAACCGGTCGCCGACCGCACGAGGCGGTTCGCCGTAGAGGAAGAAGCGCGGAATCTGTACGGCGGCCACCCGCTCGCTCCCGGAACGTCCAGGGCTCTCCAGGAGCGGCCCGCAGGACGAAAAGTCCAGTTATTAGGCCGAACGGTCCATCGTCAACCGCCGCCTTCCGCCTATGTTTCGCCTCCAGCCGCAGGGCAACGAATCGGGGTTAACGGCCTGAAGCCCCGATGAGTGATGCGAGGTAGTTCTGGTCCCAGCCTGCGAGTTTTCGCCGTGTTTTGAGGCTGTGGCGGTCGTTGGCGGTTCGCACGAGATTGAGGGCGAAGTGGCGGACGATGGCCATGTTCTTGGCTCCATGTCCCTTGCGCAGGCGTGACTGATCTTCGTTGAACGTGACGTCGAGCACCCAGTGCAGGGCGTTCTCGATGCGCCAGTGGCTGCGCACCGCCGCGGCGAGATCCTGGGCCGACAGCGGGCGCGAGGTGATGAACAGGCGGGTTTCGCGGCGGCAGCGGTCGGCGAGCTCGGTGCGGGTCTCGACCTTGGCGACGGCGGCGATGGCGGGGAAGCGGTGCTCGCCGGGAAACCTGCGGTCGCCGACGAGCCATTCGACGTCCTTGGAGACGAAGACGCGGCGGTCCTCGATGCGGCCGTGGCCCTTGTCGACGTCGACGAAGACCTCGAGGCTCTCGGGCGGGGCGTCCTGGAAGAAGCGTTCGATCTCGCCCTGAAGGTGGCTCTGGTTGGCCTTGACCGCCAAGAGGTAGTCCGCGCCGTGGCCGGTGATCGCGGCGGCGATCTTGGGATTGCAGGCGATGGCGTCGATGCTGACCAAGGCGCCCTTCAGGCTGCCGGCCTCCGCCAGCTTGCCCAAGAGCGCCGGAATGGCCTCGATCTCGTTGGACTTGGCCCGCACCGCCTCCTGGCCGAGCACCAGCCGCTCGCGCGTGGCGAAGGCCGAGACCAGATGCAGCGGAGCCAGGCCCGCCGCGCGGTCGTGGGTGCGTCGTGAGGTCTTGCCGTCCAGCGCCAGGAGCTCCGGCGCATCCGGTCGCAGCTCCCGGGCCCAGCTCATGAAACAGGCCGCGAACAACTCCGGGTCGATCCGGTTCATCAGGATGTTGAGCCAGCGTTCGCCGGGCACGCCGTGGTCGAACGGCAAGAAGCGGCGCAGGAAATCGAGATGCGCCCGGCCCCAGGCGGCGATGTCGTCGAAGTCGTCGCACGAGGCGATCGAGCCGCACACCACCAGCAGCAGCACTTCCGGCAGCGGATGGGCCACCCGCCAGGGCTCGCGCGGATCGGCCACCTCCGCAAAATGGTCCAGCAGGCGCCGCAACCGCGGCTTGTCCAACACCACGTCCATCCCTGGGCTCCGACTCAGCGTCGCCGCCCAGGGAATCACGCCCTCCGCAAGCCGTCACCGCCGTTAACCCGAGTTCGCCACCCTGGCGCCGACGGTGGCTTAAATCGCCGGCGTTAACCACTCAGTGGGGATCGGCCCCTAGCCTGGGAAGCAAGAAACAGGCCAGGAGGCGGTTCTTTGGCGCTCAGCGCACGACTTGAGATCCGGCAGGGTCAGGGGCTGGTCATCACGCCCCAGCTGCAGCAGGCGATCAAGCTGCTGCAGATGTCGAATCTCGAGCTCGAGGCCTTCGTCGAGACCGAGCTGGAGCGCAATCCGCTGCTGGCGCGCGACGAACGCGACAACGAGGCGGACGAGGCCCCGCACGACGAGGCGGCGGCCCCGGCCGAGCACGCCGCCGACGCCGAAGCCCGGGCGGATCTGGACACCACCCACGACGAGGCCTCGCCCGGCGAGCGCGCCACGGGCGACGCGCCCGAAGCGGCCGACGTGGGTGGCGCCATAGACTGGTCCAAGGCCGGATCCGGCGGCGGCTTCGATCACGGCGGCGAAGGGTTCGAAGGCGCGCTCAGCAAGGACAAGACCCTTGTCGAACATCTGCAGGACCAGCTCTCGGCCTCGGGCCTCTCGCCCACGGAGACGGTGATCGCCGGGGTCCTGATCGACGCGGTGGACGAGGGCGGCTATCTGCGCGCCGACACCCAGGAGGTGGCCGAGCGGCTGGGCTGTGCGCCTTCGCTGGTGGAGAAGGTGCTGGGCGTGGTCCAGGGCTTCGATCCCGTGGGCGTGGCGGCGCGCGACGTGCGCGAGTGCCTGATGATCCAGCTGAAGGATCAGAACCGCTACGATCCGGCGATCGGCGCCCTGCTCGACAACCTGCAGCTCCTGGCCCGGCGCGACCTGGCGGCGCTGAAGAAGATCTGCGGCGTGGACGACGAAGACCTGCGCGAGATGATCGCCGAGATCCGCGGCCTGACGCCCCGGCCGGGCGCCGCCTTCCCCGGCGGCGAGGCCGCGACGCCGGTGGCTCCGGACGTCTTCGTGCGCGAGGGCCCCGGCGGCCTGTGGCTGGTGGAGTTGAACTCCGACACCCTGCCCCGCCTGCTGGTCGACC
>NZ_DATELG010000168.1:0-2786 GCF_035276905.1 Phenylobacterium sp. | reverse complement strand
TGGCGGGCGTCGTCATCGGTCGCTTCACGCCGGGCGTCATCGCCGACCGCCAGGTCGCGAGCCAGCTGGCCGAGATCGGCGTGATCCTCCTGATGTTCGGCGTGGGCCTGCACTTCTCGCCCAAGGACATCCTGGCGGTGCGCCGCGCGGCCGTGCCGGGGGCCCTGGTCCAGGTGGCTCTCGGCACTGCGCTCGGCTGGGCCCTGGGGCGGCTGATCGGCCTGGGCGACGGCGAGGCGGTGCTGCTCGGCTTCTCGCTCGGCATCGCCTCCAGCGTCATCGTCCTGCGGACGCTCGAGGAACGGCACGAGCTGAAGACCGAGACCGGGCGGATCGCCATCGGTTGGCTGGTCGTGCAGGACCTGGTCGCGGTCGTCGCCCTGGTGCTGCTGCCGCTGATCGCCGGCGCCGCGCACCCCGACCCTTGGACGTCGCTAGGCCAGATCGGCTGGCGGCTCCTGATGATCGGCATCTTCGTCGGCCTGATGTTCGTCGTCGGCGGCCGCGTCCTGCCCTGGCTGCTGATCGGCCTCGCCCACACCCGCTCGCGCGAACTCTTCACCCTGGGCGTGCTGGCGATCGCCCTCGGCATCGCCTGGCTGGCCTACGCCGCCTTCGGCGCTTCCTTCGCGCTCGGCGCCTTCGTCGCGGGCCTGGTGCTGAACGGCTCGCCGCTGGGTCACAACGCCGCCGAGCGGTCGCTGCCGCTCAGGGACGCCTTCGCCGTGCTGTTCTTCGTCTCGGTCGGCATGCTGTTCGACCCGACCATCCTGATCCGCCAGCCGCTGGCGGTGGCGGGCGTGCTGGCGGTGGTGCTCATCGCGGCCCTGGCCGCGGCCGTGGCGCTCAGGCTCGGCGGCCAGCTCGACCGCGCGCATGCGGCCCTGCTGGCGGGCTCTCTGCCGCAGATCGGCGAGTTCTCGTTCCTGCTCGCCGGCCTTGCCGTCACCTTGGGGGCCATGACCCACCAGGCCCACAGCCTGATCGTCGGCGCCGCGATCCTCTCGATCGCGCTCAATCCGCTGATCGTCTGGGCGACGGTGAAGGCGGCGGGGCCGGCCTCCTCTCCCCGCTCGCGGGGAGAGGCATCTTCGCCCTCAGATCATCCCCGATAGCGGCGAGGACGGGTCGGCGTACATGCGCTTGGCCATGCGGCCGGCGAGGAAGGCGTCGCGGCCGGCCATGACCGCGTGCTTCATCGCCCGCGCCATGCGGATCGGGTCGCCCGCCTCGGCGATGGCGGTGTTCATCAAGACCGCGTCGCAGCCGATCTCCATCGCCAGCACGGCGTCGGACGCCGTGCCGACGCCGGCGTCCACCAGCACGGGGACCTTCGACTGCTCGATGATCAGGCCGAGGTTCAGGAAGTTCTGGATCCCCCGCCCCGAGCCGATCGGCGCCGCCGCCGGCATGATGGCCGCAGCGCCGGCCTCCTCCAGCTTCCTGGCGTAGACCGGATCGTCCGAGCAATAGACCATCACCTGGAAGCCGTCCGCGACCAGCATCTTCAGCGCACGGAGGGTCTCCTCCATGTCCGGCAACAGGTGCTTGGTGTTCGACAGCACCTCCAGCTTGACCAGGTCCCAACCGCCGGCCTCGCGCGCGAGGCGCAGCGTGCGGACCGCGTCCTCGCCGGTGAAGCAGCCGGCGGTGTTCGGAAGGAAGGTGAAGCGGTCGGGCTTTACATGGTCGACCAGCATCGGCTGGCTGGGGTCGGACAGGTTCACCCGCCGCAGCGCCACCGTGACGATCTCGGCGCCCGCGGCCTCGGCGGCTGCGGCGTTCTGGGCGTAGTCCTTGTACTTGCCGGTGCCGACGATCAGCCGCGAACGGAAGGTGCGGCCGGCGACCGACCAGGTATCCTCGTGACTCTGGGTTCCGTCCACGTCAGCCGCCTCCGATAAAATGCACGATCTCGATCCGGTCGCCGTCTTCCAGCGCGGTCCTGTCGTACGCCGAACGGGGCACGATCTCCAGATTGCGCTCGACCGCGACCTTGCGCCCGTCCAGGCCCAGCGCCGCCACGAGCGCGGCCACATGCGGCACGCCCGCCAGCGTCTTGGCCTCGCCATTGACAGTCAGGTTCATCGGCGTGATCTCCGGCGCGCTTGTGACCCCCGCCTGCGACCGTTACAAGACCGCGGAATCGACGGCGGAGCCCAATGTCGAAACCGATCTATGTGCTGAGCGGCCCGAATCTCAACCTCCTGGGGACCCGCGAGCCGGAGATTTATGGACGCGACACCCTGGACGACGTGCGCAAGCTCTGCGAAGCGCGCGCGCAGGCGCTTGGCCGCGGAGTCGTGTTCCGCCAATCGAACCACGAGGGCGAGCTGATCGATTGGATCCAGGAGGCGCGCGAGAAGGCCTGCGCGATCGTCATCAACCCCGCGGGCTACGGCCACACCTCGGTGGCGATCCTCGACGCCCTGAAGGCCGCGGAGCTGCCTGTGGTGGAATGCCACCTTTCCAATCCAGCGGCGCGCGAGGAATTCCGCCGCCACACCTACGTCTCCCTCGCCGCGACGGGCCTGGTCTCCGGCTTCGGCGCGAGGAGCTACGAGCTGGCCGTCGAGGCGGCCGCGGGCCTCGCCCGCTGATCCCTGACGACGCCCCAGAAGAACAAAAGGACGGAACGAACGCATGGCTAGCAGTCCCAAGGCTCCCGCCGATCCGATCGACGCGCGCCTGGTGCGCGAACTGGCCGACATCCTGACCGACACCGGCCTCAGCGAGATCGAGGTGGAGCACGCGGGGCTGAAGATCCGCGTCGCCAAGACCCTGAC
>NZ_DATELG010000167.1:0-2207 GCF_035276905.1 Phenylobacterium sp. | reverse complement strand
ACTCCACCGCGCCTGGAGACGCGCGACCTCCGGGGATAGGTATTGTGTTCCCGGAAACCGCCGCCATTGCAGTTATTCAAAGCTATGACTATTCCTATGGTCATAAGTTGGAGGCTCACATGACGACCTACAGCGTCGCCGACGCAAAAGCCGGGCTTCCGCGCTTGATCGACCGGGCTCTGGAGGGCGAAGAGGTGGTGATTTCGCGTCACGGGCGCCCCGTCGCCGAACTGCGTCGCCTGCAGCCTGCGGCGCGCGCAGGGGCCATGGCGACCTATGAATGGCTACGCCAGCGTCGCGCTCAGCGAGCGCCTGTCGCGGTCACTTCGGTAGAGCTGCTCAACGAGCTCTATGAGAGCGAGGGCGATTGAGGGCCTATCTCGACGCCAGCGCCCTGCTGCCCATGCTGATCGCCGAACCGGGCAGTGCGGTGGTCGATGCTTTTGTGGAAGCTGCGGCTGACGAGCTGGTGGTGTCGGAGTTCGCGGCCGCGGAGGTCGCGTCGGCCATTTCGAGGCTGGTGCGTACGGACCGACTTGCCGCCGATGACGCTGCGGCTCGCCTGGCGGACTTCGACGCTTGGCGGGCCGCAGCCACCGAGGACGTCGAACTCAACGCCGCGGACGTGCGGCTGGCGCATCTTTATGTTCGACGCTTCGAACTCATGCTCCGTGCGCCCGACGCGCTGCACGCCGCCATTTGCCGCCGCGCCGATCTCGAACTGATCACCTTGGATCGCCGCTTGGCGACGGCCGCCGAGGCGCTGGGCGTCTCCACTCGACTTCTCGGGCCATAGGCGCCCGCGTCATCCGTGGGCGCGCAGCTTCTCGCGCTCGCTGGTCAGCCAGTCGAACTCTTCGCGGCCGCCGGCGAAGGCGGCCTTCACCGCCTCCACCGCGTCGCGGATGTTCGCCTCGGTGTGGCCCGCCATCACCTGCAGGCGCAGGCGGGCATGGTCCTTCCGAACCGCCGGGAACTCGGCGAGGTTGGCGATCAGGCCGGCCTCGGGCAGGCGCCGCGCGACGAGCCGCGCCAGCCCCTCGGCGCCGACCTTGACGCAAACCACGGCCGAGGGCTCGCCCAGGACCTCGAACCCGGCTTCGACCAGTTGCCGGCGCAGGTTCTGGATGTTGCCCATCAGCTGGTCGCGCAGGGCCTGGCCCTCGGCGCCTTCGACGATCTCGAAGGCCTTCATCACGCTCGCGGCCTGGATCGGCGAGAGGGCGCTGGAAAAGGCGCACGGGGAGGAGAAGAAGCGCAGGTACTCCTTGGCCTCGCGGCTGCGGCAGGCGACGAAGCCGCCGTTCGCGGCGAAGCTCTTGGAAAAGCTGCCGACGACCAGGTCGACCTGGCCCAGGAGGCCCTGGGCGGCGATCGCGCCGCGGCCGCCCGGGCCGAGCGCGCCGAGGTCGTGGGCGACGTCGACCAGGAAGGTGGCGTTGAATTCGTCGCAGAGCGCCTGCAGGGCGGCCAGGTCAGGCGTGTCGGAATCCATCGAGAACAGGCTTTCCGTCACCACCATGATCCCGTTCTGGGCGTCGGCGGCGCGGATCTGCTGCAGCCAGCGGCGGCAGTCCTCGACGCTGTTGTGGCGGAACAGAAAAATGTTCCGGGCCGCTGCGGCGGCGCCTTCCTTGAGCGACGGATGGGCGAGCGCGTCCATCACCACGTGGTCGCTCGGGCGGACCAGGCCCTTGATGGCGCCGCAGGCGGCCGCCCAGCCGGTGGGGAAAAGCAGCGCCTCTTCCATGTCCAGGAAATCGGCGATCTTGCGCTCGAGCCGCACGGAGTGGGCGCTGGCGCCCATCAGGGTCGCCGGGCCGGCGCTGTGCACTCCGAACTGGTCGATGACCTCGTGGGCGGCCTGGCGGATCGCCGGGTGCGAGGCGAGGTTCAGATAGTCCTCGCTGGCGAAGTTCACGCCGCGGAAGTGGCCGCCGGCGTCGTCGCGCGCGGCGGTGACCGCCCCGGGGCGCTCGTCGATCGAGCGCGAGAACGGCCACAGGCCGTGCTGGCGACGCAGGTTCTGCCACTTGTAGAAGCCCTCGATGCGGGCCAGCAGGTCCGCGCCGCGGGCATGGCGGTAGTCGCGCGCGCTGCCCGCGAGAGCCGCAGGAGGCGTGTAGCTGAACGTGCCTTTGAGCATCCGGGGCCCCCACCTTCTCTGGGCTTGTTTGGGGGAACTCTGATCCTGAGGGATTATTTTG
>NZ_DATELG010000166.1:0-4451 GCF_035276905.1 Phenylobacterium sp. | reverse complement strand
CTGCACACCGGCGCCTATTGCGAGGCGGTGCGCCACCGCTCGCCCGACGCGGGCCGCCTGCTGGCTCAGCTCCGGGCCGCGGCGGCGGAGGCCGCGCGCCTGGGCCTCGAGGTCCATGCCGGCCACGGCATCGACTACGAGACCGTCAAGCCGGTCGCCGCCATTGCCGAACTGGTCGAGCTCAACATCGGCCACTTCCTGATCGGCGAGGCGATCTTCATGGGGCTGGGCCCCGCCATCCAGCGCATGCGCGCGCTGATGGACGAAGCCCGGGCGGCTTCGGAGCGGGCGGCGTGATCATCGGCCTGGGCTCGGACCTGTCGGACATCCGCAGGGTGCAGAAGAGTCTCGACCGCTTCGGAGACCGCTTCACCCGCCGCGTCTTCACCGAGATCGAGCGGGCGCGGTCCGAGCGCAAGCCCGACCGGGCGGCCAGCTACGCCAAGCGCTTCGCCGCCAAGGAGGCCTGCGCCAAGGCGCTGGGCACCGGCATCCGGCGGGGCGTCTTCTGGCGCGACATGGGAGTGGCGAATCTGCCGTCCGGTCAGCCCACGATGGCGCTGACCGGCGGAGCGCTGGAGCGCCTGCGCCAGATCACGCCCGAAGGGCATCGGGCGGTGATCCATCTCAGCCTGACCGACGATCACCCCTACGCCCAGGCCTTCGTGATCATCGAGGCCCTGCCGGAGTAGGAGCTCGGGTCCTCAGTGCGCCGGCGCGGGGGCCGTCGTCGAGGTCGTCGTGCTCTTGGTGGTCTTCTTTGCCGCCTTGTCCGCGGACTTGGTCGTCTTCGTCGTCGTGCTCTTGGTGGTGGCCTCAGGCTTGGCCGCCGCCGACTTCGTCGTCGATTCGGTCTTGGTCGTCGTGGTCTTGGCCGCCGACGCCGGCGCAGCCTTGCTGGTGGTGGTCGTGGTCGTCGACTTGGCCGAGGCGTTCACGGGCACGGCGCCTGGCGCCGAGCACTTGGTGAACTTGCCGGAAGCGTCGCGGCACTTCTGGCCGGCGGCGCTGGTCGTGGCTTCGGGGCACTTGGTGAACTTGCCCGAAGCGTCACGGCACTGGGCGGCCTGGGCCTGACCGGCGCTCAGGACGAGCGCGGCGGCGGTCGCCGCGAAGATAAAGGAGGAGCGACGCATGGAACTCCTTTCCATAGTTTCTGGCTGATCGACCCCATCGCCAACCTTTGCCGAGGGCGTCGGTTCCATAAGCGTAACAGATGACGCGAGGAAGACGCCACGGCCGAGCTTGCGCCTCAACTTGCGCAGCGACGGCGAGTCCCTGGAGGCTCTGCGGCGGCCGGCCGGGACGCGACGCCGCATGAAGCGGACTTAAGGGGCCGCGGCCTTGCCCAGGGCCGATGCAACGCGTAGCAACAGCCGTCCGGTGCGCCGGACGCCGTCAGGGATCATCCATGAGCGAGAACGTGCACGCCGCACAAACCCCCGAAAAGACCGGCGCCGTAAGCGAGATCGTCGAGATCGTGAAGACCGTCGTCTATGCGCTGCTGATCGCGCTGGTGCTGCGGGTGCTGTTCTTCCAGCCCTTCACCATCCCGTCGGCCTCGATGGAGCCGAACCTCTACCAGGGCGACTACATCATCGTCTCGAAGTTCAGCTACGGCTATTCGCGTCACTCGATCCCGTTCAGCCCGCCGATCTTCTCCGGGCGGGTTCTCGAGCACAAGCCGCAGCGCGGCGACATCGTCGTCTTCAAGCTGCCCCGCGACGGCCACACCGACTACGTCAAGCGAGTGATCGGCCTGCCGGGCGATCGGATCCAGATGAAGAACGGCCTGCTCTATCTCAACGACAAGCAGGTGCCGCGGACCTTCGTGGGGACGGTCAAGGAGGATTCCGGCTACGGCTTCATCCGCGACGTGGCCAGCTACCGCGAGACCCTGCCGGGCGGAAAGACCTTCCTGACCAATGACTTCGGCGCCGACGGCGAGCTCGACAACACCGAGGTCTTCGTGGTGCCCGAGGGCCACTACTTCATGATGGGCGACAACCGCGACAACTCCTCCGACAGCCGCGTTCCGCCCGAGGCGGGCGGGGTAGGCTATGTCCCGGCGGAGAACCTGGTCGGCAAGGCGCAGATCATCCTCTTGTCCTGGCAACCGGGCGCGTCGGTCCTGAAGCCCTGGACCTGGATCCTGGACGCGCGGCCGAGCCGGTTCTTCCACGTCCTTCAGTGACGGCGGCCCGATGAACGCCCGGGCCGCCGCCGTCGCGGAGCTGGAGCGCCGCATCGGCCACGACTTCAAGGATCGCGACCTGCTGGAGCGGGCCCTGACCCACTCCAGCGTCGGCGACGGCGCGAAGACCGTGCGCCACAACGAGCGCCTGGAGTTCCTGGGCGACCGGGTGCTGAACCTCTGCGCGGCCGAGCGGCTGATGGCGCTCGATCCGGACGCCCGGGAAGGGGAGCTGTCGCGCCTGCTGGCGAGCCTGGTGAACTACCACGCCTGCGCGCGGGCGGCGCATCGCGCGGGCCTGCCCGAGGCCATGCGCTTCTCGGCCAGCGCGACCAAGATCGGCGCGCGCAAGTCCGAAGCGGTGCTGGGCGACGCCTGCGAGGCGCTGATCGCCGCCCTCTATATCGACGGCGGGCTGGAGTGCGCGCGCGCCTTCTTCCTGACCTTCTGGGGCGAGGAGTTCGCGCGGCTGCACGAGCCGCGGCTGAAGGACCCGAAGACCCAGCTGCAGGAATGGGCGCAGGGCCGCGGACTGCCGCTGCCGGCTTACGAGGTGGTGGGGCGCGAGGGGCCGGACCATGCGCCGAGCTTCACCGTCGAGGTGGCGGTCGAGGGCTTCGCGCCCGAGCGCGCCCAGGGGCGCTCCCGCCAGGACGCCGAAAAGGCCGCGGCCCGCGTGATGCTGACGAAACGAGAGGGGCTGGACCCTTCGGCCGAGAAGGACACCAAACTATGACCCGGGCCGGCTTCGCCGCCATCATCGGCGCGCCCAACGCAGGCAAGTCGACGCTCACCAACCGCCTGGTCGGGGCCAAGGTCTCGATCGTCACCCAGAAGGTGCAGACCACGCGCTTCCCGGTCCGCGGGGTGGCGATCGAGGGCGAGGCGCAGATCGTGCTGGTCGACACCCCCGGCATCTTCCAGCCGCGTCGCAAGCTCGACCGGGCCATGGTGCGGGCGGCCTGGGGCGGGGTCGAGGACGCCGACGTGGTGGTCCACCTGGTCGACGCCGCCGCGGAGATCGCGGTGACGACGGGCGAGGCCAAGGCGGCCGACAAGCGCGCCGCGGTCGACGTCGAATCGATCGTCGAGGGGCTGAAGGGCGCAAACCGCCAGGCGATCCTGGCGCTCAACAAGGTCGACGCGGTCAAGCGCGAGAGCCTGCTGGCGCTCTCCCAGCGGCTGTTCGACGCCGGGGTCTATTCCGAGGTCTTCATGATCTCGGCCACGACCGGCTCGGGCGTCGACGACCTGAAGGCCAGGCTCGCAGCCCTGATGCCGGAGAATCCGTGGTTCTATCCCGAGGACCAGACCGCCGACCTGCCGGCGCGGCTGCTGGCCGCCGAGATCACTCGCGAAAAGCTCTATCTGCGCGTCCACGAGGAGCTGCCCTATTCGGCCGCCGTCGAGACCACCAAGTTCGAGGAGCGCAAGGACGGCTCGGTGCGCATCGAGCAGAACATCTACGTCGAGCGCGAGAGCCAGCGCCCGATCGTGCTCGGCAAGGGCGGCCAGACGCTGAAGTGGATCGGCCAGAAGGCGCGCGAGGAGCTGACCGAGATCCTCGACCGGCCGGTGCACCTCTTCCTGCACGTCCAGGTCGACGAGCGCTGGGCCGACAAGCGCGAGTTCTACGGCGACGTGGGGCTGGACTTCGACGTCTAAGTCCCCTCCCGGGCCGCCACGGTAGCGGACGTGCTCAATGTCGCTGAAGGGTGGAGACCATCCCCTATTTGCCGCTCGTCCCCGCGAAAGCGGGGATCCAGGCTTTTTTGGGGGAAACCAAGAAGGCGTCAGCCGCACAGAAACGAGAAAAACACCTGGATCCCCGCTTTCGCGGGGAAGACCGGTGAAAAATGAAATCGTCGGCGTTGAGCACGCCAAGCTAGTTTTTCGAATAAGGTATTGATTTACCGGGCTTCCATTGCCCCTCCCCATTGCCGCGGAGACGCGATATCGATGGAGGAATGGAATTCGAAGACGACGCCTTCGTGCTGAGCGCCCGCGCCCATGGCGAGGCGGGGGCGATCGTCGAGTTCCTGACCGCGCATCACGGCAAGTATGCGGCCCATGTCGCGGGCGGGGCGTCACGGCGGCTGAAGCCGTTCCTGCAGCCGGGCGCCCAGGTGAGCGCCAGGTTCCGCGCCCGCGTCGCCGACCAGCTGGGCTCGGCCAGCCTGGAGCCGCTGGGCGAGGGGCCCGCGGCCTTGTTCGACGACCGGCTGGCGCTTGCCGGCCTCGCCGCCGCCGCCGCGGT
>NZ_DATELG010000165.1:0-5473 GCF_035276905.1 Phenylobacterium sp. | reverse complement strand
TCTCCACCGGCTTCAACTCGGAGCTGCAGGGCTTCCGCTTCACCCTGCTGGAGCCCGACGAGGCGCGATTCGAGACCATCCTGCAGACCCTGCGCGGGGCGCTGGCGGACTATCTGGCGAGCGACCTCGCGGAGACGCCTGCGCAGGCTCGGCTGGCGGGCGCGGCGTAAGAAGCAGCCCATCCCCAAACACCGGTCTTCCCCGCGAAAGGGGGCGGACGTCGCCATTCGGCCGAGGCGTCGGTTCCGGGCGGCGCCATGACTTGTGACGAGGCGCCGCCCGGACCTTCAGTGCACCGCGCTGGTGTCCGCGACCCGCGTCGGCCGAGGTGCGATCCAGACGATCAAGGCGCCGATCACGAACAGCACGGCGACGGTCGCGAAGATCTGGTTGGTCGCCAGCATGACGCTTTGGCCGTCGACCATCTGCGCCAGGGTCTCGCGGGCCTGCTCCGGATCGAGGCCCGTCGCGGCGAGCTGGTCGATCGCCCCCTGGGCGTCGTTCAGCGCGCCGGCCAGCTCCACGTGATTGCGCGTGGCGCCGTTCTCCCAGGCGGTCTGCACCAGGGACGTGGCGAAGGCGCCCGAGACCGTGCGGCAGAAGTTCATCACCCCGGCCGCGCCCGCGGTCTCCCGCTCGTCGACGCTGGAGAGCGCCAGCCCCATCGCCGGGACGAAGAAGAAGGGCAGGCCCACGCCCTGGATCAGCAGCCAATGGGCGATGGAGAAATAGCCCATCTGCGAGGTGGCTTGACTGCGCATCACGGTGATCAGCGCCATCCAGACCAGGCCCAGGAACACCAGCCGCCGGCTGTCGATCTTGGCGGAGAGGCTGGCGGCGAACGGCGAGGCGGGGACGGCGAACACGCCCAGAAGCGCCGTGACGTAGCCGGCCCAGGTCGCCGTGTAGCCCATGTTCTGCTGCAGCCATAAGGGCGTCAGCACGCTCATGCCGAAAAAGGCCGCAAAGCCGATGCTGAGCGCCGCCACGCCCGCGCAGAAACCGCGATGGCGGAAGACCCTGAGGTCGACGATCGGCTCGACCGCGGTCAGCTCCCAGATCAGGAAGGCGCCGAAGCCGACGGCGGCCACCACCGCCAGGACGACGACGAAGGACGACTCGAACCAGTCATGGTCCTTGCCGACGTCGAGCATGATCTGCAGGGCGCCGACCCAGACGATCAGCAGCGCCAGTCCCACCACGTCGACCCGCGTGCGTACGGTCGGCGTCTCCTGGCTGCGCAGCAGCCGCAGGGCGGCCGCGACGCAAAGCGCCGCGATCGGCACGTTGATCCAGAAGATCGATGCCCAGCCGACGTTGTCGCACAGCGTCCCGCCGAGGATCGGCCCGACGACCGGCGCGACCAGAGTGGTCATGGCCCAGAGCCCGGTGGCGGCGCTGGCGAGCCGTTTCGGAAAGATCTGCAGCAGCAGGGTCTGGGAAAGCGGCATCAGCGGCCCGCCGCACAGGCCCTGCAGGACCCGCAGCAGCACGAGCACGCCCAGCGAGGGGGCCAGTCCGCAGAGGAAGGAGAAGATCGCGAAGCCGATCAGGCCGGTCAGGAACACCCGGACCGCGCCGAAGCGCCCGGCCAGCCAGCCGGTGAGCGGCACGGTGATCGCCTCGGCCACGGCGTAGGAGGTGATCACCCAGGTGCCCTGGCTCGGCGAGACGGCGAGCGCTCCGGCGATGTTGGACACCGAGACGTTGGCGATGGTGGTGTCCAGCACCACCAGGAAGTTCGAGACGGCCAGCACCAGGCCGCCGATCGCCAGGGCTGGGCCGCTCAGCGGCTGGGGGGAAGCGTCGGTGCGCATGGCGGCTCCTCCCGTCAGCTGCGGGTGTCGATCACGGCCTTCATCGAGAGGCCGACGCGGAGGGGGTGGGCCTTCAGCTCGGAAGGCGCGACGGCGATGCGGACCGGCAGGCGCTGGACGACCTTGATCCAGTTGCCGGTCGCGTTCTGGGCGGGGATCAGGGAGAAGGCCGCCCCGGTGCCGGCCGAGAGGCCGACGACCGTGCCGTGATAGGTCACCGAGCCGCCGTAGAGGTCGGCGGTCAGGGTGACGGGCTGGCCGAGCCGGACCTTGTGCAGCTGCACTTCCTTGAAGTTGGCGTCGACATAGGCTTGGCCGATCGGGACCACCTGCATCAGCGGCGCGCCGGCGGCGACGCGTTGGCCGACCTGCACGTTGCGCCGCGCGACCACGCCGTCGATCGGCGCGCGGATCACCGTCCGCGCCAGGTCGAGCCGGGCCTGGTCCACCTTGGCGCGGGCGGCGGCGACCTCCGGATTGGCGGCCACGCTGGTTCCGTCGGTGAGCACCGCGTTGGCGGCCAGCGAGCCCACGGCGGCGTCGCGGTTGGCGCCGGCCTGGGTCTGCGCGGCCCTCGCGGAGTCGTAGGCCGCCTCGGCGACGGCGAAGGCGTTCTGGGCCTGGGTCAGCTCCTCGCCGGACACCGCGCCGGTCGCGGCCAAGGCCTTGCGGCGTTGCAGGTCGATGCGGGCCCGGTCGAGGTCGGCGCGGGCGGAGACCACCGCCGAGGCGGCCCGGCGCTGGTCGGCGCCGCGCGCGGCGACCTGGGCCGTCAGGCTCTGATCGGTGGCCAGGTAGCCGCGCACCCGACGTTCGGCGCGGGCGAGCTCGGCTTCGGCGGAGGCCAGCGCGATGCGCGCGTCGCTGTCGTCCAGCACGATCAGCACGTCGCCCTGGCGCACGGCCTGGGTGTCCTGGACGGCGACGCGGCTCACCGGGCCGCCGACCAGGGGCGTCACCTGGGCCACGTCGGCGTTCACATAGGCGTTGTCGGTCTCGACATGGTGCGAGCCGACCAGGAGGTACCAGCCGCCGTAGCCGGCGCCGGCCGCGGCCAGGGCTGCGGCGAAGCCGGCGAACAGCCGCTTGCGCGTGCGCTTTGCGGCCTTGGCCGGAGGCGGCGCGGCGGTCTCCAGCCGGGCGGTGGCGGGCGCTTCGACCTCGTCGAGTTCGGTGTCGTACATGGCGTAAGCTCCGGGAAGGGAAATTCAGGCGGCCTGGAAGCCGCCGCCGAGGGCGCGCACGAGCGCGACGTCGAGGGTGAAGGCGCGGGTCTCGAGGTCGCCGACCGTGCGCTGGTCGGCGATCACCGCGTCTTGCGCGGTGAGCACGTCGAGGTAGGTCGCGAGGCCGCCGCGATAGCGTTGCAGGGCGAGCGCATAGGCCGAGCTGGAGGCCTCCAGGGCCCGGCGGCTCTCGCCCAGACGTGCGTCGAGCGCGCGGCTGCTGACCGCGGCGTCGGCCACGTCCTGCAGGGCCCTGGCCACGGCGGCGTCATAGCTGGCGACCGCCAGGTCGCGGTCGGCCGCGGCCCCGCGGTAGTTGGCTCTGAGGGCGCCGCCCCGGAAGATCGGCAGGCTGAGGGCCGGGCCGATCGCGCCGATCTGCGAGCCCGGCTTGGTGAAGAGGTCGAGGCCCAGGGACTGCTGGCCGAAATAGGCCGCCAGGTCGACGTTCGGATAGAATTCGGCCTTGGCCGACTTCACCCGCTGGGACGCGGCCTCCGCGCGCAGCCGGGCGGCGACGATCTCGGGCCGGCGGCCGATCAGGTCGGCCTGCAGGTTGGCCGGCAGGCCGAAGGCCTTCAGGGCGCCGACCTTGGGACGGGCGATCGCCAGGCCCCGGTCCGGCCCGGCGCCGAGCAGCGCGGCCAGCCGGTTGCGCGTCAGGCCGATCTGCTCGTCGACGGCGGCGAGCTCGGCGCGGGCCGAAGCGAGCCGGGCCTGCGCCTGCTCGCTGGCGCTGCGGTTTTCCAGCCCGTTGGCGAACCGCTGCGCGGTCAGCTCGGCGGTCTGGCCGCGGATGCGCACCGCGTTCTCGGCGGCGTCGCGGTCGGCGAACTGCTGGGCGAGGTCGGCGTAGGCGGCCGCGACATTGGTCGACAGCACCAGCCGCGCCTCCGCGGCCTCCGCGCGCGAGGCCTCGGCTTCCGACAGCGCCGCGGCGAGGGCCGCACGGTTCTTGCCGAAGAAGTCGAGCTCCCAGGAGAAGTCGATCGTCGCGCGGGCGCTGTCATTGTAGCCGTGGGGCGTGAAGGCCGGCGGGACGCCGTTGTTGTAGCTCTGCTTGGCCGAGACGTAGGACCCGTTGGCCGTGACCGACGGCAGGAGCGCAGCCTTCGCCTGGCCGGCCTGGGCCTCGGCTTTGGCGACCCGCGCGCGGGCCTGGGCAAGGTCCGGCGAGGCGGCCAGGGCCTCTTCGACCAATCCGTTCAGCTGGGCGTCGCCATAGGCGGTCCACCAGCGGTCGTCGGGCCAGCTCGTGGTCGGCGCGGCGAAGCTCGCCTGGGCGACATAGGCCTGCGCCGGCTTCATCGCCGCCGGCGGCCCCAGCGAGGGAACGGCTGCGCAGGCGCTGAGCATCGCCACGGCGGCCGTCGCCAATCCCATCCGCAAGGTCGTCCCGGGCCGGGGTTGAACACGCATCGAACCGCTCCATTTCTAGACCGTACAGACTGGTCTATTCATGGCGCGCGTGACGGCGTCAAGTGAAAAGTGTACAGCTAAGTCTAAGAATGGCCTCGGGTGGGGCCTTGGGGCCTGGGGGGAGGAGCCAGTTTGCGTCTCAAGACCGAAGAAAAGCGCAGGGCCATCATTGCGGCCGCGAAGGGCGTCTTCCTCGAGCGGGGATACGACGCGGCCTCGATGGCCGAGGTCTCGGCCCGTGTCGGCGGCTCCAAGCAGACGCTCTACAGCTATTTCTGCTCGAAGGAGGAGCTGTTCGTCGCCGTCATCCTCGAGACCAGCGTCACGCTGTTCCAGCCGCTGTTCGCGAACCTTTCCACGGACGGAGACCTGCCGGCCGCGCTGCACGATCTGGCCGTCTCCTTCCTGCGCCTCATCTGCCAGGACGAGATCGTCGCCTATCGGCGGATCATGATCGCGGAAGGCGCCAAGTCCAGCCTCGGACGTCGCGCCTTCGAGAGCGGCCCGGAGCCCGGCTGGAAAGCCTTGGCGGAGATCTTCCGGCGGGCGATGGACGAGGGGCGCATGCGCCGCACGGATCCCTGGCGGGCGGTGTTCCACTTCGTCGGCCTGTCCAACGCCGGTCCCCCGGAGCGCCTGCTGGAAGGCGCCGTCGAAGCCGTCTCCGACGAGGAGTTGGTCGAGACCGCACATTCGGCCATCGACGTGTTCGTCCGGGCCTACGAGGTGCGCTGAGACGTCAGGCCGCCGCTCATCGCTGCCGGACGGCGGACGTTGGCGGCCCGGGAGGGTGCGCTGAAGGCTTGGCGGAGCAATGGCTTGGGGTGTCAAACTCGGCGTGCGCCGAGTGATAAGATTCAATGACTTAGGTCGTGAGTGTCAAACCAGCTCGCTGGGCGCCCAGCGGCTCTCCAAGCTTGGCGCCGACAAACGCCAGGAGAATGTTCTCTATTTGTTCTGGACCGGCCGCGATTCCCATGATCGAATAGCGGTTGTGGCGGTGAATGCGCT
>NZ_DATELG010000164.1:0-2324 GCF_035276905.1 Phenylobacterium sp. | reverse complement strand
AGCGCGCCGAGCGCCGCGGCGCGCGGTCCCTCCTCGCCCATCCGCCAGGCCAGCGAGCGCTTGCGGCGCAGCACGTCCAGCACCAGGCCGGAGACGAAGGCGCGGTCCTTGGCGCCGGCGAAGCGCGAGGCCTCGCCCCAGGCCTTCAGCGCCAGCCGCACCGGCCGGTGCTGGGTCTCGATGTCCGTCAGGACCTGGATGGCCGCCGCCAGGCGTCCGCCGTCACGCAAAGTCGAATCTCACGTCAACCCGGGCCCCGCACGCCCCCTCCGTCTCGCTTCGCGAGCCACCTCCCCCGCTTCGCGGCGGAGGATCTGAGCGCCAAGATGCTCCCCCGTGGAACGGGGGAGCTGTCGCGACGCGACTGAGGGGGCGTTCAGCCCCGACACCTCAAACCGAGCTCGGATAGTTCGGCGCCTCGCGCGTGATCATCACGTCGTGGACGTGGCTCTCGCGCAGGCCCGCGCCGGTGATGCGGATGAACCGCGCCCGCTTGCGGAACTCCTCCAGGTTCTCGGCCCCGGTGTAGCCCATGGCCGCGCGCAGGCCGCCGACCATCTGGTGCAGGATCGGAGCGATCGGGCCCTTGTAGGGGACCTGGCCCTCGATGCCCTCGGGCACCAGCTTGAGCGCGTCCTTGACGTCCTTCTGGAAGTAGCGGTCGGCCGAGCCCTGGCCCATGGCGCCGAGCGAGCCCATGCCGCGGTACGACTTGTAGGACCGGCCCTGGTAGAGAAAGACCTCGCCGGGCCCCTCGTCGACGCCGGCGAAGACCGAGCCCATCATGGCCACCGAAGCCCCCATGGCGAGCGCCTTGGCGAGGTCGCCGGAGTACTTGATGCCGCCGTCGGCGATGATCGGCACGTCGGCGTCGGCCGCCGCGCGCACCGCGTCGGCGATGGCGGTCAGTTGCGGCACGCCAACCCCGGCGACGATCCGCGTGGTGCAGATCGAGCCCGGACCGATGCCCACCTTCACCGCGTCGGCGCCGGCCTCGATCAGGGCGCGCGCGCCGTCATAGGTGGCGACGTTGCCGGCGACGATCTGCACACGGTTGGTCTCGCGCTTGATCCGCTGGACGGCCTTGGCGACGTCGGCGTTGTGGCCGTGGGCGGTGTCGATCACCACCACGTCGACGCCCGCCTCGACGAGCGCCATCGACCGCTCGTAACCGGTGTCGCCGACGGTCGAGGCCGCGCCGACCAGCAGGCGGCCCTGCGCGTCCTTGGCGGCGCTCGGGTGGAGCTGGGCCTTCTCCATGTCCTTGACGGTGATCAGGCCCACGGCGTGGTTGTCGTCGTCGACGACGATCAGCCGCTCGATCTTGTGCCGCCGAAGCAGGTCGCGGGCCTCGGCCTGGCTGACGCCCTCGCGCACCGTGACTAGGTTGTCCTTGGTCATCAGCGCCTTGGCCGGGACGTCGTCGCGCGTCTCGAAGCGCATGTCGCGGTTGGTCAGGATCCCGCAGAGCTTGCCGGCCTCGTCGACCACCGGGAAGCCGGAGATCTTCTTGCGCGCCTTGATCTGGCGGACCTCGCTGAGGGGCGTGTCCGGATGGATGGTCAGCGGATTGATGACCATGCCGCTCTCGTAGCGCTTCACCTCGCGCACCTGGTCGGCCTGCTCCTCCACCGTCAGGTTGCGGTGCAGGATGCCGATCCCGCCGTTCTGGGCCATGGCGATGGCCAGCCGGCTTTCGGTCACCGTGTCCATGGCGGCGGACACGAGCGGGATGTTCAGCTTGATCTCTCGCGTGAGCCGGGTGGAGACGTCCACCTGGGTCGGCATGACGTCGGATGCGCCCGGTTCGAGCAAAACATCGTCGAAGGTGAGCCCTTCGCGAATCTCCATGGAGACACCTCGTTTTGCGGCGCTCGTATAAGCGGAACCCGGGCGGCGCGGCAAGAGCCCGCGTCGCGTCCGATGTTCGCAAGCGCCAGGGAGAGTTTCGCCGAACTTGGGAATCGATCGCGACTCTGGCAAGGTCGCGCCTGGAGGGCGTGCTCACGTAGCCGGCGTCCCCAGGCTGCGGCTTGCGCAACGCCCGCCAATTCTGTTCGTTGTCCCTCAGCTGTGCTGGAGGGTGGTTTTCCGCGATGAAGGGCAAGAGCGGCGGTCCGACAGGGCCGAAGTACATCGATCGTCCGGAAGTCAGCGAGGTATTCGCCGACCGGCTCGAACACCTTTTCTTTGACGGCGGGACGGTGCGCATGGAGTTTACCGTCACGCGAACCGATCCGGCCCACAGCGGCCCGGGCCACGTCATGACGGAGCCACGGCAATGGTCCTACACCGCCTGTCGCGTCGTCCTGTCAGCGCGCGGC
>NZ_DATELG010000163.1:0-4099 GCF_035276905.1 Phenylobacterium sp. | reverse complement strand
GGGCGCGGCTCCGGCCGCGGCGCCCAAGCCCGCGGCGGCTGCCGCGCCGGCGGTTGCGCCCGCGGCCAAGCCGGGGACCTCGTCGATCGAGCAGCTCGGCATTCCGGCGGGCAGCTACGACCTGAAGCCGCTCAACATGATGCGCAAGACGGTGGCGCGGCGGCTGTCGGAGTCGTTCCGCGACATCCCGCACTTCCCGCTGACCATCGACCTGGAGATCGACGCGCTGCTGGCGGCGCGGACCAAGATCAACAAGGCGCTGGAAAAGCAGGGCGTGAAGGTCAGCGTCAACGACCTCGTCATGAAGGCCTGCGCCATTGCGCTGAAGCGGGTGCCCGAAGCCAACGCCTCCTTCAGCCCAGAAGGCATCGCCTATCACCACAACGCCGACATCTCGATGGCTGTGGCGATCGACGGCGGGCTGATCACCCCGATCATCTTCAAGGCCGAGCTGAAGAGCCTGGCCGAGATCGCCACCGAGGCGAAGGACCTCGCCGAGCGCGCGCGGACGATGAAGCTGAAGCCGGAGGAGTTCATGGGCGGCACCTTCTCGGTGTCCAACCTCGGCATGTTCGGCATCAAGTCGTTCGGCTCGATCATCAACCCACCGCAGGGCTGCATCCTGTCGGTGGGCGCTGGCGAGAAGCGACCGGTCGTGCGCGGTGACCAGCTGGCCATCGCCACCGTCATGACGGTGACGCTGACCTGCGACCACCGGGTCGTGGACGGCGCGGTGGGCGCGCGCTGGCTGGAGGCCTTCAAGGGCCTGATCGAAGACCCGATCACGATGATCGTCTGAACAGAGATCGTCCGACCAGCATCCAAGCGCCTGCCGGGGGGCCAGAGCGCTAAGTCGTTTCAGTGAGGGCTCCCGGCGCGCCGGGATGAGCGGAGCAGAGTATGGCGATCGACTTCGATGTTCTGGTGATTGGCTCGGGCCCCGGGGGATATGTGACGGCCATCCGCGCGGCTCAGCTCGGGATGAAGACGGCCATCGTCGAGCGCGAGGCGCTCGGCGGGGTCTGCCTGAACTGGGGCTGCATCCCGACCAAGGCGCTGCTCAAGTCGGGCGAGGTCTACGAGACCCTGGATCACCTGGGCGACTACGGCCTGTCGGTGGAGAAGCGCGGCTATGACTTCGCCAAAGTGGTCGAGCGGTCGCGCAAGGTCGCCGCCCAGCTGAACTCGGGCGTCGGCTACCTGATGCGCAAGCACAAGATCGAGGTGATCGAGGGAACCGCCAGGCTCGAGAAGGGCGAGGGCGCGCCCAAGGCGGTGATCGCGCTCAAGGCCGGCGGCGAGCGCACGGTCCAGGCCAAGCACGTCATTCTGGCC
Organism: Phenylobacterium sp.; assembly: GCF_035276905.1. Taxonomy (GTDB): domain Bacteria; phylum Pseudomonadota; class Alphaproteobacteria; order Caulobacterales; family Caulobacteraceae; genus Phenylobacterium. The sequence goes on along the minus strand of NZ_DATELG010000163.1, from coordinate 2,764 downwards.
ACCGGGGCGAGGGCGAGGACCATCCCGGAGATCGGCCTGGAGCCGGACGGCGAGCGGGTCTGGACCTACCGCGAGGCCCTGGTCCCCAAGGCGGCGCCCAAGTCGCTGGTCGTCATCGGCTCCGGCGCCATCGGCATCGAATTCGCCAGCTTCTACCGCGCCCTGGGCTCGGACGTGACGGTCGTCGAGATGCTGCCGCGCATCGTGCCGGTGGAGGACGAGGAGGTCTCGGCCGCGGCCAAGAAGGCCTTCGAGAAGCGCGGCCTGAAGTTCCGCGTGCCGGCCAGCGTCAAGAAGCTCACCAAGACGAAGACCGGCGTCGCCATCGAGATCGAGGCCGGCGGCAAGGCCGAGAGGCTGGAAGCCGAGGTGGCGATCGTCGCGGTCGGCATCGTCGGCAACGTCGAGAATCTGGGTCTCGAGGCGCTGGGGGTGAAGGTCGAGAAGACCCACGTGGTCACCGACGCCCACGGCGGGACGGGCGCGCCCGGCCTCTACGCCATCGGCGACGTGGCCGGTCCGCCCTGGCTGGCGCACAAGGCGAGCCACGAAGGCATCCACTGCGTGGAGCACATCGCCGGCCTGAAGCCGGTGAGCGTCGCCTCGCCGATCCCGGGCTGCACCTATTCGAACCCGCAGATCGCCTCGGTGGGGATCACCGAGGCCCAGGCCAAGGAGCAGGGCCGCGAAATCAAGGTCGGCCGCTTCCCGTTCAAGGTGAACGGCAAGGCGATCGCCTCCGGCGAGCTGGAAGGTTTCGTGAAAACCATCTTCGACGCCAAGACCGGGGCGCTGATCGGCGCGCACATGATCGGCGCCGAGGTCACCGAGATGATCCAGGGCTTTACGCTGGCCATGACGCTGGAAGCCACCGAGGCCGAGCTGCAGGCCACCGTCTTCCCGCACCCGACGATGAGCGAGGCCATGCACGAGGCCTCCCTCGACGCCTTCGGGCAGGTGCTGCACATGTAGACGTGACGCCCCTTCAGGGCTCTCGCGCACATTGAACAGCCCTCCCGCCGGGCGAGGATCCTGGCTCGACGCTCCGCCGGGGCTGGGCTCAGGCGCCGCGCCGCAGCTCGGCGTCGACGATCCGGCCGAGCGCGACATAGTCGGTCTTGCCGGTGCCCAGCACGGGGATCTCGACCACGCGGATGATCCGCTTGGGCACGACAAGCTCGCCGGCGCCGATCGCCTGGGCGTGGATGAGCAGCGGTCCGGTCTCGGCGTCGGGCTTGTCGGTGACCAGGATCAGCCGTTCGCCCTTCTTCGGGTCGGCGACCGCCACCACCGCATGACGGCTGTTCGGCCAGACCGCGGAAGCCAGGTCCTCGGCGGCGGTCAGCGAGACCATCTCGCCGCCGACCTTGGCGAAGCGCTTGACCCGACCCAGGATTTTGACCCAGCCGTCGGACGAGACCGAGACCACGTCGCCGGTGTCGTGCCAGCCCCCGGCGGGGGGCTCAAGGCCGCCGCCGGGAACGAGGTAGCCGGCCATGATGTTCGGCCCGCGCACGTAGAGACGTCCGCCCTGCGCGATGCCGTCGACCTTCTCCAGCCGGGTCTCGATGCCGGGCAGGAGGCCGCCGACCGTGCCGCGCCGGTTGTCGGTCGGCTTGTTCACCGCGATCACCGGCGAGGCCTCGGTCGCGCCATAGCCCTCCAGCACCGGGACCGGGCCGAAGCGCTCGGCGATCAGGTTGTGGGTCTCCTCGCGCACCTTCTCGGCGCCGCAGACGATGAACTTGAGGCCCGACAGGTCGCCCGGGGCGGCGGCGCGGGCGTACTGATTGACGAAGGTGTCGGTCGCCAGCAGCACCTTGGCCTGGGTGTCGCGGATCAGCGGCGGGATCTGTTTGGTGTGGAGCGGCGAAGGATACTGGACGGCTTTCAGCCCGCTGAACAGCGGCAAGAGCACCCCGCCGGTCAGGCCGAAGCAGTGGAAGACGGGCAGGGGGTTGAAGAAGGTCCAGTCGGGATCGAGCTCGATGTGCGCGGCCACCTGCCGGGCGTTGGCGATCAGATTGGCCTGGGTCAGCACCACGCCGCGCGGCGCGCCGAAACTGCCGGAGGTGAACAGGATGACGCCCGCGTCGCTGGGCTTGGTGCGGATGCGGAACGCCTTGGGGAAGGCGCCGGCGAGGGCCGCATAGAGCTTGTCCAGCAGGTTCACCTTGCGGCGCACCTCCTCGAGGTAGGTGATCGAGGCTAAGGGCTCCAGCGTGTCGATCACGTCATGCAGCTTGGCCTGCTCGACGAAGCGGTGGGAGGTCAGCACCCGCTTCACCTCCGCGAGCTCGCACGCCGCGCGCAGGTTCCGCAGGCCCGCGGTGAAGTTCAGCATCGTCGGCGTGCGGCCGAAGGCGTGCAAGGCGAAGAAGGTGACGACCGCTGCGGCGCTCGACGGCAGCAGCACGCCCACCCGCTCGCCGGGTTTGGTGATGTCGCACAGCTTGCGGCCGAGCGCGAAGGATGCGCGGATCAGGCCGAGGTAGGTGGTGGGCGAGCGCTCCTGGTCCTCCAGGATCTGCTTGTCACGGCCGTGCCGGCGGCTGGCGTCGACCAGGGCGTCGAAAACCGATGTCTGCGCCTGCCTCGCGTCGAACCTGCCCGCCAACCAGACCTCCCCAAATCAGTCCCTGTCCCTCGGGGGCGGAGCCTATAGAGACGGTTCAACGTTGAAAAGAATGGGCACGTTGCGTAATCGCCCGCGCGTTCGCGGCGGCGTCGAGGCAATTCGCAGCTTGATCCCGGGGCTGTGACC
>NZ_DATELG010000162.1:0-55878 GCF_035276905.1 Phenylobacterium sp. | reverse complement strand
CGGGCGGCTCCGGCAATCCCGCGGCCCTGGTCACGCCCAGGCTCGACGCCGGCCTGGCGGCCCCGGCGCGCCTCTTCGCCGGCGCCTTCCGCCGCGCGGTGCAGCTCTACGAGGCCTGCCCTCAGGCGGTCATCGCCCGCGGCGTGCTGCAACTGGCGGCCGGCCCGCGCGACCTCGACCGGTTCGCCCGCATCGCCGGCTGCGACCTCTTCGAACCCGGCGCGCTCGACCTGCTCGACGCCGAGGCGGCGAGCGCCCGGCTGGGGGAGGCTGCGTCCGCCGCGCTCGCCCAGGCGACGGCGCTGGTCGTCGATCCCGCGCCGATCCTGGCCGACTGGCTGGCGAGGCCGCGGATCGCCCGCGTGACCGAGCTCGTCCGCAGCGAGATGGGCTGGCGCCTGCGTGACGCCGCCGGAACGGAGCTCGCCGAGGTCGACGCGGTGATCCTCGCCGCGGGCCTGGGGAGCGCCGCGCTCGCGCCGTCGCCGGGGCTGCAGCCGGTGCGCGGCCAGGCCAGCTGGGCGAAGCTTGCGGATCCGCCGCCGGCCTGCGCCTGGGGCGGCTATGCGGTCCCGACGCGCGACGGCGTCCTGTTCGGCGCGACCCACGACCGCGGCGACATGGGGCTGGAGGTGCGCGCGGCGGACCACGCACGCAACCTGGAAACGGTGACCAAGACCCTGCCCGCGCTCGCCGCGCGGCTGTCGGCGCGGCCGCTGTTGGGCCGGGCCTCGCTGCGCGCGACGACGGCGGACCGGCTGCCGGTGGCGGGCGAGGCGGACGGCCTGTTCCTGCTGACCGGCTTCGGCTCGCGCGGCTTTTCTCTGGCGCCGCTGCTGGCCGAGCATGTCGCGGCGCTGGCGATGGGCGCGCCGAGCCCGTTGCCGGCGGACCAGGCCGAGCTGGTGGCGCCCGCCCGCTTCGCTCGCCGGCTCGCCCGTAAGGCCGCCGTCAGGTCAACAGCTTGACGCCGACCAGCACCAGCACGCTCGCCAGCACCGGGCGCAGCACCCCATCGGGCGTGCGCGCGGCCAGCACGCTGCCCAGGATGATGCCGGGGACCGAGCCCGACAGCAGCGAGACCAGCAGGATCCAGTCCACCGAGCCCATCATCCAGTGGCCCAGGCCGGCGATCAGGGTCAGCGGCACGGCGTGGGCGATGTCCGAGCCCACCAGCCTGGCGATGTCGGTGCGCGGGTAGAGGATCAGCAGCACGGTCATGCCAAGCGCGCCGGCGCCGACCGAGGTCAATGAGACCAGAGTCCCCAGCGCCGCGCCCAGCAGGATCGTCAGGGCGGCGACCTGGCCCTCGCCCAGCTCCATCGCACGCGACGCCAGCGCCTTGACGATGGTCTTGCGGAACAGCACCGCCAGCGCGGTGACCAGCAGCGCCCAGCCCAGGGTGATGGTGATCAGCGAGCCGGCGGCCGGGCCCTTGTGCTGGTGCAGCAGCCACAGCGTAAGGATCGTCGCCGGCACGCTGCCGGCGGCCAGCCGGCCGACGATCTTCCACTGCACCGTGCCCTTGAAGCCGTGCACCCCCGTGCCGACGGTCTTGGTGGCGGCGGCATAGAGCAGGTCCGTGCCGACCGCGGTCGTCGGGTGGATGCCGAACACCAGCACCAGCAGCGGCGTCATCAGCGAGCCGCCGCCCACCCCGGTCAGGCCGACCAGGAAGCCGACGACCAGGCCTGAGAGCGTGTACAGCGGGTTGATGTGGTCGAGCAGGTGCACTCGCGGGCGTCCGGACTGTGGAACCGCCGCGACCTAGACGCGGCCGGCGGCCCACGGTCAAGCAACCGGCGCCGCAGAAAATCTGCGGGTGTGATAGGTTTTCGTGGGTCGAGCACAGCGCGGGCGCGCTCAGGCGCGGCTACCTGCGGCCGGATTCGCCCGTCGCGTCCGGCTTTTCTCCGAAGACCAGCGGCGGCGTGTGCCCACGCCCGAAGGTCGGCCGGCAGAGGCCGAAGCGTTCGCAGGCCCCGGGCGAGCCGTGGACCAGGTCCCATTCGAACAACTCCGGCGCCTCGGAGGCGGTCCAGCGGTCGCACAGGGCGTCGCCCGCCAGCTCGGCCGCGAGCGGCGACAGCAGCAGCACGCGGTGGCGATGGTCGGGCATGGTCCGGGTGAAGAGGGCGATGTCCACCGAGTCCTTGTTGGCGAGCGCCAGCAGGCGGACGCCCTCATGCAGCTGTTCGTAGCTGTCCTGGATCGAAATGACGCACTGCTTCCAGCCCATGGCCGGCCTCCATCAGATGAACGCGATGGCCGGCGCCGAGGTTGCTGCGGCTCAGCCGCCCCAGGCTTCGGCTATCGCGGGGCGGCGGGTTGCGAATACCATGCCTGCGCAGACCTGGGCCTCGCTCGACCGCGGGCGGGCGGAGGAGACGTCATGAGCACGAAAGTCGCCGCAAAGGTCGCCCTCGTCACCGGCGCCGGCAGCGGCATCGGCCGCGCCTCGGCGCTGGCGCTGGCCCGCGCCGGCTGGCGCCTCGTCCTGGTCGGCCGCCGGCCGGAGCCTTTGGCCGAGCTGGCGGGCGAGATCGGCGAAGCCGCCCTGCCTTTGGCGGCGGACGTCGGCGAGGCGGCAAGCGTGCGCGCCGCCTTCGCGGCGGCGGCCGAGCGCTTCGGCCGCCTGGACCTGCTGTTCAACAACGCCGGCGTCAGCGCCAAGCCCGGCCTGATCGACGCCTATGCCGACGAGGAGTGGGACCGGGTCGTGCGGACCAACCTCACCGGCGCCTTCCACTGCGCGCGCGAGGCGTTCCGGCAGATGCGCGCCCAGTCGCCGCAGGGCGGGCGGATCGTCAACAACGGCTCGATCTCCGCCCACGCGCCGCGGCCGGGCTCGCTCGCCTACACAGTGACCAAGCACGCGATCACCGGCCTGACGAAGAGCCTGTCGCTGGACGGCCGGCCGTTCCGCATCGCCTGCGGCCAGATCGACATCGGCAACGCCGACACCGATCTCGCCGCGAAGATGAAGATCGGCATGCCCCAGGCCGATGGATCAGTGCGCGCCGAGCCGGTCATGGCGGTGGAGGATGTCGCCCGCGCCCTTGTCTACATGGCCGAGCTGCCGTTGGAGGCCAACGTGCAGTTCATGACCCTGATGGCGACGAACATGCCGTTCGTCGGGCGAGGGTGAAGCGGAGCGATCCCGGCCTGGCTCCTTGACCAGGGTCCCTAGCGCCGCCGCATGCCGCAGTGGAAAGCACCTAGCGCGGGAAGGTCCGGATTCTCACGGTGGTCGAACTTCCCCTGTTGGCGCAGCTCGGCCAGACAGCTGAGGATCCACCGTCGACAATCCGGCGCCGGGCCGTCAATGTCGCGATGCAGCATGAGGCGGCGCAGATGGCCAATGTCGCGGAAAAATCCGGCCTTTTCGGCGCGCGCTTCGACGCCAAGGGAGGCTTGTCGTCATCGTATTCGGGCCTTCGCCCCTCTCCGCGGAGATCATGGTGAGCGTGGAAGCCGCCGACAGCAACCGGCCACAGCTGGCCAGCGCCTATCTGCGCCTCCTCAATGAGGCCGCAGGCCGTCTGCTGGCGGCGACCGACGCCGAGCTGGCGACCGCTGAGCTCTTCGCCTTGATCCGAGGCGAACTCAGGCTTGACGTGTACGTCAGCTACACGGCCGAGCCGGACGGCCGGTTGCGCCTCGGCGCTGTCGCCGGCGTGGACGACCCGCGCCGCGACGAGGCCGCCTACCTCGAACTGGGCGCGGCCGCATACGAAGGTGCGGCCTCGCGCCGAGAGCCACGTTACGCGGCCGGGATCCACTGTTCCGAAGATTCGCGGGCCGTTCTGCTGAGGCGCCTGGGGCTGACCTGCTACGCCTGCACCTCGATGCTCGTGGGGCCGCGACTGCTCGGCGGGCTCGGGTTCGGGCGCCGCCACGGGGAGAAGTTCAGCGAGGACGAGCTGCAATTCCTCCGCACCGTCACGCAGTACTTGGCGATGGCGAGCGAGCGGCTGCGCGTCGAAGCCGCGCTGCGCGAGAGCGAGCGGCGGCTGAACGCGGTTCTCGACAATGCGAGCGTGGCGATCTTCCTGATGGACGCCCGCCAGCACTGCACCTACATGAACGCGACTGCGGAAAAGCTGACGGGCTACAGCCTGGAAGAGACATTCGGCCAGCCGTTGCACGACGTGGTGCACCACACGCGGCCGGACGGCTCTCCATACCCGCTCCACGAATGCCCGATCGACCGCGCCTACCTGGAGAACAATCAGGAGCAAGGCGAGGAGATCTTCGTCCACCGCGACGGGCGCTTCTATCCCGTGGCTTTCACCGCAAGTCCTATTCGCGACGAAGAGTCGAAGACCGTCGGCACCATCATCGAGGTGCGGGATATTTCCGAGCAGAAGCGCAACGAACAGGCGCGAGAGCTGCTCATGCGCGAAGTGGATCACCGGGCCAGGAACGCGCTCGCCGTGATCCAGTCGATCGTGCAACTCACGAAAGCTCCGAACACTGCGGCCTATAAGGAGATCGTGCTGAACCGCATCTGCGCGCTCGGGCGCGCGCAAGGCTCGCTCGCCGCCCAGCGGTGGGAGGGCGCGCCGGTGCGACAGGTGATCGAGCGCGAACTCGAGGCCATCGCCAAGCCTGGGCAGTTCAAGCTCGTGGGTCCCCACCACATGCTTCGACCCGAGCAGGTGCAGCCGCTCGGAATGATTTTCCACGAACTGGCCACTAACGCCGCCAAACACGGGGCGCTCACGACGGTTCCGGGACGCGTCACGGTCCGGTGGCGGTTCTCTCCTCGCGGCGGGCTCGACATTGACTGGGAGGAAATCGGCGGCCCGGAGGTCCAGCGGCCCTCGCGCCAGGGCTTCGGATCGCGGCTCATGGAAGGCCTGGCCAAACAGTTGAACACGGCCATCGAGCGGGAGTGGCGCCGGGAGGGGCTCGTCGCCAGCATCCGGCGCCTGAGCTGACCGACGCCGCGCCCGCGCAATCGGCTCTAATCTCCGGCGGGTAGCAGACCCTCCGCAAGGTGGGGAAGGGCGGAGCCTTGCGCAGGGGCGATCCGCGCGACGTAGGTCTCGATCTCGTGCTCGTCGGGGTCGGCGCCGATCACAGTCGAGACGCTCAGGCCTGACCGACGGGGCGACAGGATGACCTTGCAGCCGTTGTTGACGTAGTCGGCGGTCAGATAGGGCTCCGAAGCGACGACCTGGGCGAGGGAGAGGCCGCTCTCATGGGCGATCGCGCCCGCCAGGGCGAGCGCGTAGATCCGGTTACGGCGGGCATAGGCCGCGACCTCGGCCCGATGCTCGCCGAGGAACACATAGGGGTCGTCGCCGATGACCACGTTGGCGATGCGGGGGTCGGCCTGCGCGGCGAACACGCCGGCCTGTGGCCGCGCGCCAGGCGAGCCAAAGGTGACCGCGCGGTATTTGTCGTCCCCGGCATGGGCGAACATGAAAAGCTGCACCACTGCGCCGCCGAAGCTATGTCCGACCAGGAGCACCTTTCGGCGGGCCGCGGCGTCTGCTTCAAGAGCGCGCATCAGCGGCCGGAATTGTCGATACGGCGCATTGATGTCCCGCAGGTCGGCAAGCCAGGTGGCGGCATCGTCGCTTCCCCCAAAGCCGACAACGAGCACGGACGCTTTATCGAACTGGGCTGTCATGACGAGGGCGGTCGCCGATTCATTCCGATAGCGCCCGGCCCGAAGCGAAACGCCGGCGATCTCGGCGGCGTGGAAATCGGGCGGCGGCGTCGCTGTCGGATCGCCCCCATAGGCGGCGTCGGCAAATCGGGCCAGCTTCCGCAGGATCTGGGCGCAGTCTGCAGGGCTGAGCGAGGGCGAAACGGCGCAACTTTCGGCCCGGGCCGTCCGCGCGGGCGGGGCGGCGCTGTCCGGCGCGCCGCCGCCGAGCAACAGGCCTGCAGCCAAGGCTGGAGCGAGCCCGGCTCTCATCGAAAGCGCTTCCCGGTCGGTCTGATGTTCGGACCAGCGTGCCCGCGCGCCGCGACGCCTGCATCAGGTCAACGCCCCAAGGTCGCCTCATAGACCGGCGCGGCCGACGGCTCACATTGCCTAGTCGCCGGACAGCCACGCCCCCGGCGAAGGTCCGCCTCCTGGAGCCTTCCGCTGTCCTCAGGACTTGCCGAGCGGGATGACGTTGGGGGCCGGCGAGGCCGGGGGGCGCGGTGGCGAAGCGGCGTCCACGCCCGTCGCCGCCAGAGCTTTGAGCCCGCCGGCCGCGAACGGCAGCAAGCTCCGCAGGATGTCGTCGGCGGTGGCGAGCGAATCGTCGCCGGTCAAATCTTCATATTTATTATTATCGTACACGGCGCCGAGCATGGCGAATACAGTATAGGTGAAGCCGCGCGCCAATGCGGTCTCCGAGGCTCCCGGGATGGCGCGCACAAGGGCTTGGTAGAATTCTCGGGCTGTCGGGTAGAACAGCCGTATGTTCAGGTCTCGCCAGCGTTCGCCGTGGTAGACTTGGTTCGTAAGCCGCGAGTAGTTCCGCCATTCCGGGCGGAAGCCCATCTCCACGGCCGGGCGAACGAAGGCGTCGAGCACCTGCTCAATCGTGGGGTCTTCGTGCTTGCGAAGGGCCGCAAGCCGAGCTGCGTTCGCTTCGTCCGCCCTGCGGGCGACCACCTCTTCGAAGAGCTTCTCCTTGCTTTTGAAGTGATAGCTGACCAGCCCCAGCAGAACGTCCGCCTTCTGCGCCACGTCGCGCATGGAGATGGAGTCGTAATGATCGTTGCCGAAGAGCTCTTCTGCGGCGTCCAAGATCGATTGCCGGGTTTTAGCGCCTTTGGCCAGGATCGCCTTGTCTGCAGCTTCACGCATGGTCCGAAAATAGGGCGGTTCACTCCGGTGGCAAGCGTCCAGGCCCGGGGAGGGGCGGCCAAGGCGCTTCGACTGGACAGTCGTACAATAATGGCTAGAGTGGCTCTCCTGAGCGAGGAGGGAGAGCCGTGTCGCTGATGTTCAAAGCGCCGCAGACGAAGGTTTTTGGGGGGCCGCGCGACCGAAGCTATGCGCCACCCGTCAAGCTGCGCCGGAGCGAGCTTCGGATCCAAAGATCACACTAGAAAATGGCTGATGAACGCGGCGGCGTTTCGAGAAGGCCCTGGCCAGGCTCCGCCGCCAGGTTCCCTTGCCGTTTGCAGGGATGTCCGGCGCCTGCTCGCGCCACTTTCCCGCACGACGCCTTGGTCAACGTCGCCGAACGAGGTTCAAGACCATGACGGTGCTCGACTACGACTATAGACTTGAGGACAAGTATCTCCGCGCCTCGGGCCGGGTGTTCCTCACGGGTATTGAGGCGCTGGTCCGCCTGCCGATGCTGCAGCAGCAGCGAGATAGGTCGGCAGGGCGGAACACGGCCGGTTTCATCAGCGGGTACCGCGGTTCGCCTCTCGGCGGCTACGACAGCGCTCTATGGAAGGCGCGCAAGCAACTCGCCGACAATGGCGTGGTGTTCCAGCCGGGGCTGAACGAGGAATTGGCCGCTACCGCCGTGTGGGGCTCGCAACAGCTCGACCTTTATCCCGCGGAAGCCAAGGTGGCTGGCGTCAACGCCATCTGGTACGGCAAGTCGCCCGGCGTGGACCGGGCGATGGACGCGCTGAAGCATGGCGCCCTGGCCGGATCGTCCAAAAGCGGCGGGGTCCTGGTCGTGGCGGGCGACGACCATGCCTGCCAGTCTTCCTCCGCCGCCAGCCACAGCGACTTCAACTTCGTCACCGCGGGCATTCCCACCCTGCAGCCGACCGGCGCGCAGGACATCATCGATTACGGCCTCTGGGCGTTCGAGCTCTCCCGTTTCTCAGGCCTGTGGGTCGGCTTCAAACTGGCCGTGGATACGGTGGAGAGCGGCGGATCGGTGGACGTGTCCCCCGATCGGATCCACACCATGGTCCCGCCCGACTTCGTCCTTCCCGAAGGCGGCCTCAACATCCGCTGGCCGGACCCGTTTCTGGAACAGGAGCGGCGCCTGTTCGGGCCGAAGATGGACGCGCTGGCGGCGTTCGCGCGGACCAACTCGATCGACAAGGTGGTGCTGGACAGCCCCAGGCCGCGCCTGGGGATCGTCGCTGCGGGCAAGAGCTACCTGGATGTGCGTCAGGCGCTGGCGGACCTCGGCATCGGCGAGGCGCAGGCGTCCGAACTCGGCATCCGGGTCTACAAGCTCGGCCTTTCCTGGCCATTGGAGGCCCGCGGGGCGCTCCGGTTCGCGGCGGGCCTGGAAGAGATCCTCGTGGTCGAGGAGAAACGCGGGCTCATTGAGGAGCAACTCGCGTCCCTGCTGTACCGCATCGAAGGGCCGCGCCCGCGGATCGTGGGAAAGAAGGACGAGGCGGGGCAGGCGCTGATCCCGCCTTTCGGAGAGGTGAATTCGGCCTTCGTCGGCCGCGTCATCTGCGAGCGCCTGCAGTTCCTGAACGTGGATGTGCGGCCCTTCGCCCAACGCCTGCCGGCGGCGCAGCTGCTTGCCAAGCCCGACGTGGTGCGGCAGGCCTACTTCTGCTCGGGTTGCCCGCACAACACATCCACCAAGCTGCCTGACGGCAGCCGGGGCATGGCCGGCATCGGCTGCCACGGCATGGTGATGTGGATGCCGGAACGCAACACCGGCCCGGTCAGCCAGATGGGCGGAGAGGGCCTGCATTGGGTTGGCCAAGCGCCCTTCAGCAGCCGGGCCCATGTGTTCCAGAACTTGGGTGACGGCACCTACAGCCACTCGGGGCTGCTTGCGATCCGCGCGGCCGCCGCGGCGGGCGTCAACATCACCTACAAGATCCTCTACAACGACGCTGTCGCCATGACCGGCGGTCAGCCGGTCGAAGGCCACCTGACCGTCCCGCAGATCACCCATCAGGTGAAGGCGCAGGGCGCCAGAAAGACCGTCATCGTCACCGACGACGTGGGCCGCTATGCCGGCGTTAGCGGATTGGCTCCCGGCGTGACCGTCCGCCCGCGCGAGGAGCTTGACGTCGTCCAGCGCGAGCTGAGCCAGACGCCGGGACTGACGATCCTGATCTACGATCAGACCTGCGCGGCCGAAAAGCGCCGCCGGCGCAAGGGCGGCTCCTTCCCGGATCCGGACCGGCGCATCTTCATCAACAAGCTGGTCTGCGAAGGATGCGGCGATTGCCAAGCCGCCTCCAACTGCATCTCGGTCCAGGCGGTGGAGACCCCGTTCGGCCTGAAGCGCCAGATCGACCAGTCCAGCTGCAACAAGGACTACTCCTGCGTGGAGGGGTTCTGCCCGAGCTTCGTCAGCGTGAAGGGCGCCAGGGTGCGCAAGTCCAAGGTCGCCACGGACGACCCGGCCGAGGGCCTGCCGGCGCCTGCTGCGCGGCTGGACGAGCCCTGCAGCATCCTGATCACCGGCATCGGCGGCACCGGCGTGATCACCGTCGGCCACATCATCGGGATGGCGGCGCACCTGGAAGGCCGCGGCGTATCGGTGCTCGACAATACCGGCATGGCCCAGAAGAACGGCGCGGTCATGAGCCATGTGCGGCTGGCGCCGAAGCCTGCCGACCTGTTCGGCGTGCGCGTGGCGCAAGGCCGGGCGGACCTGTTGCTCGGTTGCGACATGGTCACCGCCGTCAGTCCGAACGCCATGGCCTCGCTGGCGGAGGGCGTCACCTGGGCGGTCGTGAACGACGACGTGGCGCCCGTCGCAGCCGGGCTGACGCGTCCGGACTACCGGATCAACGTCGCCGCAATGCGCAACAAGCTGCGCCGGGCCGTCGGCCGCGAAAATCTCCACCTCGTGCCGGCGACGCGGATCGCCACCCAGCTGATGGGCGATTCGATCGCGGCCAACATGTTCACCCTGGGCTACGCCTTCCAGAGCGGCCGGCTGCCGCTATCCTACGAAGCGATCAAACGCGCCATCGAGCTCAACGGCGTCGCCATCGAGGCCAACCTGCGGGCGTTCGCCTGGGGCCGCCTGGCGGCGCACGACCTCGACAGGGTGACGACGGCGGCCCGGATGGAAACCGAAAGCGCCGAGGCCGAGAGCCTGGAGTCGGTCGTCGGGCGGCGCGTCGCCTTCCTCGAGGACTACCAGAACTCGGCCTATGGCGAGGCTTATCGGCAGTTTGTCGAGCAGGTCCACGCCGCCGAACAACGCATCGGCGCCACCGACTTCGCGCTGACCGAGGCCGTGGCCCGGTCGTTGTTCAAGCTGATGGCCTACAAGGACGAGTACGAGGTGGCGCGCCTCTATCGCTCGCAAGAGTTCCGCGAGGCGCTGAAGGCCCAGTTCGAAGGCGACTACAAGATCAGCTTCCACCTGGCGCCCCCGATCCTGGCCAAGCATGACCGGTTCACCGGCAAACCCGTGAAGCGCACGTTCGGCGGGTGGATGCAGGGCGCCTTCGCCCTCCTGGCGCCGCTCAAGGTCCTGCGCGGCACGCCCTTCGACATCTTCGGCATGACCGCCGAGCGTCGGCAGGAACGCCGGGACATCGAGGACTTCAAGCTGCTGGTCGGCCGTCTCATCGAGGGCCTGTCGCCGGCGAACCGGGACGTCGCCGTGAAGCTGGCGGCTTCGGTCATGCAGATCCGGGGCTACGGCCACGTCAAGGACGCCAATCGCGCGCGGGTGCTGCAGGAGCAGGCCGAACTGCTCGCCACCTTCGACTCCGCGCATGCGAAGGCGGCCTGATCAATCCGCCGCCGCCTGCAACACCTCTAACAGGAGATGGCCCATGAAGTTGGTCACTGTTGCTCGCACGCCGCTCGGCGCGCCCGGTTGCGTCGTAGGCGGGGAGGTCCTGGATTTCGGCCTGGCGGCCGACGCGCTTCCGGTCGCGGCGGAGGCGCCGGATTCGGTCGCCGCCATTATCGACATGTCGGGAGACGGGTTGGCGGCCGTCAACCGGATCCTGGACGCCTTGGCGAGCGTCTCGAATGAAGTGCGCGGCACGCTGCGGCGGCGCGGCGCCCTGCGTCCGCTGGACGAGGTCCGATTGATGGCGCCGCTGCCGCGGCCGAAGATCCTCTTCCTGCACGGACAAGCCTACCATGGCCACGTGCAGGACTGGGATCCCAACGCCCCGCGGGAAAAGCCCGATCATCCGCCGGCCGGCTTCATCAAGGCCTTGCATTCGATCACCGGGCCGTTCGATCCCATTCAGATCCCCGCGGCGGCTCCGGACTACATCGACTACGAAGGGGAACTGTGCGTCGTCTTCGGCCGCCGCTGTTTCGGCGTAACCCGCCAGGAGGCGATGGACTATGTCGCCGGCTACACGATCCTGAACGACGTATCGGCGCGGGACTGGACCCGCGCCGAGGCGCAAAGCCACACATTCGTCCACGCCCGGCCGGCGTTGAACATGATCTACAAGAGCTTCCCGACCTTCTGTCCGATTGGCCCCTACGTCACCACCAAGGACGAAATCCCCGACCACCGCAGCCTGCGACTTGTCACGCGGCTCAACGGGGAGGTGATGCAGGATGCAATCCTGTCCGATCTGATCTGGGACATCCCGGACCTGATCGAGAGCTACTCGAAGTCGATTCCCTTCGAGCCGGGCGACATCCTGAGCACCGGCACCCCAGGGGGCGTGGGCGCCGGACGCAAGCCGCCGGTGTTCATGAAGGCGGGAGACACCATTTCCGTCAGCGTGGAGGGCGTCGGGGAGATCAGGAATCCCGTGACCGGTCCCTGAGCCAGCGCGGTGACCGCTCGTGAGCGTCGGTGCGCTCGTTCAGCGCGCGCCGCGCTGCAGGACTTCGACAAGCTCCTCGAGCTTCTGCTGCTGGTCCTGGGCGTCTCCCGATGCGAAGGCGCTGCGAACGCAGTGGTCGACGTGGTCGCGCAGCAATTCAGTCTCCACCTTGGCCAGCGCGGCGCGCAACGCCTGGGTCTGGGTGAGGATGTCGATGCAGTACCGGTCCTCTTCCACCATGCGGGCGACGCCCCGGACCTGGCCCTCGATGCGCCGCAACCGGTTCAGCAGTTTGGGCTTCTTGTCTTCAATCAAAGACGCGTCCTCCTGGACCGCAATATACCCTTCCAGGGCATGCCTTGAAATACCACGTCAGGGTATATACGTCCTCCCCCGAACCCCGCAACGGGCATGCCGGAGATGACGCGATGAGCGACGGCCATCATCACCATCATTATCATCACGAACACGGCGGTCAGCGGACAGCGACCCTCGATGATGGGCGCGTCACAGATCCGGTCTGCGGCATGAAGGTGGATCCCAAGACGACGCCGCGTCGCGCGGAACGGGAAGGGCGCTCCTTCTTCTTCTGCTCCGCGGGCTGCAAGACCAAGTTCGACGCCGACCCCGACCGGTATCTGGCCTCGCAGGAGAAGCCGCCGGCGCCGGCTGCGCCCGCTGGCGCGATCTACACCTGCCCGATGCACCCGCAGATCCGCCAGGTGGGCCCGGGGTTCTGCCCGATCTGCGGCATGGCCCTGGAGCCCGCCACGGTCACGGCCGAGGACGGGCCGAGCCCCGAGCTCAAGGACATGACCCTGCGCTTCTGGGTCGGGCTTGTGCTCGCCTTGCCGGTGCTCGCACTCGAGATGGGCGGCCACGTCAGCGGCCTGACGATGATGCTGAGCCGGCAGACCTCCAACTGGATCCAGCTGGCGCTCGGCACGCCCGTGGTGTTGTGGGCCGGCTGGCCCTTCTTCGTCCGCGGCTGGGCCTCGCTAAGGAGCCGCAGCCTCAACATGTTCACCCTTATCGCCATGGGGGTGGGCGTGGCCTGGGTCTACAGCATGGCGGCGGTGCTGGCGCCTGGCGTCTTCCCGCCGGCGTTCCGTGACAAGAGCGGGGCGGCGCCGGTCTACTTCGAGGCGGCCGCGGTGATCACCGTCCTGGTGCTGCTCGGCCAGGTGCTGGAGCTGCGCGCCCGGGAGCGGACGTCCGGCGCCATCAAGGCGCTGCTCGATCTCGCCCCGAAGACCGCCCGGCGGATCAAGGCCGACGGCTCTGACGAGGAGGTTACGCTCGACCTCATCCATGTCGGCGACCGGCTCCGCGTCCGGCCGGGCGAGAAGGTCCCGGTCGATGGCGAACTGCTGGAAGGGCGCGTGTCCATCGACGAGAGCCTGGTCACCGGCGAGTCCATGCCCGTGACCAAGGAACCCGGCGCCAAGGTGATCGCCGGCTCCATCAACAAGACCGGCTCCTTCGTCATGCGGGCGGAAAAGGTCGGGGCCGACACCCTGCTGTCGCGTATCGTCCAGATGGTCGCCGAAGCCCAGCGAAGCCGCGCGCCGATCCAGCGCATGGCTGACCAAGTTTCCGCCTGGTTCGTGCCGGCGGTCATCGCCGTGGCCTTGCTCGCCTTCGCCGTCTGGGCGTTCGTCGGCCCCGAGCCCAGGTTCGCCTACGCGCTCGTCGCCGCCGTTTCGGTGCTGATCATCGCCTGCCCTTGCGCGCTAGGTCTCGCCACGCCCATGTCGATCATGGTGGGCGTCGGGCGCGGCGCGCAGGCGGGCGTGCTGATCAAGAACGCCGAGGCCCTAGAGCGCTTCGAGAAGATCGACACCCTGGTGGTGGACAAGACCGGCACCCTGACCGAGGGCCGCCCCGCCGTGACCGCGATCGCCGCGGCCCCAGGTTTCGAGGAGACCGAACTCCTCCGGCTCGCCGCCAGCCTCGAGCGCGGCAGCGAGCATCCGCTGGCCGACGCGATCCTGCGCGCCGCCAAGGGCCGCAACCTGACCCTGTCGGAGGCCCAGGACTTCGACTCGCCGGTCGGCAAGGGCGTGCTCGGCACGGTGGACGGCAACCGCATCGTCCTGGGCGGCGCGCGCCTGATGACCGAGCAGGGCGTCGACATGAGCCCGCTGGAGGGCCGGGCCGAGCGGCTTCGCGCCGAAGGAACCACGGCCATCTTCGCCACCGTCGACGGCAGGCTCGCCGGCGTCCTGGGCATCGCGGACCCGGTGAAGGCGACCACGCCGGACGCCGTGAAGGCGCTGAAGGCCGACGGCGTGCGCCTCGTCATGATGACGGGCGACAACCGCACGACCGCGCTCGCGGTGGCCAAGCGGCTGGGGATCGACGAGGTCGAGGCCGAGGTCCTGCCCGAGGACAAGGCCAAGGTCGTCCAGAAGTTCCGGTCGGAAGGCCGCTCCGTGGCGATGGCCGGGGATGGCGTCAACGACGCCCCGGCGCTGGCGGCCGCCGAGGTCGGCGTGGCGATGGGCGCCGGAGCCGACGTCGCCATCGAGAGCGCCGGCGTGACGCTGCTGAAAGGGGACCTGCAGGGGCTGGTAAAAGCGCGCCGCCTGTCGCGCGCGGTGATGCGCAACATCCGCCAGAACCTGGTGTTCGCCTTCATTTACAACGTGGCCGGCGTGCCGGTCGCGGCGGGGATGCTCTATCCGGTGTTCGGCTGGCTGCTCTCGCCGCAGATCGCGGCCGCGGCGATGGCTCTGTCCTCGGTGAGCGTGATCACCAACGCCCTGCGGCTGCGGGCCACGAAGCTCTGACCGGCGCCGGGATCGCGCGACCGCGCCGTCAGCGCTGTTTGAGCGTGTCGACGCCCTTGCGATGCGGTCTCAGGCCTTGTCGGCCGAGGGCCGCAGTTCCGCGTCCAGGCGTTCGGCGAGGATCTTCCGCGCCCTGTAGACACGGGTCTCGACCGTCTTGGTCGATACGCCGAGGATCGCGCCGGCCTCCTGCTGCGAGCGCCCTTCGAACGCCGTGAGCAGCAACGCCGCCTTCAGTTGCGGCGGCAGAGCCGCGATCGCCCGGTCCAGCTTCTGGCTGCGCTGCCGGCCGATGACGGCCTCGTCGGCCGCCCGCGCCGGGTCGGCGACGTCCATCGCCTCGCTCTCCTCCAGCGGCCTCGTCCCGAACAGCAGGCGGCGCACGCGCGCTCGCCGGCCGCGGTCGCGGGCCTTGTTGATGGCGATGGTCCGCAGCCAGGCGCCGAACGGGCGGCCCGGATCGTAGCGGCCGAGCACGCTCCAGGCGGCGACGAAGGCTTCGTGCGCCGCCTCGTAGGCGTCCTCCGGATCTCCGGTGTAGCGACGGAGCAGCCGATAGAGACCGTCCTTGTGCCGGCGCACGAGCTCCGCGAAAGCCCGCTCGTCGCCGGCGGCGGCCCTTTGCGCCAGCGCATTGTCTGACGCTTCCGCGCCTGAGCTCACTTGGGCTCTTCGGTCAGGGACCTGGCGACGGTCGCGTCGAACTGCGCCGCCTGCTCGGGCGTCAGCACGTGCCGCATCGCCAGCACATGCAAAATGGTCTCCTTCTGCAGCGCGCCCATGGCGTGGTGGAAGCGGTCCACCGCGGCCTGGACCTCAGGCGTGTAGGCGTGCTGCGCCTGGATGGCGCGCGCCAGGTCGGCGTTCGCCGCGCGCATCTCCGCCTGCAGGGCCGCGCGTTGCGCCTCGTGTCGCTGCTCCAGGCCCGCGATCCGCTGTTGCTGCTCGGCCGTGAGATGCAGTTTCTGATGCACGAGCTCGTGCAGCGGCGGTTCCGGGCGCAGCCGGCGCATCACGTATTGCGCCCCGCCCCAGGCGCCCAGCGCCGCGACGATGATCGAGAGAACCAGGGTGAGCGCGATGCTGCGCGCGAGGCTCATCCTGCGCCATCCAGCAGGGTCGAGGGCGCAAGCCGGGCGCCGGCGGCGAACGCGCCGGCTGGAGTAGCTGTCCCGATCGCAGCTGTGGCGACGGCGCCGCCGGCCGTCACGCCCATGGCGAGCGCCAGGCCAAGCGTGGCTAGGCGGACGGGCCCCAGCGCCTTCAGCGTCCGGGCCTCGCGCGTCTTCGCGGTGATCGCCCGGCCCACCGAGGCCTCCAGGCCAACCAAGGAACGGTCGACCGGCGCCGCCGCCAGTTCAGCGATCCAGTCGTCGAGGTCTCTCGTCATCTCCGCAGATCCTGGTGGGTCCATCGAGTATACGCACCGACGCCGCGAAATCCCTGAGGCTTCGCCGTCACTGCGGCTCGATGGCGACGATCTCGTTGTCCGGCGTCTTCAGGGTGAATTTCACCGCCTGGCCGGATTTGGCGACCAGCAGCGCGTCCGGCGCGGCCTTGAAGCTCATGGTCATCGCCGGCCAGCCAAGGGCGGCGATCGGCCCATGATGGATCGTCACCGTACCGGCCCGAGCGTCCACCGACTTGATCTGTCCCACCGCTTGAACCGTCGTCTGGGCGGCATGATGGCTGGCGTGGGCGTCAGGCTCCGCCGTCTGGGCGAGAGCGGGCGTGGCGATCAGCAGAGCCGCGGCGGCGGCGAACACGAACTTCATCCTTGTCTCCATGGCGCAGAGGCCGGGGGCCGGGCCAGATCTCGCAGGGTTTACGCGCCCGGCGGGGCGCATCCCTCAACCTCAGCGAATTCAGTTCGCCGCGGGCGGCGCCAGGAGTCCGAGCCCAGCCACCAGGGCCAGAACCAGGAGGCCTGCCGCGCTCTCCAGGGCGAGGCTGCGGCGCAAGGCCGACAATGCGGTTCGCGGGTCTCCGACCAAGGCGGCCTCGAGGCGCGGCGTAAGGCGGAAGCGGTTCAGCGCAGCCAACATCAGCATGGCGGCGAAGATGGCGAGCTTCGCGAGAAGCAGCCGACCCCAGAGCGAGGCCGCGAAATCCGTGACGTGGTCGGGTCCGACGAGAAACCAGCTGTTCGCGAGACCGCTGGCGATCAACGCCGCCACGACCACGGAGCCGACCCCGGAGAAGCCTTTCAGGGCTCGGTGCAGGACGCCGAGCGCCTTGGGTCCCGGCTCCGGCGCCCACAGGAGCAGCGCCAAGACGAGAAGCGCGCCCAGCCATACGCCGGCGGCGAGCAGATGGACGATGTCGGCGGCCGTGTGCGCCAGGCCGACGGCTCCTTCGTCGGCCGCGCCGTGTCCGGACCAGGCGAGGGCGGAAAGACCGACGGCGCCCAGGGCTGCGGTGACAATCCAGAGCATTCGGCCAGCCCGCAAGGCGATCAGGAGGCCGAGCGCCGGCAAGGCGGCGCCCAAGCGCGCCAGGATCGAGGCCCCGAAGCCGCCGCTCGTGATGACGTCGCGCAGGGTCGCCGGATCGAGGCCCGCGGCGGGCTCGCCCGCCATCTCGCCCGTTTGCAGGACGAGCGCCGCGCCGGCCGCCAGGCCCGACGTTAGAGCCGCCCAGGCGAGCAGGGGCTTGAGCGGCCCCGGCGCGACCTCCTCCGGCGGGCCGCCATAGAGGACGAAGAGCGGCGCCCCGAACAGCGCCACGCCGGATGCGAGCGCGACGAGCCGGACGAGGATGAGCGCCGCGTCCACCGTCTCAGCGCACCGTGAAGCTGTAGGCCCCCTGGACCCGGTGCGTGTCGGCCGTCACCGCATGCCAGCTCACCTTGTAGACTCCCGCGGACAGCGGCGTGGTCGGCGTGGCGACCAGGCTCCTTCCGTCCTTGGAGACCGCGACCTTCGTCGGCGCGGCGATGTTGTTCATCTGCGGCATGGTGATCGCCAGGCCGGAGAACTTCGGCTGCAGCTTTTCGCTGAACTTGAGCGTGAGCTGGCCGGGCGCAGCGACCGTCGCATTCGCAGCCGGGCTCGAGCTCAAGAGGTGCGCGTGCGCCGAGGCCTGCGTGGCCAAGCCGGTTAGGGCGAGGGCCGTCGCCGCGGCGATCAGGTTCAACTTCATGCGTCATATCCTTGTTGGATGCGCCGGGGATACGCGCCGGGGCGCGCGCATCCCTCGGAATACGGGGCTCGGGGAGGCGTTCGCCGACCTACCAGCGGCGATAGCCGCCGTAGGGCTGGTAGCCGTAGCCATAGCCCCAGTCGTTGTTCATCCGTTCATGGCCGCGCTCGTGGGCGATGTGCATCCGCTCATGCAGGTCCTGCAGCCGGTCGCTGATCTCTTCCGGATCGAACTGGCCGGTGCGCCGCTCCCAGTCGGCGCGCCTGGATGCCGCGCAGCTGGCGATAGAAGTACTGCGCCTGCCGCGGCGAATAGGATCCGTCGGAGACGCCATGCTGAATGCCGTCCCAGATGTGGTGGTACTGCTGGGTGAAGGCGTCGTACGACTCGATCGACCAGTCGTCGTCATCGCCTTCGTGGGCCAGGGCCGGCGCGGCGACCGCCGCCATGGCGGCGGCTGCGAGCGCCGCCAGAACGAGCTTCTTCATCGAATCCTCCTTGCCCGCACCCCGGGCGTGAGAAGAGGAAACGCGATCGCGGCTGAGCGGCGTCTGAGGCGAAATGTCAGCGGCGGTTCATCTCGGGTGAGGGGCCGGAGCTGGGTCGAGCGTATCCCCATCGCCGGTCAGCGCTTGCGCTGCCGCTTCGGGCTCCTGGGACGACGTCATGGACGACATCAATCGGCGGCGCATTCTGCGGAGCGCTGCGCTCCTCGGCGGCGGCCTCGCCGCCTCCGCCATCGTGCCGGCCTGGGCGCAGACCGTCACGCCGGGCGTGGCCGCCATGCCGACCCTGTCCGGCGAGGACCTCAAGCTTTCCATCAGTCGGCGCCGCTGGACGGTAGATGGCCGCGCCGGCGGCGCCGTGCTGATCAACGGCGCCCTGCCGGGGCCGCTCCTGCGGCTGAAGGAAGGCCAGCGCGTCCGCATCGCCGTCGAGAACCGCATGGACGAGGAGACCTCGATCCACTGGCACGGCGTGCTGACGCCCGCGCACATGGACGGGGCGCCGGGGGTGAGCTTCCCCGGGATCGCGCCGCGCTCGACCTTCGTCTACGAGTTCCCGGTCATCCAGAACGGCGCCTACTGGTACCACAGCCATTCGGGGTTCCAGGAGGGCGAGGGCCTGTTCGCCCCGATCATCATCGATCCGAAGGGCGCCGACCCTGTCGCCTACGACCGCGAACACGTGGTGATGCTGTCGGACTTCACCTTCATGCCGCCGGCCCGGGTCCTGCAGAAGCTGAAGCAGGAGGGTGGCGTCTTCAACTATCAGCGCCAGACCATCGCCGGCCTTCTCGCCGGCAAGGACCAGACGCTGCGCGAGCGGGCCGAATGGGCCAAGATGCGGATGGATCCCACCGACATCTCCGACGTCACTGGCGCGGTCTTCACCTTTCTGGTCAACGGCCATGGGCCAAAGGACAACTGGACCGGCCTTTTCAAGCCGGGCGAGCGCGTCAGGCTCAGGTTCATCAACGCCGGCTCGCAGACCATCTTCGACGTGCGGATCCCCGGGCTCAAGCTGACGGTGGTGGCCGCCGACGGACAGCTCGTCCGCCCGGTCGAGGTGGACGAGATCCAGATCGCCAACGCCGAGACCTATGACGTCATCGTCCAGCCGGCCGAGGACAAGGCCTACGCCATCGTCGCCGAAGCCGTGGACCGCTCCGGCATGGCGCGCGCGACGCTGGCGCCGCGGCCGGGGATGCGCGTCGAAGCCCCGCCGCTCCGGTCACGCCCGATCGACACCATGAAGGACATGGGCATGGACATGTCCAAGATGGACATGGGCGGGGGCGCCGGGGCGATGGCCGGCATGGAGATGTCCATGCTCGATCCCCTGAACGCGCCGCAGGTGAAGCTCGGGCCCGGCGTGCAGATGATCGCGCCCATGCCGCAGGACCGCACCGGCGAGCCGGGTCAGGGGCTGGAGGGCGTCGGACACCGTGTGCTGGTCTACCAGGACCTGGTCGCGCTCGAGCCCAACCCCGATCCGCGCCCGCCGGCGCGCACGCTTGAGATCCACCTGACCGGCAACATGGAACGGTTCATGTGGGGCTTCGACGGGGTCAAATACAGCGAGACGTCGAAGCCCTACACCTTCCGCACCGGCGAGCGGACGCGGGTTATCCTGGTCAACGACACCATGATGTCCCACCCGATCCACCTGCACGGCCACTTCTTCGAACTGGCGCACGGACCCGACGGCTACAGGCCGCGCAAGCACACGGTCAACGTGCTGCCGGGCGGCAAGGTCAGCTGGGACTTCACGCCCACGGCGGGGGACTGGGCGTTCCACTGCCATATGCTCTACCACATGGCCGTCGGCATGTTT
Source organism: Phenylobacterium sp. (assembly GCF_035276905.1). Classification (GTDB taxonomy): domain Bacteria; phylum Pseudomonadota; class Alphaproteobacteria; order Caulobacterales; family Caulobacteraceae; genus Phenylobacterium. Next base: position 35,941 of record NZ_DATELG010000162.1, on the reverse strand, counting down.
CAGGTCTTCGCCGTGCGCCCGCTGGCGGAGACGCCGGCATGACCCGGTTCGTGTTCGTGGGCGTCGCCGCCATGCTGGCGGCCGCCCCCGCGGCGGCCCAGCAGATGGACCACAGCCAGACGCCCGGCATGGCCATGCCCGCCCAGCCCGCGCCGCCGCCCTGGAGCGGCGATTACGCCGCCGATCGCGAGTTCGACCCGCAGACGATGGCCCACGCCCGGGCCATGGCCCGGGAGGAGATGGGCGGCATGCGCTTCTCCAAGGTCATGCTGAACCTCTTCGAATATCAGGTGGGCGGAAAGCAGGACGGCTACCGCTGGGACGGCCAGGCCTGGTTCGGCGGCGACATCAACCGCCTCGTGGTCCGCTCGGAAGGCGAGGGCGGCGCGAGGGAAGGCCTCGATGCCGGCGAAGTCCAGGCCCTCTATTCGCGTGCGGTCGGCCGTTATGTCGATCTGCAGGGCGGGGTGCGTCAGGACTTCGCCCCCCGCGCGCGGACCTACCTCACCGTGGGCGCCCAGGCGCTCCTTCCCTTCTGGTTCGACCTCGAGGGCGCGCTGTTCGTCTCCACCCAGGGCGACGTGCTGGCGCGCACGGAAGGGACCTATGATGTCCGGCTCACCCAGCGGCTGGTCCTTCAGCCCCGCGCCGAGCTGAACTTCGCCGCTCAGAACAGCCCGGAGATGCGCACCGGCTCGGGCCTGTCCAACGCCGAGCTGGGCCTTCGGCTACGCTACGAGATCCGTCGGGAGCTCGCCCCCTACATCGGCGTCTCCTGGGACCGGAAGGTCGGCAAGACCGCCGATTACGTCCGCGCCGCCGGCGAGGACCCCGCGGCTACAAAGTTCGTGGTGGGCCTGAGGACCTGGTTCTAGTGTCCCGATTCCGGAGTTCGCATGCGCTTGTGGCGAGCTCGGACGAACTTCGGAAGCGACAAGGACACTAATCGCGCAGGCTGCTCGCCAGGAGCGCGGCGACCGAGATTGTGTTCGTGGGATGCGGCACGGTGTTGGTCGACACGATCTGGGCGGACACCGTGCGCAGCCGGTCAAAAGCGTTCTCGGCGAACAGCGGGTGCACCACCACGCAGATGGGCTGGGGGAACCCGCGCTGCTGCAAGCCCTGGCAAGCCATGACCAGCGTGCGCCCGGAGGACGCGATGTCGTCCACGAGGACCGGCTGGCGGCCGGCAAAGGGCGCAAGGTCCGGGAAGGCGATCTCAACCTCGCGATCGCCGCGCCGCTTCTTGCGCAGCACGACCGCCGGCGCCCCCGCGGCGATGGCGCTGGCCCATTGCTCGCTCTCGCTGTCCGGCCCGACGATAAGCGGTGCGGCGACATGGGTCCTGATCCAGGCGCTCAACAGCGGGGCGGCGTGCAGCGCCTCGGCGGGCACGCCGTAGATCTCGCCAAGCGCCTTGTGGCGGTGCAGATGCGGATCGACGGTGACGAGGCGATCGATCTCCGCTGAGAGCAGGGCGGCGAACTGGACCGAAGTGACGGCTTCCCCTGCATGGAAGGCCTGGTCCTGGCGCATGTAGGCGAGATAGGGCGCGACCAAGATGATGCGCGCCGCCCCGCGCTCGCGGGCCGTCCGAGCGGCGAAGATCAGCCGCAGCACTAGCGGATCCGGGTCGGCGAGGGTGCAGACCAGGATGACGTCGCGGCCGGCGACGTCGGAGAGCAGCCTCAGATAGGTCTCCCCGTCGGGGAAGCGCCGCGTTTCCAGCGTTCCGAGCTGCGCCCCCGCCTCGGCGGCGATTTCGGCGGCCAGGGTCTCATTGCCCGGCAGAGCGAGGATGACCGGGCCGCTCATGCCTCGATCTCGATGAAATCCGGGTTCGCCGCGGCGTAGTCCAGCGCATAGGTCAGCTCGCCCGGCGTTTCGGAGTGCACGGTCAGAAGCGGCTGGCCCTCGGCCGTTTCCTCGCCCAGGCGCGTGTGCAGCGTCAGGCCTGCGGCCTTGGCCTCCGGCGCGCCGGCGAGCTTGGCGAGCCGGGCGATCTTCCGGTTGTTGATGTGGACGATGCGACCGCTCCGTCCGGCGCACAGATCTTGCCCGAGCGGCGCTTTTGGGGGCGTACGCAGACCGCCCTGAGCCTCGCAGATGCGCTGGAACTTGGCCCAGGCGCGCCCGTCCGCGAGGGCTTCCTCGGCGGCGCTTTGTCCGGTTCCGGGGATGGCGGCTCCGCCCAGCTCCAGCGCGGCGCCGGCGAGCTGGCAGGCGCGGCGACGCAGGTCCTGCGGCGCGTCAGCCCGGTTCTGCAGGACCGCCAGGATGTCGATGGCCTCCAGGGCGGGTCCGATTCCGCGGCCGACCGGCTGGCTTCCGTCGGTCTGCAGGCAGAGGGTCCTGAGGCCGAAGGCGCCCGCCACGCTCTGCAGGCGATCGGCGAGCGCGCGGGCGGCATCCTCCGTTCGGACCTTGGCCGTCGGCCCCACGGGAATGTCGAGGACCACATGGGTGGAGCCCGCGGCGAGCTTCTTCGACAGCACCGAGGCGACGAGCTGGCCTTCGGCGTCGATGTCCAAGACACGCTCGACCCGGATGAAGATGTCGTCGGCGGGGCTGAGCCGGACCGCGCCGCCCCAGGCGATGCAGCCGCCCTCGGCCTCGACCACGCGGCGCAGGGTCGCCAGATCGAGCTCCACAGGCGTGAGCGTCTCCATGGTGTCGGCGGTCCCGGCCGGCGAGGTGATCGCGCGCGACGAGGTCTTCGGCATCACGAGCCCGAAGGCGGTCACGATGGCGACCACGATCGGCGTGGTGCGGTTGCCGGGAAGGCCGCCGATGCAATGCTTATCCATCACGACCGGCGCCGGCCAGGTCAGCCGATCGCCGGCGTCCGCCATCGCCTGCGTCAGGTCACGGGTCTCCTGTTCGTCCATGGGCAGGGCGGAGCTCGCGGTGAGGAAGGCGGCGAGGTGCACGTCGGCATAGCGGCCGGCGACGACGTCCTTGACGATCGCCTCTATGGCGGCGGCGTCGAGCCGGTGGCCATAGACGCGCCGGCGGACATGCGAGAGAGACTCGAGGGTCGGGGCGTGGGTGATGCTGATGAGGTCGCCGTCGGCCAGCCCCAACAGCGCCCAGGCCGCCTCGGAGAGGGCGGCTTCCTCCGGAGCCAGGAAGTCGTCGATCTGGAACAGGGTCGCATAGGCCCGCCGACCCCCGGCCGAGATCAGGACCTGCGACCGTGCGGAGAGCCCTTCGGCGCGGCAGACATGGCAGTCCGTCCGCATCATCACGATCGGCTCGTGCTGGGCGTGCAGGCCGAGCCGCCTCGCCCGCAGGTGCGGCGGGTGATCGGCGCCTAAGGCAGGGGCGACGCTCACAGCTCTTGAACCCGGTCCTGAAGGGGAGCGGACGCCTCCCATCCCAGTTCGCGCTTGATCCGCACCCGCAGCGCCTCAGAGGCGCCGGGCTCGCCGTGGACGACGAACGCCTTGCGCGGCGGCCGCTCGAAGCCGGCAAGCCAGCGCATGATCTCGTTGGCGTCAGCGTGGGCGGAGAGCATCGGCAGGTCGGCGACCTCGGCGCGGATCGGGATCCAGTCGCCATGGATCTTCACCTCGCGCGCGCCTTGGATCATGTCGCGCCCGCGGGTGCCTGCGGCCTGGAAACCCGAGAACAGGATGGTGTTGCGTCGGTCGGGGCCATACGCCTTGATGTGGTGGAGGACGCGGCCGCCGGTCGCCATTCCGCTCGCCGAGATGATCACCTTCGGCATCGGGCTGGCGGTGACCTTTTTCGACTCCTCGACGTCGCGGACATAGGTCGCCACCTTGCACGCGGCCCGGCAGACGTCGGGCGAGAGCCGGGTATCGTCCGGGTGTGCGCAAAGCAGCTCGCTGGCGTCGATCGCCATCGGGCTGTCGAGATAGATCGGTACGAGCCCAAAGCGGCTGGCCTGCTTGAGTTTCCACACGTGGTAGAGCAGTTGCTGGGCGCGGCCGACGGCGAAGGCCGGGATGACCACCGTGCCGCCGCGCGTCACCGTACGCTCGATGACTTCGCCCAGGGCTTCGGTCGGATCCTGAGGCTCATGGAGGCGGTCGCCGTAGGTGGATTCCACCACCACATAGTCGGCGTGGCGGATCGGTTGCGGATCCACCATCACCGGATCGTCGTAGCGCCCGAGATCGCCGGAAAAGGCGATCGTCAGGCCCTGCCAGGCGATCTCGATGCTGGCCGCGCCGAGGATATGACCGGCGCGCCGGAAGGTGGCCCTCGCGCCGCCGGGCAGCGTCACCGGTTCGTCCACCGGGATGATTTCGAACCGCTCCAGCGCGCGTTCGGCGTCGCGCACGCCGTAGAGCGGCACGGCGGGATGATGTTTCGAGAACCCCTTGCGGTTGGCGTATTCGGCGTCCCTTTCCTGCAGGTTGCCGCTATCCCGCAGGATCAAACCCGCGACATCGAACGTCGCATCGGTGCTGAGAATCGGGCCGCGGAAGCCGTCGCGCACCAGCTTGGGCAGATACCCCGAGTGGTCGAGGTGCGCGTGGGTCAGCAGCACCGCGTCGAGGCTGGATGGCTTCACCGGAAGCGGCGCCCAGTTCAGCTCGCGCAGGTTCTTGAGACCTTGGAACAGGCCGCAGTCTATCAACAGCCGGCGGCCGTTCGACTCCAGCAGGTGCTTCGAGCCGGTCACCGTTCCGGCGCCGCCCAGGCAGGTCAAGGTTGGCAAGTCTGCTGTCTCCCGTCTCAGGCGGCGGCCGCCGCGAGGCCCGTCTCTTTCGCCTTCCGCTCGCCCATGGCGACGATGTCGTCCTTGGAGAGCGTCGCCTTGGCGAAAGGCAGCCCACCCTGGCCGGACATCGGCTCGCCGTTCGGCCCCGGCTTCACACAGCTGCCGGTGATGCGCGTGGGACCCGCCACCTCGTTGAGCGCACCCTTCGCGAGGAGCTGCTGGTATTCGCCGTAGAGAATGGTCTGCTCGTGGCTTCCCACCAGCAGGTCGCGAATCAGCAGCACTGAAAACAGGACAAAAATGAAATAGACGATGTTGAAGGCCAGATGCCGTTTCGGCGGCGGAGCTTTCTCGGCGGCCATCGATTTGCTCCTTGCGGCGGTGATTTCTAAGGATGCGCAGCCGCCCGGCGGCCGGCCTTGCGTCAAATCAAGCCTGGCCTAAGTCGCGACCTTGACCGTGCCGCAGCGGGGTTTGCCGCATGGCGATCGCCACCACACAACCCGAGAGCAAGGTGACCAGGCCTGCGCCAGCAATGGCTGCCGGCACGCCGAGGACGTCGGCGATCAGTCCCGCGGCGAGGCCCCCGATCGCATAGCCCATGTCCCGCCAGAAGCGGTAGACGCCCAGGGAACGTGCGCGCCAGGTCGGGTGGGATGCGTCCGAGACGGAGGCGATGAGCGTCGGGTTGACCATGGCCGTGCCCAAGCCCAACAGGACGCTGCCGAGCAGCCACCAGGTGAAGGTGCGAGTGAGCGCGGTCACAGCCAGGCCCGCGGCTTGCACCCACATCCCGCTGACGATCAGGCCCTTGCGACCCCAGCGGTCGCTCAGGGGTCCGGTGAGCGTCTGCACGACGCCCCAGACGGCCGGATAGATCGCCTTCAGGACGCCGATGCGCTCTACCGCGAGGCCGAAGCCGGCGAAGAACAGCGGGAACAGGCCCCAGCTCATGCCGTCGTTGAGGTTGTTGACGAGTCCCGCCTGGGAGGCGGCGAACAGGTTTCGGTCGCCCCAGGAGGTGCGCCGGAACACGTCCCAGAACCGCACCTCCTTCACGGGCTCGGGGTGGACCGAGCTCTCCGCCGCGACGTAGCCCCGCGTGTCGCGCACCAGGAAGCTCGACAGAGCCAGGCCGAGCGCCACATAGACTATCCCGAGGTAAAAGGGCGCTGGCCGCAGCCCATGACGCTGGGCGATGTAGCCGCTGAGGAAGGCGGTCACCCCGACGGCCAGATAGCCCGCGAACTCGTTGAGGCCGACGGCGAGCCCGCGCGAGTTCGGCCCGACCAGGTCCACCTTCATGATCACGGTCGTCGACCAGGCGAGGCCCTGGTTGATCCCGAGCAGCACGTTCGCCGCGACGATCCAGCCCCAGCTCGGGCCCCAGCCGATCATGAAAGGGACGGGAACGCCGATCAGCCAGCCGATCACGAGCAGAGCCTTGCGCCCGTGAACATCCGCCAGATGCCCGGTGAGCAGATTGGCAAAGGCCTTCACCACACCGAAGCTCACGATGAAGGCGGTCACCAGAGTCGTGGAGGTGATGTGGAACTCTTCGCGGCCGATCAGCGGCACGACCGTGCGCTCCAGGCCCACCATGCCGCCCACGAAGGCGTTGACCAGCATCAGCAAGACGAACTGCGGCCAGTTCTCGCCGAGCCCGAGCTTCACCGCGCGAGAAGGCTTACCGGGTCTCATCCGTCGTGTTCCGGCTCAGGTCCAGGTCACCGGCAGGCGCAGGAAGACGCGGCCCTCCGCTGTCGGCGGAGGCAAAGCGCCCGCGCGGATGTTCACCTGCAGGGACGGGAGCAGCAGGACCGGCGGCGGAAGGGTCGCGTCGCGCGCCTGGCGGCGGGCGACGAAGTCCGCCTCGGTGACGCCTGTGTGCGCGTGCACGTTGGCGGCGGCCTCGTCGGCCACCGTGCTTTCCCAGCGGTGCTCCGTGCGCCCGTGCTCTGGCAGGTAGTCGTGGCCGACGAAGAGGCGCGTCTCAGGCGGTAAGGACAGGATCTTGCGGATCGAGCGGTAGAGCGCAGCTGCGTCGCCGCCCGGGAAGTCGGCGCGGGCGGTCCCATAGTCGGGCATGAAAAGGGTGTCGCCGACGAAGGCCGCGTCGCCGATCCGGTAGGTCACGCAAGCCGGGGTGTGTCCAGGCGTGTGCAGGACCTCGATGCGTAGCTCGCCGAGCTCGAAGCGCTCGCCGTCGTGGACCAGCCGGTCGAAGGCGGCCCCGTCGGGGGTGACGTCATAGGCCTCGAAGCGGGGAATGAAGGTCTTCTGGACCTCGGTGATGTGGGCGCCGATGACGACCGCGGCCCCGGTCCGCCCGCGGATGTAGTCGGCCGCCGAGAGGTGGTCGGCGTGGGCGTGGGTCTCCAGCACGTAGCGCAGATCCAGTCCGTGGTCGCGGACGGCGGCGAGCACCGCGTCGGCGGATCGGGTCGAAAGCCGCGCGCCCTTGGGCTCGTAGTCGAGCACGGGGTCGACGACGGCGGCGGCCTTGCTGGCCGGATCGGAGACCAGATAGGTCGCGGTCGCCGTGGCGGGATCGAAGAAGGCTTGAACGGTGGGATGCATGGGCGGAGCTTCCTCTCGGCTCGCGCTTACATAAGAACTTGCTAAATTAGAATCAACTCATATATAGGCCTCATGTTCGATCTCGCGAACTTCAACCTCAGCCAGTTCGAGGCGAGCGCCGCCGAGGCGGCGAAGCTGCTCAAGGCGCTCTCCAACGAGCGGCGGCTGATGATCCTGTGCCAACTCGGCGACGGGGAGCTTGCGGTGGGTCAAATCCAACCCCGCGTCGGGCTCTCACAGTCGGCGCTGTCGCAGCACCTGGCGGTGCTGCGCGACCAAGGCGTCGTGGCCACGCGCCGGGAAGGTCAGACCATCTTTTACCGGATCGCCGACCCCGCGGCCGTAAAGGTGGTGGCGACGCTCGCGGAGATCTTCTGTCCCACAGGAACGACGCAGAGCCATGAGCGCCCCACTGATCCCCCTGAAACCCGCCGAGGTCGCTGAACGCATCGCCAAGCGCGGCGCGAGATTGATCGACATCCGCGAACCCGACGAGTTCCGCCGCCGCCATGTGCCAGGCGCCCTGTCGCGCCCGCTCTCGGCCCTCGAGGCGGCGGGCCTGAAGGTCGAGCCCGCCGGGGAGGTGATCTTCACCTGCAAGAGCGGCATGCGCACGGCGGCGAATTGCGAGCGGCTCGCCAACTCGGTCGACGGCCCGGCGCTGGTGCTCGAGGGCGGCGTCGACGCCTGGGCCGCGGCAGGGCTTCCCATCGCCGAAGACAAGAAGCAGCCGATCGAGATCATGCGTCAGGTGCAGATCGCGGCCGGCGGACTGGTGCTGGCCGGCGTGGCGTTGGGCCTGCTGGCGCATCCCGCCTTCTTCGGGCTCTCGGCCTTCGTCGGCGCGGGCCTCGCCTTCGCGGGCCTCACCGGCTTCTGCGGCATGGCGAGGCTCCTGGCGCTCGCGCCCTGGAACCGCGCCGCGCGGGTGTGAGGATGCCGCTCGACGTCTGGTCCTATCTGGCCGCCACCGCGGGCGGCGCCTTGATCGGCCTGCTGCTCGCGGTGTTCGGCGGCGGCGGCTCGGTGCTGGCGACGCCGCTGCTGATCTACGTCGTCGGCGTGCGTGACCCCCATGTCGCGATCGGCACCTCGGCGGCGGCGGTGAGCCTGAATGCGCTGGTCGCGCTCGGCGGCCAGGCCCGCGCCGGCCAGGTGAAGTGGCCGTGCGCCCTGGTGTTCGGCGCAGCCGGGCTCACGGGCTCCCTGATCGGCGCCGAGATCGCCAAGCAGGTGGACGGCCACCGGCTGCTCCTGTGGTTCGCGGCCGCCATGGCCCTCGTCGGCGCCTCCATGCTGCTGCCGAAAAAGGCCGAAGGTGATCCGGCCGTGCGGATAAACCAGACCCTGGTGATGCGGCTCGCCCCGCTCGGCCTGATGACGGGCCTTGCGGCGGGCTTCTTCGGGATCGGCGGAGGGTTCCTGATCGTACCGGGCCTGATGGCGGCGACCGGCATGACCTTGGCCCATGCCGCGGCGGCCTCCCTGGTGTCCGTCGTCCTGTTCGGCGCGGCCACCAGCGCGAGCTATGCGGCGTCCGGCCTGGTGAACTGGCCCGTGTTCGCCGCCCTTGTCGCCGGCGGCGGCCTTGGCGCCCTCATCGGAACGCCCGTGGCGCAGAGGCTGAAAGGTCACGCCAGGACGGCGCGGCGGGGGTTTGCATTCATGGTGATCGCGGCGGCTGGTTACGTGGCCTGGCGCGCGACTCGTTAGGCAGGGCGCAATTCACGTCGCGCCTGCGGCGGCGCATTCGCCGCTCAGACGATGGCGATGCGTGGCGGCGTGGTCATTGACTGTTCGTCTGCCGGACGGCGGCCGAAAGACCATGGGCCAGGGCAGCGGCGTCGCCCGTGGCCCAGAAGTGCATGAAGAACAGCCGAGGCTCGTCATCGAGCATGTGGTTGTGCAGGGCGCTGACCTCGATCCCGTGCGCCCTGAGCGTCTTGATGACCGGATTCACCTCGCTGGCGATCAGGACGAAATCGCCGGTCGTGGCCGCCCGACCGGACCCGGCCGGCTGGAAATTCACGGCCGTGGCGGCGCCCATTGCGGGGGGCACGGCCATGCCGCCGGCGCTGATCTGATCCTTGCGCGGAAAGCTGTACTGCAGCACGCCGCCGTTGACCTTGCCCTCGGCGCCTAGCGCCCGGTCGATCGCAGCCACGTCGAGACCGATGTTCGGGGCCGCACCCGTGGCGGGCGCAGCTGCGAACGGCGTCTTGCTGAACGACAGGGCGGCGTGCAGCGCGCGGGCGAGCTTCACCGGGTCGCCATGGGCCTCCACGTGCATGTACATGGTCGCCGGTTGCGACCTCAGCAGGTGGTTGTGCAGGCCGGTGACCGCGAACCCTTCCTGCTCGAGGCGCGAGAGGACCGGGTTCACCTCGGCCTGCGTGAGCACCAGGTCGCCCATGACCATGGCCTCGTCGCCCATGGGCTCGAACGCCACCCAGGACCCCAATGCAAACCCCGCCTTCAGCGGCACGCCGTCGAGGGTGACCTTCAGGTCAGTGCGCGGGAGCGAGACCTTGTAGATTCCCCCGGGCTGCATCGCGCCGTCCTTACCGAGCGCCTTTCCGACAGCGGTCCAGTCCGGCGCAGCGACGGCTGGGGCGCACGCCAGCAGCGCCGCGACCATGGTGAGAAGAGGGGCTCGCAGGTTCATCGTCAGGTCCTCGTGCGTGCGCCGCCAGCCGGGAGAAGCCCGAGAGCCAAGCGTGGCGAGATCGCGCCGAGCGACAGGGCGAGCGCCAGCGCGCAGTCGCAGAGGGAAATTCCGCTCCGCGGCGATAAGGCGATCTTGGTCGAGGGCGGCCGGTCCACACGCGCGCTCCAAGGCCCACGCCCGAACGGCGTGACCAAAGAGCGGGTTCTTGGACGCTTGGCGTCTGTGTCCGGGCGACCCGCATCGGCCCGGCCGCTGCAAATTAGCGCTCGGAACGAAGTGGTTCAACGATGCTGTAAGCCGACGCGCCCCGGGGCGGCGGCGCGGCAATGGGTTTCGGCCTTGCCCCAGGTCAAGGTCCGCGCGGCGGGCGCGTTTAGGAATGGCGCGTGCAGGAGCGAGCATGGCCGACGCCAGCGACAAGGCTGATCCTCGTGGCCTTGGCGGCCTGACAAGCGCCGAAGCCGCGCGGCGGCTTGCCGAGTTCGGCCCCAACGAGCTGCCTTCGCCGGGCGGACGCAGCGTCGTGACGATCGTGTTCGAGACTCTGCGCGAGCCGATGTTCCTGCTGATGTTCGGCGCGGCAATCCTCTACCTGATCGTGGGCGACATCGGCGAGGGCCTGTTCCTGGTCGCGGCCGCGGCGACCTCGATTGGCCTCGTCATCGCCCAGGAGGCCCGCAGCGAGCGCGCCCTGGCCGCCCTGCGCGAGCTCGGCCAACCGACGGTGAAGGTGGTGCGCGACGGCGCGGCCGTGACTTTGCCGGCGCGAGACCTCGTTCCGGAAGACATCATCCTGATGGGCGAGGGCGACCGCTTGCCGGCTGACGGCCTCCTCGTGGCGGGGGACGTCCTCAGCCTGGACGAATCCGCCCTCACCGGGGAGTCGGCGCCGGTGGTCAAGCGCCTGGCCGAACGCGGTCAGGGGTTCGATCCCGAAGCCCAGCCGCACTGGCAGGTCACGCCGCATGTCTTCTCCGGGACCCTCGTCGTGCGTGGCCAGGGCGTGGTGCGGGTCGGCCGAACCGGAGCCCGCACGGCGCTCGGCCGGATCGGTGCGTCGCTGGCGTCCATCGCCGCCGAGCCGACGCCGCTTCAGAAGTCCGCCGGGCGCCTGGTGTCTCTGCTGGGCGGCGTCGCCCTCGGCTTCTGCGGCTTGATCGCCGTCGTCTACGGGCTGCTTCGCCACGACTGGGTCGATGGCCTGCTCTACGGCGTCACCGTAGCCATCGCCCTGGTTCCGGAAGAGTTTCCGATGGTCCTGGCGGTGTTCATGGCCCTGGGCGCCTGGAGGCTCGCCAAGGAAAAGGTGCTCGTTCGGCGCAGCGCTGTGATCGAGGCGCTCGGCAGCGCCACCGTGCTGTGCGTCGACAAGACCAGAACCTTGACCGAGAACCGGATGCGCGTCGCCCGCCTGTGGCGCGAGGGGCGCGAGGGGCGCGAGACCGAGCTCGAAACGCCCTCGGAGGTGGACGCGCTGAGCCCGTCTGCGCAACGGCTTCTGGAGGTGGGCGCCCTCGCCTCGGCGGTGCGTCCGGTCGATCCGATGGACCGGGCGATCCGCGAGCGTGCGGCCTCGCCGATCCAGCTGAGGCCGACAGACTCCGAACCGGAGCGGACCTGGCCGCTAAGCGCAGGCTTGCATGCGATCACCCAGCTCTGGCGGATGTCCGACACCGCGCGATTGGCGGCCGCCAAGGGCGCCCCAGAAGCGATCATCAAGCTGTGCCGTCTCGAAGCGGCGGAGGCCGACCGGCTCATGAAAGCTGTCGCGCGCTTCGCCAAGGCGGGGCTGCGCGTCCTGGCCGTCGCCGCCTGCCCGACGACGGACGGGTTCCCCGAGACTCCTGAAGCGGCGGCCTTTCAATTCGAAGGGATCATCGGCTTCCGTGACCCGATCCGCGCGGAGGCGCCCCGCGCTCTGGCCGAGGCGCGCCGAGCCGGCGTGCGCATCGTGATGATCACTGGCGATCATCCGGCCACCGCGCTGGCCATCGCCCGCCAGGCGGGCCTCGACGCCAGCGGCGGCGTCCTGCAAGGGCCGGCGCTGGCGGATCTTCCGTTCCCGAGCCTGCGCGAGCAGCTGCGCGAGGTGAACGTCTTCGCCCGCATCGCGCCGGAGCAGAAGCTGCTGATCGTCGAAGGCCTGAAAGCCGACGGCGAGGTCGTGGCCATGACCGGCGACGGGGTCAACGACGCACCGGCGCTGGAAGCCGCTCACATCGGCGTCGCCATGGGTCAGAAGGGGACGGATGTCGCCCGCGAAGCCGCCGACCTGGTGCTGCTCGACGACAGCTTCCCCTCGATCGTCGCCGGGGTGCGGTTGGGCCGGCGGATCTTCGACAACCTCCGTCGTGCGCTGATCTATGTCACCGCCATCCACGTGCCGATCGCTGGCGTCGCCCTGGTCCCCCTCCTGCTCGGCCTGCCGCCGATCCTCTATCCGATGCATGTCGTCCTGCTCGAGCTCGCCATCGACCCAATCTGCGCGCTGGCCTTCGAAGGCGAGCCCAGCGACGCCGCCGCCATGAGCCGGCCGCCGCGGCGCGCCGACGAGTCGCTGTTCGGGGCTCGCCAGCTCGGCGCGGCGCTGCTCCAGGGCGCGAGCATCTTGGCCGGGACCTTGGGTTTCTATCTCTGGGCGCTGCAGACCGGCCCGGAGACGCAGGCGCGCGGCGCGGCGTTCCTCACTTTGGTGGTTGGCAACCTCGCCCTGGCGCTTAGCGACTCCGTTGCGCCCGGCGGGAAACTGTTCGCTCGCCATCGCCTCGCCTATTGGGTCATCGCGGCCGCGGCGGTCATCGCGCTGGCCCTGGCGTTGGAGGCGCCCTGGCTCGAGGCGATCTTCCGGATGACGCAGCCGCCGGCGCCGGTCCTGGCCGCTGCGGTCGTCGTCGCCGTCGTGTGCGGTGCGTGGATGCGCCTCCTGCGATTTACCCCTGATCCAGGGGGTGCTGCGCCGTCGCCAAGGCCTGGGCGTACGCCCTGGACCGGCCGCAACGAAAGCGACTCCGGTCGGTTGTCTTGGCGGCTCGCCATGCAACAGGAGCTGGCCGATGTCCTACATGTTCGGCGACACCTCCGGAAATTTGGGAGACCACAAGCAGGCGGGCGCCCAGACGATCACTCAGTCGTTCGATCAGACATCCCAGACGACTAAGCCGTCGCCCATCCTGGTGGGCGACGCCGCCGCCCTGCTCGACCACGCGCGTGGCGGCGACGACAGCCTCACCAACCTGCTCCCCAACGCCACGTTTGGCGATCCGACGGTCATCGGCGACGCCCTGACGATGACGAAGCATGCCGTCGGCGGCGACGACACGCTGCGGGCGGGCGGGGCCAACGGCGCCAATCCGGTCGCCTACGGCGACGCCCTCGAGATGAATGGTCACGCTCTGGGTGGGAATGATCAAATCTCGGTCGCCGCGACATTCGCCCAGGCAACTGGCTATGGTGACGCCAAGACGATGAGCGGTCACGCCCAGGGCGGAAACGACAGCCTCACCGGCTCGGCTGGCCACGGCAATGTCGTGCTCTATGGCGACGCCGAGTCGATGACCGGCCATGCGATCGGGGGCGGCGACACCCTGACCGGCGGGGCGACCAGCGGAACGATCGCTTTTCATGGCGACGCCCTGACGATGGATGGGCATGCGCAGGGCGGAAACGACAGCCTGTCCGGCAGCGCCCCTGGCCCCTTCGCCATGTACGGCGACGCCGAGACCATGAGCGGGTTCGCGCACGGCGGGGCCGACACCCTCGACACCGGAGGCTATGGGGACGCCAGGACTCTCAACGATCATGCGCAGGGCGGCGACGACGTGCTCTACGGCGGCTTTCAGAACCCCCTCTACGGTGACGGGCTCGAACTGCTCGGCCACGCTCAGGGCGGGAACGACACGCTCATCAGCGGCGCCGGCGCCGACACCATGTACGGGGACGCCCAGACCGTAGCGCCGGGCGCCCGTACCGGCGCCGACCTGTTCGTCTTCTCTCCTCCGAACGGGCAGGACCAGATCATGGATTTCGAGCCCGGCAAGGATCACATCGAACTGAAGGGATCTGGCTTCACGAGCTTCCAGGATCTGGCCAGCCACATCCAGGACACCGTGGCGGGGTCCCTGATCTCCTTCGACGCGAGCGACAGCATCCTGGTCGCCAATGTTCACCAGTTGGGCGCAGGCGACTTTGTCTTCACCTGACCTGGGGAAGCCAAGGCGAGGGTTCGAAAATTGGGGAGAGTTGAGCCGCCAGCGCTTGATCCCCGTCAAGGCCGGGTCGACCGGCGGTCCACGCTCATCGGCTCCGCCGGCGCCGGCTGACCGAAGGCGCGGCGCATTTGATCCGGGTCGTATCGCACCCGCCGAATTGCTGCTGAACTGCCTCGGGATCTAGGGAACGACGCCATGGCAGCGGCGGCAGGTCTGAACGAGGGCGTCGTCGTCGCGGTGCGCGGACCGGTGCTCGACGTCAGGTTTCCGCCCCCGCTTCCGGCTATCAACTACGCCCTGCAGGTCGTTTGCGGCGAGCGGGCGCTTGTGGCGGAGGTGCAAAGCCACGTCGATCCGACGACCGTGCGGGCGCTGGCGCTCGCAGACACCAACGGCCTGAGCCGCGGGACTCCCGTCCGGGCCATGGGCGGCCCGATCACCGTGCCGGTCGGCGAGGCGACGCTAGGCCGGGTGCTGAACGTGCTGGGGGACGTCTGCGACCGGGCCGCGCCGCTTCCGGCAGACGCCCCGAGATGGCCGGTCCACCGCGCGCCGCCCAGGCTCCAGGATCAGAGCGCAGCGACCGAGATCTTCGAGACCGGCGTAAAGGCGGTCGATCTGCTCGCGCCGCTGGCGAAGGGCGGCAAGGCGGCCATGTTCGGCGGCGCCGGCGTCGGCAAGACGGTGCTGGTCATGGAGCTCATCCACGCCATGGCGGCGCGCTACGAGGGGGTGTCGGTCTTCGCCGGCGTCGGCGAGCGCTCGCGCGAGGGTCACGAGCTTTTGGCTGACATGGCCGCCTCCGGCGTGCTGGAGCGCACGGTCCTGGTTTTCGGCCAGATGAACGAGCCGCCAGGGGCGCGCTGGCGCGTGGCGCTGAGCGCGCTGACCATGGCGGAGTTCTTCCGGGATGTCGAACGTGACGGCATATCCCCTCTCGACGAGGCGCCGGATGTCGTCGTTACGACTGACCAGTGTCTGTAACATTGAACTCCATCCCGTCCTTCACCTTCACCGACCCGCCCGGCGACAGGACGCCTTCCGGCTTGTTCCCGTTGCCCTTCTTGTAAGTCACGGAATAGGTGCGTTCGGGGTGTTGGGGGTAGTCCGGGAACTCCAGCGTCACCACCTGGGCGTAGGTGATGTCGGTGTTCTTCGGCCACTCGTGGGGCGTCGCCTCCACGATGATCGTGACCGTCTTATC
The DNA here is from genome assembly GCF_035276905.1 of Phenylobacterium sp. Taxonomy (GTDB): domain Bacteria; phylum Pseudomonadota; class Alphaproteobacteria; order Caulobacterales; family Caulobacteraceae; genus Phenylobacterium. The sequence goes on along the minus strand of NZ_DATELG010000162.1, from coordinate 20,588 downwards.
GTTGCCGCCACCCCCTCCGGGGCCCTTGTCACTATGCTCGGCCATGGGCCGCGCTCCTTTCTTGATTGTGCGTCACTACGCGGCCCTAGACCGCGCTCCGATCTGCGGGACCTCGCGCGGGTGTAAGCCTGGCGCTTATGTGCGCCACTTGTCGCGGCCCGGGCCGACGCTCCGCACGCGCTCGACGTGGATGGTGGCCTCAGGGTTCAGGGCCTTGGCCCTGGCGATTGCCTCGGCCTGGGTCGGGGTTACCGCGCTCGCCCGGTGGGCGTTGGGTTTCAAGACTTTGTACTGCCCGTCCTCACGCCGCTCGATAAAGAACCGATCTGACATTTCGCTCTCTCCTTTCAGGGTCGACTCGCCCTGGCTCGACAAGGTGAAGGTGGCGGCTGTGGCGGACGGAGTCAACCATGTTGGATGATTTCCTGCCGAAAACGACGATTTGATGCGAGATTGCGATTCAGAGTATGCTCGCGCGCGGAGGAACACATGATCACACCCTTCGGCATCGCAACCAGAAAGCTACGTTTGGACAAAGGCTTGCGCCTTCTGGACCTTGCAAGTCTGCTCAACCTTAGCTCGTCGTTCGTCTCCGCGGTCGAGACGGGAAAGCGCCCCATCCCGTCCGGATACGTCCAGTCCGTTTGCGAGGTGATGAAGCTGACCCCCGACGAGGCCGTCGAGCTTCAGAAGGCTGCCGACCGAAGCCGAAGCGCGGTGGATGTGGACGGTTTGCGGGGGCCGCAACGAGAGTTGGTCGCGGCCTTTGCCCGCCAGCTTGATGAACTCCCGCCGGAGCTATTGGAAGAGATTAAGCAAAAGGTCTTCAAATCTACAACCGGCGAGACCCCGTTTAGGCGGCGCCGGAAAGGGCTGATGGTCGCCCCTGCCTCCACGAAGGCTCTCTGGACTTTTGCCGAACAAGTACGCGCCACCTTCGTCAATTCTGATGAAATATATTTCCCTATTATGGATGTTCTAGAGTTTCGGCTCCAGCGTTTCTTTGATGGATTTTATGTAGATCCATGCAGCAAAGAAGAGATGGGTTCTGAGGAGGGATTGGTAATTGCGGGAGAAAATTGCATAAAGCTCCGAGAGGATGTTTACGAGGGAGCTTGGAATGACATAGGTCGTGATAGGTTTACTGCATGCCACGAGTTCGGGCACTTCCTGATGCATCGGCAGATAACGATGGCGAGGGTGCGCGATGACGCTTCACCGATTTACTGCGACGCCGAATGGCAGGCCGATACCTTTGCTGGTGCGCTCTTGATGTCGGCGAACCACCTCCCGGAATTTCCAACCTCCGACGCTGCTGCGATCAAGTGCGGCATGACCCCTATGGCGGCGACCGTCATGTGGTCGAAGTACAAAAAGGAAGGCGTGTAGAGTTGAGTTGGCGCTGACGGGTGCGCATAAAAAGCGGCACCTATTTCGCCGCGGGAACGATCAATTCATCAGGAGCGTGTGGGCCGGGAACATGGCCTGCTGGCGCTACGCCTCGGGCGCCGAGCACATGCTTCTCCTGATCGTCGAAGAAGATGTGGGCTCCGAATGCCTCTACGAATGGAGCCTTGATATGATGCCCCACGAAGTGGGCTTCATCGAAGGGCGTTCCCCACTCTCGGAAGGTGAGAACGACGCGCTCGTGCGCTGGTGCATTTCGAGCCGTTACCAGTGCGAGCCGGACGCGGCTGGATCCGTCGTCTCGCATCACCTGGCCCCTAACCGCCGCCAATTTTCTCAGGAAATGGCCAAAGGGCCCCCGGTTCATCGGCACGTGAGCGTTCGCACGCTCGTGTGCCAGAAAGGCGTCCAGGCCGTGGGCCTTATAGATCTCATCTGATGCTGCATCGAAGAGCACGGCGTCCCCATCGAAGGCGATGCGGACCTCGTCCTCTGGCGCGAGGGCGGCCCGTTCCGGCGGGGGATGCAGCCTTGCAGCGGCCGTCCCCGCGTCGGCGGCCATCCGCACATCACCTTCTTCGTTCGATAGAAACAAGTCGACTGACCACGCCTGCACTAACGGTCCAGCCGGACGTCCGCTGACAAAGCTGCCGTGTTTAATACCCAGGCCGTATTCGGCGATCGAATGGAACGCGCGAAGGGATAGATCCGGAGAATTACGGGAGATAAGGACCACCTGAACCAACGGAGGTCCTTCGGCGGGATTTAGCCCCAGCAATCTATCCACGACGTCAAACCCAGTACCCTTTGGCAGGACCACCTGCTCTCGCTCTCTCTGCAGCGCGGCATATGCCTCTACGCCCTGTTCTTCGAAAACACTGTGCTCTTCCCGAAGATCGAACAGTGCTCTCGTCGAAATTCCAACGATCAGGGGGCCGGTGACCTCAGGCATCAGGCGTGCGTCTCAATCATCTCGCTGGCAAGTTGGTGAGAAGAAAGTGCCGCTTCAAGGCGTAGCTCCGCGCTTGAGCGCACCGGTCACGTCGCGCTCCCGCGCGGGGCAGGGGCCGCACCTGGCGCAGCAGAGAACAAGTCGCCGGGTCCCGGCGAGGATTCGTCTTGAGCGATCCCGGCCGCGGGCGCGCTATGCGCAGGGCCGCCCGGTCTCCGACGTGGCGTGGCTCTGCCGCTCGGAGGTCTTATGCACGAAGAACCCTCGCTGCAGCTGACACCGCCGGATGGATTGCACTCACTGGTGCTCGCCCGCATCGCCGACGGGGGCTGGCCATCCAACAAGATGGCCCAGGCTGCACTCACGTTGGAAAGCGCCCTGTACGAGGCGCTGGAAGCGCGGGGACATCGCGCAGAGGAGGGGGAAATCTTCATTAGCGGCGAGTCGTTTTCCTTCACCATCGAGGAACCGCTTCGGCGGACCCAGGTCCGGGTTCGCCGCGGCGAACCCGGCTACAGGCGCGGTGAGGAGACCTGGCAATCGAGGCTTGTCCCCTCGGGCAGGCTGACCCTCATCGTTTCTCGCCTCACGGGACCTCCGCCGACGCGGCGATGGACCTACCGCCCTGATCGGCCGCTGGAGCGCCAGGTGGATCGCCTGGTGCGCAGGTTTGAAGGGCTGCCCCAGGAGATCGCCGAGGAACGCGTTCGTCGGGAGCAGTGGGATAAGGAATGGGAGCGGAAGTGCCGCCGCATGGCGGCCCGCTACCGCTGGGATTTGGAGGCCGAGGAACGGCCGGCCCGACTTCGTTCGATGACGGAGAATTGGCACGAGGCCCGCCGCATTCACGACTTCCTCGACGCGCTGGAGGCGCATCTGGCCTCAGCCCCTTCTGGCGCCCTTAGCAAGTGGTTGGACTGGGCGCGGGACTACGTCGAGGAGTTGGACCCGTTCTCGGTCGGAAACATGGCCGACCTCGAAGATCATGCCGCGATCCTGGCCAAGCCAAAGCGCGGCAAGCCCGATCCGGACGAGCAGGAGCTGCGCGATCTCGGCTTCCTCGACGACTACCTCTGACCGCTGCGGCCAAGCCGGCCGGCATCCTTGTCACGCCAGCGCTTCCAGATAGGGCCGGATCACGGTCTGCACGCGGTCCACTTCGGCATGGCGCCAGAGATCGTCGATGGAGGCGCGCCGGGACCTGGCCAGCAGGTCCCTCAGCGCCTCCACGGCGACGTCGACACCGATCTTGTTGCGGTACTTGAAGCAGTCCGCCACGGTTTTCGCGGGCGCGGTGATCGGCACGGGCACGCTGTCGATCGTATGGACCTGAATCCCGGCGCGCAGCGAGGCCGCGCTGGCGCGGAAGACCCTGATCTGCACGGCGGGATTCACCGGCGCCCAGTCTTTTGGTTCGAGCAGCATCCAGACGGCGTGGGGTGTTTGCGTGGTCAGCTCATGGAATTGCAGGGCCGACAGCAGGCCGATCACCCCTTCGGCTGGATTCGCCACGCCTCCGCCAGGCTGGAGGCGGCACCGGACGGAGCGTCGCTGAGCTTGTAGAGCCCGCGTCCGATCCGTTGCAGGGCGCCTTCTCGCATGAGACGCTGGAGATAGACTCGCGGGACGCCGGCTTTATCGAAGTCGACGCTGCGCGCGATCCCACGCTCACGGGCGACCGCGATGGCGCGATCCTTATGCTGGCGGGCTTCCAAGAATGCTGTTCCAAATCCTCGGCAATTGTGGACTATTTCCGAGGATTTGTAACAAGTGGTTTGCCGGAACCGCTGGCTAGGCCTCCCCTAAGCTGGTTCCCGCGGGCGCGGCGAAGCCTGGCATGCCTACGAGGCCGAGGTGATGAGGCTCACATTGAGGGCCTGCACCGCGCCCACAAATCCGGCCAGCCGCGCGACCTCCATGACGGGTGATGCGACCAGGGGCCCGGGCAAGGCGCGCTCGTACACGCAGACGCAGGTCCGGCCCGTGAGGCGCGACAGGTAGAGCAGCCCGTCCGCGTCGGTTTGATCGTGAACAGCCTGGCTGAGCTTGCGTCCCTGACCTTGCGCCTTGCCCCGCGCCGCCTCCGTCGAGACGCCCAGCCGCACGAGGCCCGTCGTCCTGAGGTCGACGAGGGTCAGCGGCGTCGTGGCGCTGACTTCAGTGGCGCCCCAGTGGTCGACTTCGCCCAGCATCAGCCGGCGCTGGGCTTTCCCCTGAAAACGATCGCGGACAATGGTTTCGGCGACGCTGGTGGTCAGATCCTGGCCCAGGTAGATCACCTTGAAGGCCTTTGTCGGACTTGCAAACCGGCTGACGCCGTATCCGGCGCCCAGCGGCGTCGCGGCGTGGGCCAACGGCGTCACCCGCACGTAGCTCTTCGGCGTGAAGGCGACCGCGAGATCCGCCAGGATGGCTGGATCGAGCCTCACCCTCGCGCGAAGTTCGATTGCGCGACCTCGATCACGCTATCGACCGCGCCAGCCTTGAGGCGCGCCAGAGGTGAGGCGCCGGCCAGGGCGGGGTTCGGCTCGCGCAGCCAGAGCCAGGCGATGCGGGGATCGCCAATCGTCTCGAGCACGCGAGCCAGACCGGCGACGGGACGGCCGTCGATGAATTGCTCGACCGGGAAGGCGTGCTTGCGAACGCCCACCAGCAGGCCGATGACGGCCCCCTGCTTTTGCCAGGCATGGAGGGTCGAGCGGGCGACCCCGTGTTCACGCTCCAGTTCGGTCGCGCCCGCCAAAGGCCCCGCCCAGGCCTCGACCTTCAGCGGGGTCGCATAAGCCGCCAGCCGTTCCCGCCCGTCGGCCGCCGAAACGAGCGGGCCCAGCCCTTCCCCCTGGCTGACTTCCGGCGCCGCCTTCGGGGCGAGCTTCAGGGGCTCGGGCGCCACTTCGGGTTCGGCGACGATCTCGGCGATCAGCTTGCCCAGCTCGGCCTTGCGAGCGACGAGCCGGCGCCGCGCGGCCGGCGAGAGCTTCGCCGCCGCCGCGCCGAATTCGGCGACGAGCTTGCCCATCGCCTCGACCTGCTCGCGGCTGGTCTGCGGATTGCGCTTGGCGAAGATCCCGATCATCTCGGACGCTGCCGGGCTGGCGAGCTTCGGCGTTGCGGTCGATCGGCGAGCGGACGCGGCGGACATGGGCGTTCCTTTCCAGTCACAAGCCGATGTAGTGCAAAACGTCCCGTTTGTCCAGTTTGTGCGGAGCCGCGAGCGATGCTGTGACGTGGACGGAGAGGCAGGCGTCGTAGACCGAGACCGGCGGGCTAGACACCATAGGTCTTCGCCAGGTCGTGGGTGTCCTGGGCCAGCGCCTTTACGGCGGACCTTTGCTCGTCGAGCTTCGCCTTGAGCGCCAGCACATCGGCGAGACGGGCGCGCCGGTGCTTGCCCACATACCGGAACGGCAGGTCGCCGATGTCCATGCGATGGACCACGAGAGGCCGCGAAATGCCCAGGATCACCGCCGCTTCATTCGGCGTGATTTCCGCGTCCTCGGACAGCACGGCGACCCGTTCGCCCCGCGAGAGCGAGGCGAACATCGTCTCGATCAGGGCGACGGCGGCGTGCGGCACGGTGACGGTCCGGTCGTCTCCGGCCTTGGTGCGTACGTGCATCTCGACCACCTCGGCGTCCGCCAGCCGTGGGAGCTGCTCGACTTTTCCGCGGTTCTGCCCGGAGAGCGAGACGAAGTGCAGGGCGTGAGCGGCCATGGCAAACCTCCGAACCGAAGATAGGTCGCAGGCAGTCTAGCTGAAATAACTGAAAACCAGAGGGGAACTTCCCTGCGGTCGAGCCGCCGTCTCGTCCGAGCTCTTCCGAAGGGGCAGCCCCTACAGGCCGTGCAAAAGCTCGGGCGGGCGGTCGCCTGCCGCCGCCGCGGGCCAGCATCAGACGCTCCGTTCGGGTCGGGGTGGAGTACAGAAGGATCGACCGCGGTCGAAGATCGTTAGCCGCGACGTGGATCAACGCCGCGACATCGTCGTTCTTGCAGCCTCCCTTGGCGGCCTGGCCGCCATCCGCGACCTGGCCGCAGCGCTGCCTGCACGTTTCGACGCCGCCTTGCTCGTCGTACTTCACACGCATCCACAAAGCCCAGGGCTCCTGGACGAGATCATCGGGGCGTGTACGCCGCTCCCGGTGTCCTACGCTTCGCAGGGCGAGCCCGTCGAACGTGGGCACGTATATCTGGCGCCCGCGGACCGTCACCTCACCGTGAAGCCCCCTGGCAAGTGCATGCTCGATACGGGTCCCAAGGTCCACTTCCACAGGCCCGCGGCTGATCCGCTCTTCGAGTCGGCGGCCCGGACTTTCGGCCCGCGTGTCATCGCAGTCGTGCTCACCGGCCGCGATAGCGATGGAGCCGAAGGCCTCCGCGCAATCAAAGGCGCTGGCGGGATTGGCGTCGTTCAAGACCCGGCAGAGGCCATGATCTGCCTGACGGATACGTCAGCCTCGCCGGTCGGCGGATCGTTAAGCGCGAGCGATTCCTAGTCCCGCTTTACGCGTCGCGATTTTCAGCCTCGTCGGCGGCGATCAGCGCATCGAATTCAAGGATCTGCTGCTTCAGGTCGGCGATGGCGTCGGCTGAGATGTTCACGCCGCTCGAACGCAGGCTCAGTCCGCCCCCTGCACGACCCTATGTCTGTGGTTCCGCCTCACTCGTCCTCCACCTGCTCGTAGGACGCCGTGAAGGCGTCGGGCTTGCAGGGGTAAAACTGGCCGTCGCCAGTCTGAATGATCCAATCGCCGGGCATAACGTCGAGCAAGCCCTGCCGTGTGGGAATGGCAAGCAGAGGTCGATCGGCGCCATTGGCTGTGTAAGAGCTCGCAGGGAGGCCCATCCAACGCTCAATCATGTCGCTGTCGAATTGCCCCGTGAAGCGGCGCGCTTCGACCACGACAGGTTTTTTGCGAAACTTCATCTCGGTGGTCCTCATTGCGAGTGACGGGCGGGACGCGGCGCGCCAAGGCCGCGTCTAGGCGGGATTCATCGGGTCGCGCGGGTGCATCATCTTGCCAAGGAGAAGGTCATCCGTGGCGCGGCGGCGCGCTTCATACTCCGCGAGCAGCTCGGCATAGGTTTTCGCGGGCTCGGGCGGTGCGGAAGCGGGCGGGGCGGCAGGCGTTTTCATCGGCGTCGCAGCTTGCGGACGCAGACGCGCTGCAACTCGGCCCGGGGCGCTCACGGGGTCCTCTTGCGGCTCAGGGGCTCTTTTGCTCCCTTCGTCGTCGCGACGTCCAGGAATGAACGCGGCTGGGTGGCCGCGGGCTTGGGCGCAGCCTGCTTGGGCTTGCGCGGTTCGCGATTAGATCGCTTCTGGCCCTTGGCCATCGTCTGGCTCCTTGTCGGACGCCCGGGGCGGGCCCCCTATCGAAAAGCTCAACACGAGGTCGTCCGCGCGGGAGCCTGGCCTGGCCGGATTGCAGAACCCGATCCGCAGTTCGTCGGGAGTATCCTCCTGGACCGTGCATCGGTCGTCGTTCCATCCATCTCGTCCGGAGTGGCGCGAGCGGATCTCGACCCTGCAGTCGGCGTCCTGTGGCGGAATATCGATCCTTTGGTCGAGGTCGTGCTCGCCGATTTGAGAGCTGAACGCCAGGCGAGGCGCCGCGCCTGCTTCTCCCGCTGTCATGACGAGGACATCCCAATGGTGAAGGTCCGTTCCGGCGCGCGCCGTCGCGATAAGCCTTATGCGAGAGCCCACCGGCAGATCCAGGCTACGCACTGGCAAGCCTCGCCGGTTGAGGCCGAGGCGGCGCGGTCCGCTTGACGGGCGCGCCAGCCGCCAGCCGGCGAGCCACGACGCTGCGTTGATCCTCCCTCCGCGCGAGCTCGAGCCAAGCGGAGGCGGCGTGCTCGTGCTTGTCGCGCACCTGCGGCAGCCCGCAGGTCTTGGCGAGCCAGATCGCGTGTGAAGCCTTCTCGCGGTAGAGGTCGGCTCTGAATTCACTTTTCAGCATCGCAGCTACTGGCCTCCGCTGAGCGGGTTGGGCGGCCGCGCCGCCGTTCGGCCGTGGAGGCGCTCGACGATCTGTCGCAGACGCTCGGCTTCTGCAGCGAGCGCCAGCACGTCTTCCTCCAGCTGAGCATTGCGCTGCCTCAGATAGGCGTTCTCGCGACCAAGGTCGGGGATCGGGGCGGCGGTCACGGTGAGCGCCTCAGATCGGAGTGAACACGCGTCGAGGCTCGTGCGGCTTGCGCGCTGACCTCGACCGCTACGGAGAGGGTGAGCATGTCCGTCTCTGGACTGCGCCACGTCGGGTGCGATCGACCGCTTGGCTGGCGGCACACGACCGACGGCGCTCTTAGGATGTGGGCCCGAACGGGCGAAACAGCCAGGAGCAAGCGAAGATAAATCCGGGTCCGCTCGTTCTGCGCGGCAGAATGCGGAGCGCTAAACGCGCTCGAGGGCGATCATTTTGCCGCGCAAAGCGGTTATTCGTGCTGTGCAGCTTGCGCCAAGCTGGTTGTGACTCGAGAAGACTAGCCTACCGGCCATCGTCGAAGATCACCTCTGCACGACGTCCTTGACGCTCGACCTCGCGCGCCGCCTGCGCCGCCGCCGTGCGCGCCGGTTCCTGCTCCATATAGTCGCCCAAGAAGGCGTCCTCGCGCGTCACGTGCCAGACTCCGCCCCGATAGGCGCAGCGGATAACAACGGGAAGGTCGGTCGCCCGCGCCGGCGGGGGAGAGTAGGTGTCCTCGGCGGCCGGCGAGACGGCGCGCTTTTCGCCGTGCCCGCGACCCAGGCGCAGGACCTCGTGGATGAAGACCTCGGCATAGTCTGCTGTCTCGAAATAGTCCTGCTCATGTGCGCCGCGCCGGGCGCCGGCGAACCGCTCGCGCATCCGGTCCAGAAAGTGGGGGTGGTCTTCCGCGAGCTGCGCCATCAGCTCCTGCAGGATCTGCTCATGCGCCAGAACCCGGCGTTCGAGGTCCGTGTTCTCAACGGGCATAGGGGCCTCCGCGCCTCTTGTCGCTTCGTTGGGCCAGACGGTCCTGCTCGTCCTGAGTTATGGTCCGCTCTGTCTGGCCTTCTCCGAAATGATGAACGCGGGGCGCCTTTGGCCTGTCTGAAGCTGCGGGCGGCGTGTTCACCTTGCGAGAGGAGGTTCGACTGGACCCCCCTTCGTTTTCCCACCGTTGCGTTTGGCGTTCCCGCGCTGTCCGCTCCTCATCGGCGGCGGGGTTGGGTGTTGGGTTGGTTCTTTCGACCGTCATGACCTTAGTCCCAATGCGGGGCCTTGGCGGTCTTAGGCGCCAAGGCGCCTCGTAACGGAAAGCCGCGAAGCTCGCAGAATGAGCATCGGCCAGACTACCTGCCGGCGCCCTTGGCAGGCCGCCGCCGCCCCCTCCTGGCGCGTGTGGAAATCATCGTGAGGCATATGGTTCCGGGAATCGTCGCGTCGCCTGATGCCGCCGCGCGGCCTGCAGAAATACGTCTCTACAACGAAGTGAGCGGGCCTGACCGGCGATGGGCGTATGATGCGTTCGCGGGGAGGCGTCAAAGCGAGGTCCGCGATGTGCCCCTCACCGCCGCAACCCACCGATCCCACCAACAGCGATGACCTCGCGGGGAGGCCGACAACACCCGCCGCCGGCCAGCCTTGGGAAGATGTTGAGGGTCGGGTCACGGCGCATGAACTGGTGCTCGCCAGTTTGATCGAGCACATCGCCGAGTCCGAGCCCCGCTTTCTGGAGCGCTTGAAACACCGGTTCGCTCAGGCGGCCTCGGCGGACACCGAAGTCGTCAGCATCGCAACCTACGCCAACCGCATGGTGGAGCGGATCGATGCGATGCTGCGGGGAGCTGCCGTCCCGCCCGGCAAACGCACGGCGCCGCCGGGACCGCGCGTCACCGGCCGGGCGGAAGACTTTGCGGCGCGCTCCCCCGAGGCTGCTGCGTTGCTGGATGTCGGCGAGGGAACGATCAAGACCGTGGCCTTGCCCGCCGGGATCGGCGTCGAGCTGACCGCCAGCTCCTGGCCCGACGTGGTCGGCAGCCACTGTTGGCTCGTTGACGTCTGCGTCGACACCTGGGACCCGGAGAAGCGGCAGACCAAATTGCACTACAGCTCCACGGTTGGTCGTGATGAGCCGGAGCAGCGCATCGAAATACCCAAGCAGGACGTCGACTGCATCCTCCGGATCTCGGCCGCCCACCGAACGAACGGCGGCTGGGAGGCCGACGAACCCTACGTCGCTGTGAACCACGGGGGCTGGGTCGCCATCGGTTTCGGTGCGCCGAACGTCACCGCCGCAGATCCCGCCGCGTTAATGCTGACCTTTCACTTCAGGCCCGGCGGGTGAGGGCTGGGGCGAGCTCCGAGGGCCATCTGCGACGATAACGGAGGCTGAGTTCGTCAGGCCGTGGGTTGTATCGCGGCGCGCTATTGCGCACTTCGCCCTCGCGTTTGGCGCTCAACCGAACATCCATTCTGCGCAGCAGCGGCGTGGCGGTGATCCCGTGGAGGAGGATCGACAACAGCACCACCAGCCCGGTGATCGCCCAAAGTTGGTGGCTAAGTCCGAAGGCGCCGTGATTCACCGCGTAGGCGACGTAGTAGAACGAACCGATCCCTCGGATGCCGAGGAACGCAATGAGTCGCCGCTCGCCAAACTTCGGAGGCGCCCCGACCATCGACAGCCAGCCCGCGACAGGGCGGATGACCAGGATGACGGCCAAGCCGACGAGAAAATCGCGCCAGGTAAGCGATGAAAGCAGACCCGAAGTGAGCGCCCCGCCGAACAGAACGAGCAGCGAGACCATGAGGAGCCGCTCGATTTGCTCCGCCACCTCGTGCAGGGCCCGATGATATTGATGGTCCCGTTCTCGAGTCCGCAACGTGAAGCCGGCGACGAAGACGGCAAGAAATCCGTATCCATGCGCCAGCTCGGTCAGGGCATAGGCCACCAGCGTGGCGCCGAGCGCCGCAAGCCCGTCACGCGTGCTCGCAAGGCGCCGTTCGGAGCCGAAGGTCAACCACCCCAGGGTGCGGCCGACGAGCCAGCCGACTCCGACGCCGGCCCCCGTGCGCCAAACCACGTCGATGATCAGCCAGCGCCAGAGATCAGAAATTGCGGCGGGCGCTTCGACCGACATTGCGGCCCCGGCGGCGAGCGCGATGGCGAGATGGACGAAAGGAAACGCAAGCCCATCGTTGAGCCCGGCCTCCGATGTGAGCGCGAAGCGCACCTCGTCGCCCTGGCCGGAGCCCGGAGATCCCACCTGGATGTCTGACGCCAGCACGGGGTCGGTAGGCGCGAGGGCGGCCCCGAGAAGCAGGGCCATCGCCAGGGAAAAGCCGAGGCCGTAGTAGGCCGCGACCCCGACCGCAGCGATCGTGAGCGGCATCGCCACGCCGAGCAGCCGCCAGGTCGTCTCCCATCGACGCCATCCCAGCGGGCGGTCCAGCTTCAGACCGGCTCCCATGAGAGCGATGATCAGCACAAGCTCGGTGAGCCGCTCAGTGAGGGTCGGGTAGGTCCTGGGATCGGGTCTGATCTCGAGCCAGCCAAGGCTGAAGACGGCGGCCCCCAGGCCGACGAAGACAATCGCCAGCGTCAAAGGCAGGCGTCGCAGCGCAAGTGGCAGCCAGACCGCCAACAGCACCACTAGACCGATGCCGAGCAGACTGAGCGTGTAAGGAAGCGGCGTCACGCGGGCCCCGGGAAATGGACGCCACCACCCTTGCAGCGTGCTGGGCCGATGTCGCCTGACGCGGGGAGAGCGGGCCAACGAGGATCAAGTTCCTGGCTTCAGCTGGGCTTGCGCACGCCTTCTCGTGGTGAACGGAGTGGCGCGAGATCGATGCTTAGGTCGGCGGACCAGGGCGCGGAGCGAGCGCTGAGCCAAGCCTAGTTGCCGGAGAGGCCGCCGAGGCTCTTGATGAGGCCGCTCGTATCCATCAACTCGCTCCGGATCCGTCTCCAGGTCTCCGAGGCTGCCCGGCCGGCGTCGTCCGACGCAAAGTCCGGGTTGGCGAACACCGCCTGAAGCCCCTCGAGGAGACGCGGGTCGCGAGCGGACAACAGGGCGATCAAGGTTCCGAGCAGGCGCTCCGTGGCCAGCGTCCGCTGTTCGAGGTCTGCGAAATCGGGCGTTGGAGTCATGCCTGGCCTCGCACCAACAACATCGGTCAGTGAGGACGCCGCGGCTCTAGTCTCTGATGTGCTTGTCCTGGCCGATTGGCGGCCCGACTTAGAATATCGAGAAACGAGGGGGGAACGTCTTCGTCGAGAACGTAATCGTATAAGAGATGTACCGCGTAAGAATGCCGCGGAGACGCTGCAGAACCTGCGCATGAGCGGTCGTAGACCTGTCGTGTGTCATGATAGTTTCCAGACAGGCCAACGTCCCCCCGCACGCAGGGGTTCCGACGGTTGAGGCTTCGGCGGAGGCCTTGCGCGACTGCCATCGCGCGTCGACGGCCCGCGCGACCGCCTGGGCCGATTAGAGGCGTCGCGTCCCGGCGCCGACTGGTCGATCAGGGCGCGCGTCGTCCAACGCGTGAAGGCGGAAGCGGCTCTTTCGGTGCTCGCTTTCAACATCCTCCACGCCGTGAACGCCCTTAGCGCCCGGAAACTGACGCCACGGGCTGAGCACCCCGCCACGTCTCCTTGTTGCTAGCAGGGGCATGGGCCGACCGGCGAGCCGCACTTGGCGTCGGACCGAACTTGGGAATTCCAGCTCGTTCACCCGCTGATACAGGAGCGGTGAGCCGATGACGGCGGGGATGACCTATTGAGCCAGCGGCGAACGCCGTGCGAGCGCGGCGCTGCCTTCCGGAGTGATGTCCCAGCCTTCGTGGCTGCGGGTGGCCCAGCCGAGGTCGACCAGCCGGCGTGCGGCGGCGATGTTGATAAAGGGAACGGCGTTACCGGCCTTTTTCTCGGCCAGGATCTGCAGGGCATGAAGATCGATTTCGGACAGGTCGTTCATCGCAAAGGACCTCTTCAACGCTCAGGTGATCACCTTCAAACGTGTTCTCAGCCGATGTGGGTCGGGCGGGCCGGATCACATGGGTCGGGATCAGACGGGATCGAGCTTGCAGACGGCGGTGAGGCGCCGGTCAGTGGGGGACCACAGGTCGACCGTTGGCGTCTCCGCGCCGCAAAGATCCTGCGCCATGAGTTTCGCCTCCGCGACGTGGACGGCGTCGATCCACGCCGCCCAGGTAATCGCGCCGTCGCCGTCTTGCAGATAGGCCCTGAAGGTCTGCATCACCTGCGGGCCTTGCGGGCCGCATATCGCGCGTCTCTCTTGACCTTCTGTTCCGCCTTGGTGAGCGCTTTGCGTTCCTTCCGCTCGCCGCGCTTGGCGTCCAGCGCCGCCGCAGCGATCGACTCATCCGCCAAGCGCGCGGCCTCTGCGGCGTCGGCCAATGCCTGACGCTTCGCCGCCTTCGCGGTTGCGCGATCGTCGCGGACCCGCTGCAGCTCGGCCGTCCGCTGAGCGTCCCGGTCGAGGCCCGCCGGCGCAGGGACGGCAGCCCTCGGCTTGAATTTCGCCAGCATGGCGCGTTTGGCGTCCGCCGCTGCCGTGAGCCGTTCGGCGAAGCCGGTTCCTTGAAGTTCGGTCATCAGATACTTTCGTTTTGGCGGCGCAGCCGCGTGAGGGATGGTGCGAAAGGTCGCCGCGCAAATGCACCTGGCAACCGATCGGGTGGAGCCGGCAATCGCCTCGGGCGTCGCCTGAGGCTCAACATCGACATGCCCGCCTCTGCGGGCGCCCTGGCGGCCAGATTGGTGAAGCTCTGAGGAATAGAGCGGCGCTGCTGTCAGGTTGTCGCGCCAAGCGCTTTCATGATGTCTTCCGGAACGCCGACAACGACAACACCGCTGCTCTCGGATCCGAAGTGAATGTGCGTGCCCCCGCCATCTCCCCGGTTCGTGTTCACGTAAGTTACCTGCTCGACGTTCACGTAGACGTCGCCGCCGCCGATTGCGCGCTCGAACCGCCTGAATTGGGCCGTCTCCTGGATGGGGCAGGGGCGGACCGGACCGTAATCGTGTCGTCCAGCTTGACGCCCAAGGGGCGCACCCGACCCTCGTTAGAAGATTGTCGTGTTCACGCCCCAGAGCTGCGCATTGATCTGCGCGGCGAGATCGTTCGCCTTGTCGAGCGTGACGCCGGGGCGCAGATCGAGCGTGAAGAGTGAATTGCTGAAGGAAGAGCGTTCGCCGCTGGACGGCTCGAAAGCCAGATACGGAGCGCCGTCGCTTTTGACCTGCACCGTGCAACGGTGCTGCTGGTCAGGGTTCATGGCAGCCTCCTGCATTGTTCGCCGGGGCGCGCTCCGCCTGACAGCAGGGCGGCTCGCGCCAAGGTCGCCCGTCCCGCTCGCGGACGTATGAGCGATCCGCCAGGCGGACCGCTCTGGCGTGGCTCAAGCGACCTGCAACTTGCCTGCCGACATCTTGCCGCTTCGCTCGTCGCGCTCCACCTCGAAGCCCAGCTTTTGGCCCTCTTGCAGAGAGGCCATGCCAGCCCGCTCCACTGCGGAGATGTGAACGAATACGTCGGTGCCGCCGGTGTCCGGCTGAATGAAGCCGAAGCCCTTTTGGCCATTGAACCACTTAACAGTGCCAGTTTGCATAAATTGTCCCTTTTCGGACATGAGTTCTCGCGCCCGAAATGGGCCTTGAGGTCAAATTTTCGGAAAGGGTCGCGTGGCGAATCCGAAGGTGAAATCCAAGATTTCTTTCGGAGGTCTGTCGAGCCGAAACGAAATTCGATTGGACGATATTGGGCTTGATGGTCATCATAATCAAGGAAATTCTGATAAATAACTTTTCCCTCCCCGTGGACCTGTTAGAGAGCCCTATGCGAATGGTCACAGACCGGGCGGTGCTCACCGTCCTGCGACACGAAGGCGCTTGGGCGGTCGAGCTTGACGGCGAGCTGTTTGGGCGGTCCCGCGATCAAGAGGGCGCCAGGGCCGCCGCCAACCGTCGCGTCCGCGAAATCCAGGACTCCGGCCGCGCCTGCCAGGTGCGCGTCAGCGGTGAAATCGGCTTCTACCCCGTCCCATGAAACCATCCGCTCCGTCACGCCGCAGACCTCCAGCCGTTCGCTTCAGAGAACAGATCGAGAAGGCTGAGGCGGATGGTCTCGCGCGCGAAAGGATGACGCTTCGGCTCACCTACGGAGACGCCAGTCTGCTGAAGCGCGACCGGGCTCTGGGCGTCTCGGACATCAGTTTCGCAGGCGGGTCGATGCGGTTCCTCGGCGTCAGGGTCGAGGAAGGCGGCGTGCCCGAGAGCGAACTGGTCACCTCCAGCTAAGGACGAGGTGCTGGCCAGGTCAGGGGGTCGAGACCGTCACTTCCACGTCCATGCTGGTCAGGTCGCCCGGCGCGCCGACATAGCTGCCGACGACCGGCATGATTTGCGCATTGCATCGTCCTACGGCGATGGGGATCAGGCCCGCGCCGCCGATACGGGCGTGCGTGGGGTCGAAGACGATCCACCCTGCTCCGGCCAGAGTCCGACCAGGCGGGGGCCGTGTCGCCCCGCCGCGGTTCGCTGCGCGGCGACTCCAACGTCGTCGAACGCGTCATCCGGCCCCTGGCGCGGGGCCAAGAACCACCTCTTCGCCGGCTCCGACGGCGGCGCCGAATACTGGGCGGTGCTGGCCTGTCGAGCCCCAGGGCTACCTGGCCGACGTAATCGCCTGCATCGTCCAGGGCCATCCTCGGCGCGAGATCGATCGGCTCCTGCCCTGGGCCTATCGCTCCGAACCCTCAGCAGCGGCCTGAGCTCGATCCCGCGGCTGGGTGAGGCCGCGGAACTTTGGTCGCACCGGGCCCTTACGCTTCGAGCGGGCGTGGTCTTCCACCGGTTGAACCCGCGCCCAAGGGCGCCTTCCATGCGCATTTCAATGACCGTGCTGGTCGTCGAGGACGAAGTCCTCGTTCAAGACCTCCTTGAAGTTGCGCTCGTTGAGGCAGGATATGAGGTCCGCCTCCTTCTCAGCGGCGCCGAGGCCATGTCGTTTCTGGATGACTGCTCCGAATGCCCGCGGGCCCTGGTGACGGACGTGAACCTTGGTCCGGCGCCAAACGGTTGGGAAATCGGGCGGCGCGCGCGCGAACTGAACCCAGCCATGCCGGTCGTCTACATGACCGGCGACAGCGGAGATCAATGGGACACGCAAGGGGTGCCTGACAGCCTGATGATCGAAAAGCCCCTCGCACCGGCGCAGGTAGTGGCAGCGGTGTCGTCGCTCCTGGCCGCGCGCTAACGACGTGCGCCCAGCCGAGCGTGGGATCGGCGCGCCACGCGCGCCGACGGGCTCGCCCGACCAGCGCGGCGGATCTCTTCAGCTACCGCGTCAGTCAACCGGCGGACGCTGTGGCGGAGAGGGCGACGAAGCGCCTTGATCCACGCGACGGCTGGCCAACGCGACCTCTTCAACGGGCCGTATTACGGGTTGCTCGCGGTATCGAGCGACTACGGCGTGCTCATCGAGCCAGACCTCCACGTGGTCGCAGCTTGGATGTTCGTCGAGAAGCTCGCCCGCCTTCGCCAAGGTTGCCGCGTCGTGTGGCAGATCGACAATCTCCAAAGCGACGGGGGTTTCATCGAACCTGCGGAGATGGAAGGTGTACATCGGCATTTGACGGTTTCCCGCAACATGGCGATGTCCTACTCTATCGAGCTTGGGCGCAGTCGAAAACGGCGGCGGTCTTCCAGCCTCACCGGCAGTTCGAAATGTCGGCCTTCCGGCGCGCCCGGGACGTGGTCCGGTGCGCCGGCCGTGATCTGACAACAGCGCTTACGCTTCGATGAACAGCGCGGCAAGATCGCGGCACGACCCGCTGGCCAGGTCGAGAGTCTCCGCACCGGTCTGGCCCCCTTCTTCGTCCCGTTGCCGGTACGCCGCCGCGGCCCGGACGCCAGTGTTCACATCCTTCAGCAGGGCAAGCGTGTCGGTCGGTCGGCTGCGGACGAAGCCTTGCGCCCAGAGCCTGACGGTCGAGCCCCCTTCCGGCGTAGCCCGCAAGGCGCCCAGATCGGCGAGTTCGTCCGCGGAGTGCTCATAGGGAAAGGATTGCGCCCGGGCGGGATCGGAACACGGCCAGGGGTCGGCCCTGGCCTCGACCATGAGCTCGCTGGTGATCGCCAGCTCCGCGGCGCTCTCCCCGAACCGCGCGGTCGCGATCAGGTTGCCGAAGACGTCCTGCGACCACGTCACTTCAGCCGGCGGCCTGCAGCGCTAGCACTTGGACGTCCGGCCCGCCGCGGGGCCGCAGCATCAGCCGGTGCGGATTGAAGCCGACCTGCTGGGCGTAGCGGTAGGTCGTCTCATGTACGATGTTCAGCCGCACACGCGCCCGCCTACGCGGCGCCGCGTCGCGACGGCGCGTGGGGATCGGGCGGAATGATCATCTTCCGGAGCATCACCTCGTCTGCCGACCTGCGGCGCTCCTCCAGTTCCTGGAGGAGCCGCGGGTAATCCGGGTCGATTCCGGCGGCCTGCGGCGGAGACGTGGGTTTGTGCTCCTTCTTCGCACTCATCGAGCTTGGAGCTTCCAGACGCACGCGCGAAGCAGCACGACGCGCCCCGCCGGCAGACCGGGCGCCTTCAGTTCATCAAGGGCGCCTTCAAGCGGTTGGCCGTGATGACGCGCGCCCAGGCTCCAGATCTCGGCCCTGATGTCGGCCTCGCTTGGAGCGATGCTCCGGAACCAGGACGCAAGGCTCATGGACGCGCCCCTTTCGCGCCCGGAGCAGGTCCCAGGAACGAGCGCGGCGCAGCCGCAGGCTTGGGTTTCGCCTGCTTTGGCTTCCGCGGCTCTCGGTTGGATCGCTTCTGGCCCTTGGCCATTGCTGTCGCCTTTCAGGTCTGAGGAGAAGGTCTGCCAAATGCGAAGCTGAGCAGCAGTCCGTTCAAGTCGGCGAAGGGCCGGGCGGGATCGAAGAACCCGAGGTCCAATCGGCTTGGTGTGTCGTCCAGGACGGTCAGCTTGTCGTCCCGCCATTCGCCGCCGTCCGCGACGTGCTGAACCCGGACTTCGAGCCGGCAGTCTACGTTCTGGACAGGTATGTCGATGCGCTGGTCACGGTCCTGGCCACCGATTTGGGAACCATAGGCCAGCCGGGCTGGTGTCGCGGTCGCCGGGCCGGCGCCGTGTACTTGAACCGCCCAGCGATGGACGCCGGCGTCAGCGCCCGCCGTCGCTGTGAGCCGGATCGTCGCGCCGGCGGGCATGTCTATGTTGTGCATCGAACGTCCTCTTCCCTCGATCGCAGCACGCTGTCGGGCAGGTCGCCGCTCATGGCTGCTGGCCCCCGCTGAGGGGATTGGGAGGCTTCAAGGGCGTCCGGCCATGCAGACGCTCCACGATCTGTCTCAGGCGCTCGACTTCCGCCTTGAGCGCCGTGACGTCGTCTTGAAGTTGGCCGTTCCTGAGCCGCAGGTAGGCGTTCTCTCGCGCCAGGTTGTCTGGTGGGGAGAGGGTCATGGTCTCTCCCTGCAATCAAACCGGAAGGATGTTTTGGGAACGCGCAGCGCGGTCACGGCACGGAGCGCGGAGGCTGCCAAGAGCGGGGACATTTCGGATCTCGGATGCGTGCGCCCCTCGGGGGCGATCGACCGCTTCGGTCGCGGCACGCGCCCGATGGCGCTGCCGTGCAGATGGGAACGCCGAGGCTTACTTGCTATGGGCCGCAGCGATTTCCGACGATCCGCGCGAAATCTTTCGGACGAGGAGACGCTCGTCCGAAGCAGGCCGCGAGCCATTTCTCGCGCCGCGCTGGCGCGCGGCCGTGCCTTAGTCCGCCCCTGGCGCGCTTCGGAGCGGCTTCCGCCCGGCTTCGGTCCCTTCGCCGGGGCCACGTGCGCAGGGCCGGTCAGGGCCCTGCAGCCGGTTCCCCGCGAAGCCGCCCCTCCGCTTGCACCCCCGGTCTCGCCGACGGGCAGGGCCGCAGGCGCGCTTTGCGCCTGCAACCCTGACCCAAGGAGCTGGACCATGACGACCGAGACTGTGATCGAGTCCGGTGCGGTGCTCGAAATCCCCCTCAACAAGCTCAAGAAGCACCCGCGCAACGCCCGCAGGACGCCCCACGGGGAGGCCGACATCGAGGCCCTGGCCGCCTCGATGCGGTTCAAGGGCGTGCTGCAGCCGCCCGTAGTGGAGCCCGAGCGCGGCGAGGATGGCGAGCCCACCGGCTTCTTCCTCGTCACCATCGGCGAAGGCCGCCGCCTCGCCCTCAATCTGCGCGCCCAGCGCAAGGAGATAAGGAAGACCGAGCCCGTCCGCTGCATCGTGGACCTCGCCAACGACGCGCACGAGATCAGCCTGGACGAAAACGTCACTCGCTTCGCCATGCACCCGCCGACGAGTTCGAGGCCTTCCGGCGGGAGGCCGAGGAGCGCGGCCGGAACGCCGAGGAGATCGCCGCCCGGTTCGGCAAGAGCGTCCAGGTCGTGAAGCAACGGCTGCGGCTGGGCGCCGTCTCGCCCAAGCTGATGGCTGTGTTCCGCGACGGGGGCCTGACCCTGGAGCAGATGACGGCCTTCGCCGTCAGCGAGGACCACGAGCGCCAGGAGCAGGTCTATGAGCAGCTGTCGTGGAACCGTTCGGCCTCGTGCATCCGGCGCGCCATGACCGAAGCCAAGGTCCCGGCCCAGGATCGGCGGGCCGTGTTCATCGGCGTGGAGGCTTACGCCGAGGCAGGCGGGACGATCCTGCGGGACCTCTTCACCGAGGACGGCGGGGGCTGGTTCGAGGACGCCGCGCTGCTCGACCGGCTGGCGCTGGAGAAGCTGGAGGGGATCGGCGCCGAGGTGCGCGAGCGCGAGGGCTGGCGGTGGGCGACCGCCGCCCTCGACTATCCGCACGGCCACGGCCTGCGCCGGGTCTATGCGCGCCCGGTGGAGCGCTCGGAGGAGGACACGGCGCAGATCGCGGCGCTGTCGGAGGAGTACGACGCCCTGGTCAGCCAGTGGGACGCGGTGGAGGAGCTGCCACCCGAGATCGAGGCCCGCTTCAAGGAGATCGACGCGGCGCTCGACGCTTTCGGCGACGGCACGGCCTACGATCCTGAGGAGATCGCGCGCGGCCTGATCCGGCCCGCTGCGGATTCCGACCTGATCCTGCCACCCGTTCCGGAATGATGCCGCCACCCATTCCGATTTGATGCCGCCACCTATTCCGGAATGATCCCGCCAGGGATTCCGCTCATGCCGCCAGGGTCCGGGCGGGGGCTTCGTCGAC
>NZ_DATELG010000161.1:0-4199 GCF_035276905.1 Phenylobacterium sp. | reverse complement strand
GCGGAGATGACCGCGCGCTGGAAGGCGGAGAAGGACAAGGTCGGCCAGGCCGCCCAGGCCCGCGAGGCGCTGGACCGGCTGCGCGCCGAGCTCGCCGCCGCCCAGCGCCGCGGCGACCTGCAGCGCGCCTCGGAGATCGCCTACGGCGAGATCCCGCCGCTGGAGAGGCGCCTGGCCGAGGAGGAGTCCAAGGCCGAGAAGGACGCCGTTTCGCCCGAGGTGGTCGACGCCGAGCAGATCGCCGCGGTGGTCTCGCGCTGGACCGGGGTGCCGGTCGAGAAGATGCTCGAGGGCGAGCGCGAGAAGCTGCTCCAGATGGAGACCGCCCTGCGCGAGCGGGTGGTCGGCCAGGAGGAAGCGCTGGTCGCCGTCTCCGACGCCGTGCGGCGCGCGCGGGCGGGCCTGAAGGACCCGAGCCGGCCGATCGGCTCGTTCCTGTTCCTGGGGCCCACTGGCGTCGGCAAGACCGAGCTTACCAAGGCGCTCGCCGAGTTCCTGTTCGACGACGAGTCCGCCGTGACCCGCCTCGACATGAGCGAGTACATGGAGAAGCACTCGGTCAGCCGGATGATCGGCGCGCCTCCGGGCTACGTCGGCTATGACGAAGGCGGGGCGTTGACCGAGAGCGTGCGGCGCCGGCCCTATCAGGTCGTGCTGTTCGACGAGGTCGAGAAGGCGCACCCCGACGTCTTCAACGTGCTCCTGCAGGTGCTGGACGACGGTCGCCTCACGGACGGCCAGGGCCGCACCGTCGACTTCCGCAACACCCTGATCATCATGACCTCGAACCTGGGGTCGGAGTATCTGGCCAACCTGGCGGACGGCGACGACGTGGAGACGGCGAGGCCCTTGGTCATGGACGTGGTGCGCAAGCACTTCCGGCCCGAGTTCCTCAACCGGATCGACGAGATCATCCTCTTCAAGCGGCTGGGCCGCTCGGAGATGGGCAACATCGTCCGCATCCAGCTGAAGCGGGTGGAGAAGCTGCTGGCCGACCGGCGCATGACGCTGTCGCTCGACGACGCGGCCCAGCACTGGCTCGCCGAGCGCGGCTACGACCCGGTCTATGGGGCCAGGCCCTTGAAGCGGGTGATCCAGAAGGAGCTGGTCGACCCGATCGCCCGCAAACTGCTGGCGGGCGACCTGGAGGACGGCCAGGTCATCGAGGTCGGCGCCACCGGCGACGGCCTGGCCATCGGCCGGGCCAAGGTGCACTGAGGCGTGAAAGGAGAGGGCTTCCCGGACGGCGGGAGGCCCTTCTCTCCCTCCCCTACCAGCACTCGCGCCGGGTCATATAGCGGCCGTAGTCGCTGTCGTAGCGGTTGACCAGCTTGCATTTGATCACCGCTCCGTCGGGCCGGACCATGCCGTTGGGATCCGGGCCGAAGCGGTCTTGGGGGGCCTGGCTCAGGACGTCGGGCGACAGGGCCGCGCCAGGCAGCGTCCTGCCGTTGAAGCCGTCGTAGCCGTCGCCGTAGCTGTAGGGCGTGTAGCGCCCGTCGTAGCCGTAGGCCTTCGGCGGCTCGTAGCGGTAGGCGTAGTCCGCGCCGCGGCCCGGATAATAGCCGGAGGGCTGGGCCTGGGCCGCGCTGGCGAGTGCGAGGACCAGCGCTCCGGCCATCAAGGTCCCCCGCATCCTGGAATCTCCGCGCTTCTGCTTCTGCAGCGTCCAACGCGGAGCTTGGCCCGGAGGGTCCGTCAGAACGCCAGCGGCGTCATCTTCCCGGCGGTGGTGGTGACGCGCTTCATCAGGGCCAGGCCTTCGCCGCCGCCGGGCGGCTTGGCGATGGTGATCGCGTACCAGGCGCCGTCCGGCAGGCCGCCGAAGGTGAAGCGGCTGGAGCCGTCGCAGGTGGTGCGCCGGACGAAGGCGGAATAGTCGCCGGAGGGCGCCGACGGCGTGCGCGCCCGCACCGCCTCGGCCGGCTCCGCGGCGCTCTCCGTCGAGCCGTAGAGGATCTTCATCCGCCGTCGCGTCCAGGGCGTCTCCGGCGTCAGGATGACGGTGGCGTGGGCGCAGCTGTAGCGGGTCTTGCCCTGGTGGAAGGCGACCTGGCCGGAGATGCCGCCGCGCCCGGACTCGGTCGACCAGGCGAAATCCGCAGCGCGGAAGGCCGAGCCGGACGAGGGACCATAGCCGGAGGGCGGCGAGGGGCCGAGGGTGGGCGTGCAGGCGGCCAGCGCGGCGGCTGCGGCTGCGGCGAGAACGGGAAATATCGTGGCGCGCGACATGGGCTTCACCATAGGAGCATCTGCGGCTCTCGAAAAACCGGATTTGAGGCGCCGCGATGGCGAACCGTTAATCAACGCTTGGCCTGCCCCGCATCGCCTTGACGCCGCCGCGGCGGGCCTTGCCTTCGAGACGGCGCTTTTTCGACGCAAGCGTCGGCCGCGTCTTCTTGCGCGGCGGGGGCGGCGGTTCGGCGGCCTTGCGGATCAGCGCGACCAGCCGTTCGATGGCCTCGGCGCGGTTCATCTCCTGCGAGCGGAAGCCCTGGGCGGTGATCACCAGCACCCCGTCCTGGGTCAGGCGCGAGCCGGCCAGGTGGTAGAGCCTGGCGCGCACCGGCTCCGGCAGCGAGGGCGAGGCGCGCACGTCGAAGCGCAGCTCGACCGCGGTCGAGGTCTTGTTGACGTGCTGACCCCCCGGTCCCGAGGCGCGGACCGCTTTCCAGATCAGCTCGCTCTCGGCGAGCGCGATGGCGGGCGTGACCTCGATCATCGGCGCTTCAACTGCCATGCTTTGCGGCCACAGGCGACCGTCGCCGGACCCCGCGACGCGCCACGCCCTTGACCTTCAGGCAAAAAACCGCTTCAGAGCCCGCGCTTTGCCGCGCGCGCGTTACGCAGCCGCGCGGCCTTTCCTTCGGTTCAGGAGAACAATCATGCGCGTCTACTACGACCGCGACGCCGACATTTCCCGCATCCTGGACAAGAAGATCGCCGTCGTAGGCTATGGCTCCCAGGGCCGCGCGCACGCGCTGAACCTCGTCGACTCCGGCGTGAAGAACGTCGCCGTCGCCCTGAAGCCCGGCTCGGCCACCGCCAAGAAGGTGGAAGCCGACGGCCTGAAGGTGATGAGCGTCGCCGACGCCGCCAAATGGGCCGACGCCCTGATGATCCTGGCGCCCGACGAGCACCAGGCCGCGATCTACAAGAACGAGATCCACGACAACCTGCGCGACGGCGCGGCCCTGCTGTTCGCCCACGGCCTGAACGTTCACTTCGGCCTGATCGAGCCGAAGGCGACCGTCGACGTGCTGATGGTCGCGCCGAAGGGCCCCGGCCATACGGTGCGCGGCGAGTACCAGAAGGGCGGCGGCGTGCCGTGCCTGATCGCCATCCACCAGAACGCCACCGGCGGCGCCATGGACCTCGGCCTGGCCTACGCCTCGGCGATCGGCGGCGGCCGCTCGGGCGTCATCGAGACCAACTTCCGCGAAGAGTGCGAGACCGACCTGTTCGGCGAGCAGGCGGTGCTCTGCGGCGGCCTGGTCGAGCTGATCCGCGCCGGCTTCGAGACCCTGGTCGAGGCGGGCTATGCGCCGGAGATGGCCTATTTCGAGTGCCTGCACGAGGTGAAGCTGATCGTCGACCTCATCTATGAGGGCGGCATCGCCAACATGAACTACTCGATCTCCAACACCGCCGAGTACGGCGAGTACGTGACCGGCCCGCGGATCGTCACGGCGGAGACCAAGGCCGAGATGAAGCGCGTGCTGGAGGACATCCAGTCCGGCCGCTTCGTCCGCGACTTCATGCTGGAGAACCAGGCCGGCCAGCCGTCGTTCAAGGCGACCCGCCGGCGGGCCTCCGAGCACCAGATCGAGGAAGTCGGCCAGCGCCTGCGCGCCATGATGCCCTGGATCAGCAAGAACAAGCTCGTTGATCAGGCCCGCAACTAGCGCTGAAAACGCTAGGAAACTAGGAAAGTCAGGGGCTTAGAAACTGCCCGTGTCCCGCGTGACTGCTACACAGCGCACGTCGGAGAAGGACATGTTGACCGGCCTCAAACAGCGCGGAACGCGGTGGTCTTTGCGCCGCCGTGTTCCCGCTGATCTCGTGGAAGCGTGGGGACAGACGGAAGTCACTCGCGCCCTGGGCACACCGGACTACAAGGAAGCTCGTAAGCGCCTGCCGCAGGCGTGGGCCGCCTTGGACGCGGAGTTCGATGCGTTCCGTGCGGAGCTTCGGGGCCA
>NZ_DATELG010000160.1:0-3667 GCF_035276905.1 Phenylobacterium sp. | reverse complement strand
CAGCGGCGGTGCGGCGATCAGGGAGCCGAAGGCCGCGCCGGCCAGGATGACGAAGAGCTGCGCGACCGGGCCGCCGTGGCCGAAGAGCAGGCCGGCGGCGGCGCCGATCGCCATGCCCGCGCGGATCGGGCCGCGCGCCAGGCTGCGGGCCATGGCGAGCAGGGCCTGGGCGACGATCGCCGCGGCGGCGACCTTCAGCCCGTGCCGCCATCCCCCGCCCCAGGTCGCGCTGAGCAACGGCGTCAGGTAGGACAGGAGGATCATCGCCAGGGCGGCCGGCAGGGTGAAGCCGATCCAGGCGGCCAACAGGCCCGCCGCGCCGGCTCGGCGCTGGCCGATGGCCATCGCCAGCTGGCTCGAGGCCGGGCCGGGAAGGAACTGGGCGAGCGCCAGCAGATCGGCGAAGGCGCCCTCGCTCACCCAGCCGCGCCGCTCGACGAACTCGCGCCGGAAGTAGCCGAGGTGCGCGACCGGCCCGCCGAATGCGGTGAAGCCCTGCTGCAGGAACGCGAGGAAGACTTCTCCGGCCTTGCCGGCCCTGGCGGTCCCGGGGACTTCGCTTGCTGTGCGCCGGCTTTCGTCCATCCGTCCCCCGCGATAGGCCTTCTCATGCGGCGAGGCGCGCGCCCTGTCGACTGCTTTTGGAGGGGCGGGCGGATCAGCCCTTCGGCCGCATCACCAGCCAGGGTGTGGGCCCCAGACGCCATTCCCAGACCGCCAGCAGCTGGTCGAGGTGCGGCAGCGCCCGCAGCCATTCGGGCATGTCGAAGGCCTTGGGCTGCTGGCGGACCGCGACGATCTGGTGGGTCGGGGCGAAGCGGCGGACCAGCTCCTCCATGACGCCGCGGCGATAGACGTCGTGGGTCTCGACGACGAGGCTCATGCCGGCGAGCGCGGGCGAGAGGTCAGGCCGCAGGATGTCGAGCTCGGCGCCCTCGGCGTCGACCATCACCAGCACCTTGCGGCCGGCGAAGGCCTCGAAGCCCTCGGGCGCGAAGGCGCCGCCGATGCGGACGCGGTCCGCCACGGCGTTCTTGGCGGCGAGCTCGGCGCAGGCCGTGCGCGCCGCCTCGTCGATGTCGAAGGCGTGCACGCTCGCCTGCGGCATCAGCCGCGCCAGGCCGACCGCATAATAGCCCTCGGCGCAGCCGACATCGATCACCGTCTCGACGCCGGCCTCGGCGAAGGCCTTGAAGTAGGGATGCAGCTCGGATTCGTAGGTGCCGAGCAGGCGCGGGATCAGCGCGCCTTCGGTGGCCTCGCTGACGTACTCCATACCGGCGAACAGGCCGCCGCGCACGCGCGCGCCTTCACGCGCCAGGAAGGTGTTGGCCAGCATCCGCGAGCGCCAGCGGCCAAGCGTGCGCAGCACCTCGTTCAGCTCCTCCGGCGACGGCTCGGCCGGCAGGGCGGCGAGGCGCTGGCGCGTGAGCTCGGCGTATTGGCTGGTGAGGCTTCTGGCCAAGGGGACTGTTTCCGTTTGCGGAACGGAAACCTAACCGCAGGGACGCCGCGGGCGCCAGCCTGGGGATAGCGCTTCGCCGGCCTGCGCCGCCACCGTTTCCGGCGTCGCCCGGCCGCCCGGCAGCTCCGGAAGATCAGGGCACAGGACGAGCTTGCCCTGGAGACCGCCCGCCTCGAGGCGGCGGTGTGCGTCGGCGACCTGCCCGAAGGCGAGCCTCTCGGCCACGCGGGGCCGAACGGCGCCGGTCTCCAGCAGGTGGAACAGCAGCGCCAGATCGCCCTTGAACCAGGTCGGGCGCCGCGCCCGCATGAGGTTGATCGAGTAGAGGCGGACACGCTTGCCGCGGATCCATCCGGAAAGATGCAGGCGCGCCATCATTCCCAGGATGGCTGGCAGGCGGCGGTGGCCCTGGACTGCCGAGGTGTAGCCGTAGGCGCAGAGCAGCCCGCCGCGCCTGAGGGCCGCGAGCGCGCGCCTGCCGCCCTGCTCGCCGACGCCGTCGAACACGATGTCGAAGCCGCCAGGCAGCGCCTGCGTGAAGTCTTCCCGCTGGTAGTCGATCGCGGTTGCGCCCAGCTCGTGCACGAGGGGGACCTGTTCACCGCTGGCGGTTCCCCACACCTCCAGGCCGGCCATCTTGCCCAGAGTCACCAGCGCTTGTCCAACTGCGCCAGCGGCGCCTTGGACCAGGACCTGCTGGCCACGCCGGACCCTCGCCAGGCGGTGCAGCAGTTGGTAGGCCGTCGTCCAACTGAGGATCATGGTCGCGGCCTCGGCGGCGTCGACCCCGGCCGGGACGACGGTCAGGTCCTTGGCGCGCAGAGTGCGGTAGGCCGCGTTGGAACCGATGACCGTCATGTCGGCGACGCGATCGCCGATCCGGAAGCCGGTCACTCCCTCGCCCAGTTGGTCGATGACCCCAACCACGTCGTAGCCGAGCGTGAAGGGCGGACGCAGGCCTACGGTCTGGGGATAAAGGTGACGGCGGATCACCACGTCGGTGTAGACCAGGCTCGAGGCGAGGACGCGGACGCGGACCTCGCCCGGCGCCGCCATCGGCATCGGCGCTTCCACCACCTGCAGGTGCTCAGGGCCGCCGAAGTCCCTGATCTGGACGACCCGGTTGCGCGCTTGCGGCATGGCCGTTCTCCCTGCCGCCGCAGTCCGGGCAGGGGCGGGAAGATGTCGCGCGACGACCCACCCGGATGGCGAGCGGCAAGGATGGCCTAATCCGTTTTTGTACAACGGCCTTGATCGCGGTCAAAAGCGCCGTGCGTAGGTCCTACCGACGCAGCGCTTGGCCGCTGTCATCCATCGCAAGCGTCTCAGGCTTCGCCTGCGCCGCGAGCAGGGCGTCGACTTCGGCCTTCTCCGCCCTGAAGCGCTTCAGTTCGCGGCCGGCGAGCACCGTGCCTTGCGGGACCTTGGCGCTCAGCGGGTTCACCCGCTCGCCGCGGCGGAAGATCTCGTAGTGCAGGTGCGGCCCGGTCGCCAGGCCGGTGGCCCCGACATAGGCCACCACCTGGCCCTGGCGGACGCGCACCCCGGGGCGGACGCCCGGCGCGAAGCGCGAGATGTGGCCGTAGCCGGTGTCCCAGGTCCCGTCGTGGTGGATGCGCAGCCAGTTGCCGTAGCCGCCCTTGCGCCCGGCCTCGGCCACCACCCCGTCGCCCGCGGCCAGGATCGGCGTGCCCGCGCCGGCGCCGAAGTCGATCCCCTGGTGGGCGCGGGTGTAGCCCAGGATCGGATGCCGGCGCAGGCCGAAGAGGGAGGTGATGCGCGCGCCGTCGACAGGGGTGCGAAGCAGGAACCCTTTGATGTTCTTGCCGAACTGGTCGAAGTACTCGACGTCGCCCTGCGGCCGCTCGAAGCGGTAGAACTTCACTCCGTGCAGCTCGGCATAGCGTAGGTCGCCGACCTCGACGGTCTTGCCGCTCTCGGTGATCTTGCGGTCGAACACCAGCTTGAAGTCGTCGCCGGGTTGGATGTCGCGCTGGAAGTCCAGCTTGTGGGCGAACAGCTTGACCACCTGGGCGGTGATGGTCGGCGTGGCCCCAAGCTTCTGGGCGCTCTCGTACAGCGAGCCCTCGATGCGGCCGTCGGCGGCGACGGTGTCGTCGCGGATCTTCTCTTCCAGCTGCTTGAGGCTCAGGGCTCCGTCGAAGGTGCGCGAGATCGTCAGCGCCTTGGCGGGGCTGGGCT
>NZ_DATELG010000159.1:0-14658 GCF_035276905.1 Phenylobacterium sp. | reverse complement strand
CGGTCTGAGGCGCGGCATGCGCAAAGCGCGGCCATGAGGCCTATCGCGGCGAATTGCGCCTTCCCTCGGAACACCTGGCGGACCAAACTCCTTAAACCCTGACTGTAGGTAATGATGACTTCGGCGGCGGCTGCAAGCGGGGCCGAGGGGAGCGTCTTTTGATGGGGCGTGCGATAGAGCGCGTGGAATCCGTGTGCGTCTTCTGCGGGTCGTCGGATGCGGCGGACCCTGCCTATCTGCGCGCCGCGGCGAACCTCGGCAAGGCGCTGGCGGCTGCGGACCTGCGGCTGATCTACGGCGGCGGCGGCGTGGGCCTGATGGGCGCCTGCGCGCGCGCGGCCCACGCCGCCGGCGGCCGGGTGCTGGGGATCATCCCGGATTTCCTAGTCGGCCGCGAAAAGGCGCTGGAAAGCGTCGAGCACGTCGTCGTGGCCAACATGCACGAGCGCAAAATGCTGATGTTCGAGCGCTCGGACGCCTTCGTAGTCCTGCCGGGCGGCGTCGGCACGCTGGAGGAGGTGGTCGAGCTGCTCTCCTGGCGCCGGCTCGAGCTGCACGCCAAGCCGGTGGTGTTCTACAATCCCGGCGGCTTCTGGCGGCCGCTGTTCGAACTCTTCCAGCACACCGTCGACGCCCGCCTCACTCCGCCGGAGTTCATGGACGCCTGGACCGCGGTCGAGCGGATCGAGGAGGTCACGCCCCTCCTGCAGAGCGCCCGGCCGGATTCCAGGGGGGCTGCGGCGAAGGTGGCGTAACGCCCAGCCGTTGAAGGAGGGGAGATTTCTCTACGGTACGTTCGCCTCGAGCTCCTCCAGCCACACCTTGGCCTTGCCGTCGGACGGGGCGCGCCAGTCGCCGCGGGGCGAGAGGTTGCCGCCAGAGATCACCTTCGGCCCGTTGGGCATGGCCGAGCGCTTGTACTGGCTGGTCTGGAAGAAGCGGAACAGGAACACGCCCAGCCAGCGCTTGATGGTCGCCAGGTCGTAGGCGTTGCGCGCCTCCACCGGGAAGTGCGGCGGCCAGGGCCCGCGCCCGGCGTCGTTCCAGGCGTGCCACGCCAGGAACGCGACCTTTGAGGGCCTGAGGCCGTAGCGGGTGATGTAGTAGAGGTTGAAGTCCTGCAGCTCGTAGGGCCCGACGATCGCCTGGGTGCTCTGGATCACGCCGTTGGCGTCGGGGGGGACCAGCTCCGGCGAGATCTCCGTGTCGAGCACGCCAAGCAGGGTCTTCGACGCCGCCGCGTCGAACTGGCCCGTGCTCGCCACCCAGCGGATCAGGTGCTGGATCAGGGTCTTCGAGATCGAGCCGTTGACGTTATAGTGGCTCATCTGGTCGCCGACGCCGTAGGTGCACCAGCCGAGCGCCAGTTCCGACAGGTCGCCGGTCCCCAGCACGAAGCCGTTGTTCTGGTTCGCCAGCCGGAACAGGTAGTCGGTGCGCAGGCCCGCCTGCACGTTCTCGAAGGTGATGTCGTAGACCGGCTTTCCGCCCGCGAACGGATGACCGATGTCCTTCAGCATGCGCTCCGCCGCAGGCTTGATGTCGATCTCGCGGCCGGTCACGCCGAGCGCCCGCATCAGGGCCCAGGCGTTGGACTTGGTCCCCTCGCTGGTGGCGAAGCCCGGCAGGGTGAAGGCCAGGATGTTCGGCCTCGGCAGGCCCAGGGCGTCGAAGGCCTTGCAGGCGACGATCAGGGCGTGGGTCGAATCCAGCCCGCCGGAGACGCCGATGACGATCTTCTGGCCGCCGGTCGCCTGCAGCCGCTTCACCAGCCCCTGGACCTGGATGTTGAAGGTCTCGTAGCAGTCCTGGTCGAGCCTGGCCGGATCGCTCGGCACGAACGGAAAGCGCTCGACGGTCCGCCTGAGGCCGACGTCGCGGCCGTGCGGCCGGTGCTCGAAGCGCACGGAGCGGAACGGCTTCTCCGGATAGCCCGCCGCCATCGCCGCGGCGTTGAAGGTGGGCGTGCGCATCCGCTCCAGCCGCAGGCGCTCGACGTCGATGTCCGCCATCGCCATCTGGCCCACGGCGGGGAACCGGTCGGTCTGGGCGAGCCTGCGGCCCAGCTCGTGGATGCTGGCCTGGCCGTCCCACGCCAGATCGGTCGTGCTCTCGCCGGGACCCGCCGCGGAATAGAGGTAGGCCGCCTGGCAACGCGCCGACTGCGACGCGCACAGGATCTCGCGGTCGTCGGCCTTGCCGACCACGATGTTGGAAGCGGACAGGTTCAGCAGGATCAACGCGCCTGCGAGGGCGGCGCGGGCCGACGGCGGCTGCGGCGCCCAGAAATCCTCACAGATCTCCGCGGCGAAGACGAAATCCTTGAGATCCTCGGCCTCGAAGATCAGGTCGGTCCCGAACGGGACCCGCCCGCCCGCGACCTCGATCTCCTGGCCCTCGACGCCCCAGCCCGGCGCGAACCAGCGCAGCTCATAATATTCGCGATAATTGGGCGGGAAGCTCTTCGGGACGACGCCGAGGATCCGCCCCTTGGCGATGACGACGGCGCAGTTGTAGAGCCGGCCGGCGTGCTGCAGCGGCGCGCCGACCACCAGCACCGGCGCCAGCAGCTCGCTGGCGACCGCGATCCGCCCGAGCTCCGCGTCCACCCGGCGCAACAGCGCGTCCTGCAGGAACAGGTCGTCGATCGCATAGGCTGAGAGCCCGAGTTCCGGGAATAGCATCAGGTCGACGCCCTCGGCGTGCCCCTGCTCCGCCAGCTTCAGCGTCTCGGCGGCGTTGAACCCCGGATCGCCGACCGCGACCTTGGGCGTGCAGACCGCCGCGCGCACGAACCCCTGGGCGTGGATGGCGTAGAAGGAACTCGTCACGCTCGCGCTCCGCTGCGAGAAATGCTCAATATGAGCATATAGCGGGGCGACACCCGCGACGCAAAAGAAGCCACCCTTCCTCTCCCGCGCCGCGGGAGAGGCGGGAGAGGAAGGCGCCCCATATGAAAACGGCCCCTTCCGGGGCCGTCGAAGCTCGGTTCAATCGTCGCGGTGGACCCGCTCTCGGCGCTCGTGCCGCTCCTGGGCCTCCAGGCTCAGGGTGGCGATCGGCCGGGCCTCGAGCCGGGCGACGCCGATCGGCTCGCCGGTCTCTTCGCAGTAGCCGTAGCTGCCGTCCTCGATCCGGCGCAGCGCTTCGTCGATCTTGGAGATCAGCTTGCGCTGGCGATCCCGGGTGCGGAGCTCCAATGCCCGATCGGTCTCCGAGGAGGCGCGGTCGGCAAGGTCAGGATGATTCTCGGTCTCGCTCTGGAGATGCGTCAGAGTCTCGCGAGACTCCTTGAGGATCTCCTCCTTCCAATTGTGCAGCTTTTCCTTGAAATACTCCAGCTGCCGTTCGTTCATGAACTCCTCGTCCTCAGACGGACGATATTCCGGCTTTTCAGCCAAGACCGTGGCTGTGCTCATGAAGACCTCACGCCCCCTGGACGCTAAGAAACACGCAGCGCGTGTATAGCGAAACAAACGCTGTTTTCAATCGGCACGCTCCCTGTTCGTGCGATTACGCCGCATGTGCGGCTTGCTCAAGCTTGGCTATTTCTACAGCGGCCCGCAGTTCGATCTCGTCGAGAACCTCCTCCAGCTTCGGATCGCCCGTCAGGCCGCGTTCGTCGCGTATGGCGCGACGTAAACGATCGAGTTGGCCGAGGCTGAGGTTCCCGTCAAGCAGCGCGACCTTCACCTCGTCGAGAACATCGAGGATGCGCGCCGCGCGCCGCACCGCGCGACGCTTGCGTTCGAGGGGACCGCCGACGTCCTGCAGGGCCAGCAGGGCGTCGACGCCCATGACGCCCGCCGTCCGGTTCACGTCTGCGCTCGCCCCGGTCCCGCCGGCCTCGCCGACGTCCGGCAGCCTGAAGCCGCCGCTGCTGCCGGCGGGCCGCGCGCCGCGCGTCGCGCCCGCCGATCCAGTTGCGTTCGGTCCGGTGATCTTCATCGGGCGACTCACATTCTGCGCCTTGACTGTACGACCAACAGGGTCAGCCGGCACGCTTGCGGTATGGTTAATGCCGGGCAATTTCTGCCGGGAAGACGGATACGCGCGCGGCAGCGCCGGGTTCCCCATTGTAATTGCAGCAGTTTCGGGCGGACCGCGAGTTGGCACGGCTGTCGCATGGGCGAGGTCGAACAGTTCAGCGGTTAACCATGCTTCGCCCAGTCCGCCTCTTCGCCGCCGCCCTCCTCGCCGCCAGCCTCGCGGCCGCGCCGGCTTTCGCCAGGTCGCGCATCAAGGACATCGTCGAGTTCGAGGGCGTGCGCGAGAACATGCTGGTCGGCTACGGCATCGTCGTCGGCCTCAACGGCACGGGGGACGCGCTGCGCAACGCGCCGATGACCAAGCAGAGCCTCGAGGCGATGCTCGAGCGGCTGGGCGTCAACACCCGCGACGCCAACCTCAACACCAAGAACGTGGCCGCGGTGATGGTCACCGCCCGCCTGCCCTCCTTCGCCGCCGCCGGCTCGCAGATGGACGTGACGGTCTCGGCGCTCGGCGACGCCAAGAGCCTGCTGGGCGGGACCCTCCTCGTCACCCCGCTGCTGGGTGCCGACGGCCAGGCCTATGCGGTGGCGCAGGGAACGGTGCAGACCGGAGCGGTCACCGCCACCGGCGCCTCGGGCTCCTCGGTCTCCAAGGGCGTGCCGACCGCCGGCCGGATCGCCTCCGGGGCGGTGGTCGAGCGCGAGATCGGCTTCCAGCTCGCGGGCATGAGCCAGTTGCGGATGACCCTGCGCAATCCGGACTTCACGACGGCCCGCCGCATCGCCGAGGTGATCAACGCCAGCTATCCGGGCGCGGCGGTCGCCGAGAACCCGACGATCGTCCAGATCCATCCGGTGAACGGCCAGGACATGACCAGCTTCGTGGCCCAGGTCGAGAACCTGTCCGTAGAGCCGGACGCGCCGGCCAAGGTGGTCATCGACGAAGTCGCCGGCGTGATCGTCATGGGCGAGAACGTGCGGATCTCCACCGTCGCCATCCAGCAGGGCAATCTGACGATCACCGTCCAGGAGACGCCCGCGGTCAGCCAGCCCGCGCCCTTCTCCAAGGGGCAGACTACGGTGGTGCCGCAGAGCTCGGTCTCGGTCGACGAGGAGAAGGGTCGGCAGTTCCTGACCATCCGCAACGGCGCGTCGCTATCGACCCTGGTCTCCGGCTTGAATGCGCTCGGCGTCACGCCGCGCGACATGATCTCGATCCTGCAGACCATCAAGGCCGCCGGCGCCCTGCAGGCCGACATCGAGGTGATGTGATGAGCGTCTCGGCCTTCGCCCCGCTCGACATTTACGCGCCGCAGGTCTCCCCGCTGGGGACGCCGATGACCGCGGCCGAGGTCGCCAAGCGCGCCCAGATCAAGGACAGCGCCCAGAAGTTCGAGGCCTCGTTCGTCTCCAGCATGCTGCAGGAGATGTTCGAGGGGCTGGACACCTCCGGCCCATTCGGGGGCGGCCAGGGCGAGGCGATGTTCCGCTCGGTGCTGACCGACGCCATGGCCAAGCAGGTGTCAAAGCACGGCGGAGTCGGCGTCGCCGCCTCGGTCGAGCGCGAAATGCTCAAAATGCAGGGTCTCACTTAAGAGGTATGCCATGGCTCTCGCCGCCAACGACGCCGCCGATCGCGTCGAACAGCTGATCATCCTGACCGAGCGCCTGACCGAGGTGGTGGCGAACCAGTGCCGGTGCTTCGAGGCGCACCGCCCGCAGGACGCCGCCGCCCTGATGGAGGAGGCGGGCCGGCTGGCCAACCTCTATCGTCACGAGTCGATGCGCGTCCGCGCCGATCCGGGACTGGTGATGGCCGCTCCGTTCGAGCTTCGCCAGCAGCTGATCCGTGCGACCGAGGCCTTCGACGCGGTGCTCGCCCGGCATGGCCGGGCGGTGACGGCCGCCAAGTTCGTGACCGAGGGCCTGGTGCGCGCGATCGCCGAGGAGGTCGCCAGCCAGCGTGACCAGCTCTCGAGCTACGGCCCGGGCGCCCGCGCGCCCGCCTCCGCGAGCGGGGCTACGGCGATCACGCTCAACAAGCGGGCCTAGCGGGCCCGCGACGCCCTCTGAGCCGGTCAGCCTGTCCCATTGAGCGTCGGCGCGGTTCCCGCTCTAAATGGAGGCTTCGCCTTAGCCCGGAGACGACATGACCACCATCGCGCCGCCCGCCGCCCGCGAAGACGCGCGCGTTGAGCTCACCGTCCGGGGCGTGATCATGGGGGTGCTGATCACCCTCCTCTTCACGGCGGCCAACGTCTACCTGGGCCTGAAGGTGGCGCTGACCTTCGCCACCTCGATCCCGGCCGCGGTCATCTCCATGGCGGTGCTGCGCGCCTTCACCCGCAATGCGACCATCGTCGAGAACAACATCGTCCAGACGGTCGCCTCGGCGGCCGGCGCCATGGCCTCGGTGGTCTTCGTCCTGCCGGGCCTGGTGATCATCGGCGCCTGGTCGGGCTTCCCCTTCTGGACGACCTTCGGCGTCTGCGCGGCCGGCGGGGTGCTGGGGGTGATGTACACGATCCCGCTTCGGCGGGCGATGGTGACCCAGTCGGACCTGCCCTACCCCGAGGGCGTCGCCGCCGCCGAGGTGCTGATCGTCGGCTCCGGCGCCCACGGCGACAGCCCGGAGGCGGAGGCCGACAGCCGCAAGGGCCTGCTCGTGCTGGTCGCCGGCGCCGTGACCGCCGCGGCCTATGCGGCGCTGACGGCGATGCAGGTCTTCGCCGGCGAGGTCTCGCGCTTCGTCCGCACCGCGAACGACGGGGCCACGGGCCTGGGGGCGCAGATGTCGCTCGCGCTCCTCGGCGCCGGCCACCTGGTCGGCATCGCGGTGGGCGCCGCTCAGCTGGTCGGCCTGATCATCACCTGGGGCGTGGCGGTGCCGCTGCTCACCGCCCATGCGCCGCCGGGCGAGGCCGCCGCGCTCGCCCAGACCGTCTGGAGCCACAAGGTCCGCTTCCTCGGCGCAGGCGCGATCGGCGTCTCGGCGCTCTGGACGCTCGCCAAGCTCGCCGTCCCGCTGGTCACCGGCGTCACGGCCGCACTCGCCGCCCAGCGCAAACGCGGCCGCGGCGAGGGCGAAGTCCTGCCGCGCATCGAGCAGGACATCCCGATCAACACCATGGCGCTGATCTCGCTGGTCTGCCTGGTTCCCATCGCCGTGGTGCTGGCGGTGTTCCTGAGCGGCGGCCCGCTGGGCGGCCTGGTCGTTCCGCTGACCATCGCAGCCCTCGCCTACATCGTGATCGCCGGCTTCGCCGTGGCCGCGGTGTGCGGCTACATGGCTGGGCTGATCGGCTCCTCCAACAGCCCGGTCTCGGGCATGGCGATCCTGTCGGTGCTGGGCGCGGCCCTGCTGATCGCCGCCGTCGGCCTGCCGATCCTGAAGGGCGGCGACGCCAGGCCCCTGATCGCCTTTTCCCTGCTGGTGACCAGCGTGCTGATCTCGGTCGCGATCAGCGCCAACGACAACCTGCAGGACCTGAAGACCGGCCAGCTGGTCGACGCCACCCCCTGGCGCCAGCAGGTCGCGCTGGTGATCGGCGTGGTCGCCGGCTCGGTCGCCATTCCCCTGGTGCTGAACCTCTTGAACCGCGCCTACGGCTTCGCGGGCGCGCCGACCCACGGCATCGCCGGCCAGCCGCTGGCCGCGCCCCAGGCGACCCTGATCACCACCATCGCCTCCGGCGTGATCGGCGGGAACCTGCAGTGGGGCCTGATCGGCGTCGGCGCCCTGATCGGCGCGGGCCTCGTGGCGGTGGACGAGCTGCTGCGTCGGACCGGCCGCTACAGCCTGCCGCCGCTCGGAGCGGCGATCGCCATCTACCTGCCCTCCAGCGTCACCGTGCCGGTGATCATCGGCGCCTTCGCCGGCTGGATCTTCAAGCGGCGGACGCGGCGCGGCGCCTCGGCCCAATCCGCCGAGCGGCTCGGCGTGCTGATGGCGTCCGGCCTGATCGTCGGCGACAGCCTGCTCAACGTCGCCTACGCCGGCCTCATCGCCGCCACCGGCAAAGGCGCCCCGCTGGCGATCGTCCCCGAGACCTTCGCCCCGGCCTCGCCGCTGGCCGTCGGCGCCTACCTGGCGGTGATGCTCGGGCTTTACCTGTGGACGGCGCGGCAATCGCGAAGCTGACTGCTGACAGCGTGGTGTCAGCAGCGCTGAGCATGGACTTTGTTCCGGTTGCGTTCTAGTGCTATCGGAGAGTCGCGGAACTACATTAGCCCACGTCCGCCGGAGCGCCGGCGGACGCACAGCGTTCCCGGGACAAGATGGCCGATCAGCTGAACCAGATCCGCGTGCGCGGCGCGCGCGAGCACAACCTCAAGGACGTCAACGTCGACATCCCGCGCGGCGAACTCGTCGTGCTGACCGGATTGTCCGGGTCGGGCAAGAGCTCGCTCGCCTTCGACACCATCTATGCCGAGGGCCAGCGCCGCTATGTCGAGAGCCTCTCGGCCTACGCCCGCCAGTTCCTCGAGCTGATGAGCAAGCCGGATGTGGACCTGATCGAGGGCCTGTCGCCGGCAATCTCCATCGAGCAGAAGACCACCAGCCGCAATCCGCGCTCCACCGTCGGCACGGTGACCGAGATCCACGACTACATGCGCCTCCTGTGGGCGCGGGTGGGCGTGCCCTATTCGCCGGCGACCGGCCTGCCGATCGAAAGCCAGACCGTCAGCCAGATGGTCGACAAGCTCGCCGCCATAGAAGAGGGCGTGCGCCTGTATCTGCTGGCGCCGGTGGTGCGTGGCCGCAAGGGCGAGTACCGCAAGGAGATCGCCGAGTGGCAGAAGGCCGGCTTCCAGCGTCTGAAGATCGACGGCGAGTTCTATCCGATCGAGGACGCGCCCGCCCTCGACAAGAAGTTCAAGCACGACATCGACGTGGTCGTGGACCGGCTGGTGGCCAAGCCGGGCCTGGAACAGCGCTATGCTGACAGCCTGGAGACCGCGCTGAAGCTCGCCGACGGCATCGCCGTCGCCGAATGGGCCGACAAGGCCGAGGGCGAGGCCGAGCCCAAGCGGCTGATCTTCTCCGAGAAGTTCGCCTGCCCGGTCTCCGGCTTCACCATCAGCGAGATCGAGCCGCGGCTGTTCTCGTTCAACAACCCCTACGGCGCCTGCCCGGTCTGCGACGGCCTGGGGGCGAAGCTCGCCTTCGACGCCGATCTCGTCGTGCCGGACAAGGACAAGAGCCTGCACAAGGGCGCGGTCGCCCCCTGGGCGCGAGGGCCCTCGCCGCTCTACACCCAGACCTTGCAGGCGTTGGCCCGCCACTTCGACTTCTCGATGGACGTGCCCTGGTGGAAGCTGCCCGAGGCGGCCCGCAAGGTGGTGCTGCACGGCTCGGGCGGGGAGAAGATCCGCTTCGTCTATGACGACAACGCCCGCAAGTACGAGGTCAGCAAGACCTTCGAGGGGGTGCTGCCGAACCTCGAGCGCCGCTGGCGCGAGACCGACAGCGCCTGGGTGCGCGAGGAACTCGGCCGCTACCAGTCCGAGACGCCCTGCGAGGCCTGCGACGGCTACCGCCTGAAGCCCGAGGCCTTGGCTGTGAAGATCGCCGGCAAGCACGTCGGCGAGGTCTCGCGCCTTGCGATCAAGAACGCCCGCGACTGGTTCGAGGCGCTGCAGGGCGAGCTGACCGAAAAGCAGATGGAGATCGCCCGGCGGATCCTGAAGGAGATCAACGACCGGCTGCGCTTCCTGGTCAACGTCGGGCTCGACTACCTGAACCTCAGCCGCGGCTCGGGCACGCTCTCCGGCGGCGAGAGCCAGCGCATCCGCCTGGCCAGCCAGATCGGTTCAGGCCTCACCGGCGTGCTCTATGTGCTGGACGAGCCGTCCATCGGCCTGCACCAGCGCGACAACACCCGCTTGCTCGACAGCCTCCGGGGCCTGCGCGACCTGGGCAACTCGGTGCTGGTGGTCGAGCATGACGAGGAGGCGATCCTCACCGCCGACCACGTCATCGACATGGGCCCCGCCGCCGGCGTCCACGGCGGCGAGATCATCGCCCAGGGCAAGCCGGCCGACATCATGGCCGAGCCGAAGAGCCTGACCGGGCAGTACCTTTCCGGCGCGCGCGAAATCGAGGTCCCCGAACAGCGCCGGCCGATCTCCAAGAAAAAGATGCTCCGCGTCGTCGGGGCGACCGGCAACAACCTGAAGACCGTCACCGGCGAGATCCCGGTCGGGACCTTCACCTGCATCACCGGCGTCTCCGGCGGCGGCAAGTCGACCTTCACCATCGAGACCCTCTACAAGGCCGCGGCACGCCGGCTGCACAACGCTTCCGACGCGCCGGCGCCGCACGAGCGGATCGAGGGGCTGGAGCTGTTCGACAAGGTCATCGACATCGACCAGTCGCCGATCGGCCGCACGCCGCGCTCGAACCCGGCCACCTACACCGGCGCCTTCCAGCCGATCCGCGACTGGTTCGCCGGCCTTCCCGAGGCCAAGGCGCGGGGCTACGGCCCCGGCCGGTTCAGCTTCAACGTCAAGGGCGGCCGCTGCGAGGCCTGCCAGGGCGACGGCCTGATCAAGATCGAGATGCACTTCCTGCCGGACGTCTACGTCACCTGCGACGTCTGCCACGGTCATCGCTACAACCGCGAGACCCTGGAGATCATGTTCAAGGGCAAGAATATCGCCGATGTCCTTGATATGACGGTGGAAGAGGCGGCCGACTTCTTTAAGGCGGTTCCGCCCATCCGCGAGAAGATGGAGACGCTGAAGCGCGTCGGCCTGGGCTATGTGAAGGTCGGCCAGCAGGCCACCACCCTCTCCGGCGGCGAGGCCCAGCGGGTGAAGCTGTCCAAGGAGCTGTCGCGGCGGGCGACCGGCAAGACGCTCTATATCCTCGACGAGCCGACCACGGGCCTGCACTTCGAGGACGTCAAGAAGCTGCTCGAGGTGCTGCACGAGCTGGTCGACCAGGGCAACACGGTGGCGGTGATCGAGCACAATCTCGACGTCATCAAGACCGCCGACTGGCTGGTCGACTTCGGCCCCGAAGGCGGCGACGGCGGCGGCGAGATCGTCGCCTGCGGCACGCCGGAACAGGTCGCCGACATCCCGCGCAGCTGGACCGGCCGCTACCTCGCCGAACTGCTGGAGCGCCACCGCGAGCGGAGCGGGCGGGCCCGCAAGCGGGCCTAAAGT
The DNA here is from genome assembly GCF_035276905.1 of Phenylobacterium sp. GTDB lineage: Bacteria > Pseudomonadota > Alphaproteobacteria > Caulobacterales > Caulobacteraceae > Phenylobacterium. Next base: position 3,493 of record NZ_DATELG010000159.1, on the reverse strand, counting down.
CGAAGCGGCTCCCCCAAAGGGGGAGGATCTGTTCCAGCGAACGCCCGATAGGCCGCCGCCAGCGGGGCCATGGCCAGCGCCCACAGCACCGGCGTCAGGATGATCTCGATGGCGAAGGCCAGGAGGAACAGGCCGGGGTGGCGCTTCATGGCCTCGGCGCCGCCGAAGATTCCCGCCAGGCCGTCGAGACCGCCGCTGGCGAAGGCGATCACCGCCAGCGCCGCCATGACCGTCACCATGACCAGGCCGATCAGGCAGGCGCTGAGCGCCAGCATTCCCAGCATCGGCGCCGCCCGGCCGCGCGTCAGCCGCCAGGAGCCCGGGAAATCGACCTTCCGCTCGGCGAAGCCGATCGGCGGCGTGAGCGCGAACCTCACGCCGAAGTAGACCGCGAGCGCCATCGCCGCCAGCTCCAGCCAGATGCCGCCCGCGCCGACCGCGTGGCCGGCCAGCATCGACAGCCACCAGAGCACCCAGCCGCCGGTGAGCGTGATCAGCCAGATCAGCACCAGCCGCAGCTCGTCGCGCCCAAGCCGCAGGTGCATGAAGGCCGGCTCCTCGGGCCGCATCTCCACGCGGAACACCGCCGCTGCGAGGATCGCCTGGGCGAAGAGGACACTGAGGCCGATCACCAGCCCGGCGAGCGCCATCGCCTGGCGCCCGCCGCCCGCGATCACCGAGAGCATCGCCGACAGGACGATCAGCATGATCAGCGACAGCAGGTTGAACCCCGCCCAGCCGAGCACGATGCGCCAGCGGCGGCGGATCAGATGAAAGCCCTCCAGCGCCGCGTCGCTGGCGGAAAACGAGGTCATGACCGGTCCTTGCGCCTGATCAGCGCAGCTTAGCTGTCTTGCGGCCGCACCCTCAACGGGTTCGCCGGCGGATCGCCGTGGACCTGCTGATAGGCCACCGCGAACGGAGCGTAGAGCATCACCACCTGGATCACCTGCAAGATGAGCTGCAGGAAGACATAGAGGGCCACGCCGATGATGGCCGGCCCGCTCAGGCCCTTGATGTTGTCCAGCGCCTGGGCCCCGCCGGCGACGCCGATCAGGGCGGCGCCGATGATGCTGATCAGCAGCCAGACCATGACATAGAAGATCACCGCCAGGACGATCATGCCGAACAGCGCCCAGAACTTGCCCTGAGAGGCCGCCCAGGCGTCGCGGATCGCGAAGCGGTGCAGGGCGAAGCTCATCGGGGTCGCGAGCGACAGCCGCACGCCCGCCCAGATCGTCACCAGCGGCAGCATCAGGGCCGCCACCGCGGCGATCCCGCCCTGCTGGTCGGCCGCGGCCACCGCCGCGAGCTCGGCCGTCAGGCAGACCATGCCGAGCGCGAACAGCAGCAGATTGACGCCGGTCAGGCGCAGCTCGTCCTTGCCGAACCGCAGGTGCAGGAAGCCCTTCTCGCCGGGGCGCAGGACCAGCCGGTAGATGCCGCCCATCAGGGTCGAAAGCAGCGCCGTCACCAGGACAAGCACCAGCAGGAACGCCGGCCAGGACTGCGCCAGGAGGCCGGAGATCTGGTCGATGTCCTGCTGCTCCAGGCCCTTCTTGCGGGTGAGCTCGATCAGTTGCGGGTCGAGGCTGACCAGCATCAGCCGGCCGATCACGAACATGCAGACGGCGTACACGAGCCCCCATCCGAAGATGGTCCCCGGCCGCTCACGAGTGAGGCGGAAGCCCTCCAGCGCGGCTTCGCTCGCCGAAAACTTGATCATCGCCATCCCTCGGCGCGAGACGTCGTAGAAGCAACGAATCGGCCGGCCCTTCGGCTGCAAATTCGTGTGCGTCCGGGCCCCGCGCAAGGCCCCGCTCGCGATCACCCGCCAACATTGCTAGTTAGCCACGAATGACGACGAAACCGGTACATGTCATCGGCGGCGGGTTGGCCGGCTCCGAGGCCGCCTGGCAGATCGCCGAGGCGGGCGTTCCCGTGGTGCTGCACGAGATGCGCCCGGTCCGCGCCACCGACGCCCACCAGACCGACGGCCTGGCCGAGCTGGTCTGCTCCAACTCCTTCCGCGCCGACGACTGGACCGGCAACGCCGTGGGCCTGCTGCACGCCGAGATGCGGCGGCTGGGCTCGCTGATCATGGCCTGCGCCGACGCCTGTCAGGTGCCGGCGGGCGGCGCGCTCGCCGTCGACCGCGAAGGCTTCTCGGCTGCCGTCACCGCGCGGCTCGAGGCCCATCCGCTCGTCACGATCGCCCGGGAAGAGGTCGCGGGCCTGCCGCCGGCGGCGTGGGACAACGTGGTCGTCGCCACCGGACCCCTCACCTCGCCCGCCCTGGCCGAGGCCGTCCTTGGTCTCACCGGCGAGGACCAGCTGGCGTTCTTCGACGCCATCGCCCCGATCGTGAGCTTCGAGTCGATCGACATGGACGTCGCCTGGCGCCAGTCGCGCTACGACAAGGAAGGCCCGGGCGGCGAGGCCGCCGCCTACATCAACTGTCCGATGGACAAGGCCCAGTACGAGGCCTTCGTCGACGCCCTGCTGGCGGGCCCCAAGTCCGAGTTCAAAGAGTGGGAGCACGTCCCCTACTTCGACGGCTGCCTGCCCATCGAGGTGATGGCCGAGCGCGGCCGCGAGACCCTGCGCCACGGGCCGATGAAGCCGGTGGGCCTGACCAACGCCCACAGGCCGGACGAGAAGGCCTATGCGGTCGTTCAGCTGCGGCAGGACAATGCGCTCGGTACGCTCTGGAACATGGTGGGGTTCCAGACCAAGCTGAAGCACGGTGCGCAGACCGAGATCTTCCGGACGATCCCGGGCCTTGAGAAAGCGGTGTTCGCGCGCCTCGGCGGCCTGCATCGCAACACCTTCCTGAACAGCCCCCGGCTGCTGGACGCCCAGTTGCGGCTCAAGGCCGAGCCGCGCCTGCGCTTCGCGGGCCAGGTCACCGGCGTCGAGGGCTACGTCGAGAGCGCGGCCGTAGGGCTTCTGGCCGGCCGCTTCGCCGGAGCCGAGCGGCTGGGCCGCGCGGTCCCCCCGCCGCCGCCTACGACGGCGCTGGGCGCCCTGGTCGGGCACATCACCGGCGGCCACCTCGACGCCGGGCGCGGCTCCTTCCAGCCGATGAACATCAACTACGGCCTGCTGCCGCCGCTCGAACCGCCGAAGCGGGCGGACGACGGCCGCCGGCTGGGAGCGAAGGAGAAGACCCGAGCCAAGAAGCGCCTGATCGGCGAGCGAGCGCTCGCCGACCTCGACGCCTGGCGCGCTCGCCTTGAGGCCGAAGCGCTGGAGCCTGCGCAATAGGCCTCAGATCCGGCCGCGCGCCACCGCCAGGGTGATCCGCAGCCGGCTGGCGAGACCATCTGTCGAGCCGCCGTGGGCCCGCGTGGCGGCGAAGACGCCGTGCGCCACGGCTGGAAACGCCGCCGCGCTGAGCTGTCCGGCGCCGCGCCGCGCCTCGTCCAGCAGCCGCCGCCAGACCCGATCCAGCTCCGGCCGCTCGGGCACGCGCCGCGCCAGCGCCCAGGCC
>NZ_DATELG010000158.1:0-22111 GCF_035276905.1 Phenylobacterium sp. | reverse complement strand
CCGCGGCCGCCCGCAGCGCCTCGATCGGGAAGATCTTCTCCTCGTCCCAGCGGGCGGCGTGCGGCGCAAGCTCGGCCGCCGCAAATGCGCCCGCCATGTCCTGGATCGCGCGCTGATCTTCGGTGAGATTGAAATCCATGGGTGTTCCAGGGGTAAGAGTAGGAGCCCTCGTCCGAAACAATGGCTCAGGCCTCGCTGTCTGCGCGGCTGATCCGCCGACAGAAGCTACGCCGCCGCGACGCTCTTCGTGCGCCGTCTATGGCTCATTGGTTTTAAGCGCGGCGAACAATAAACGATCTTGGCCGTCCATTTTGTATCGATTCAAGCCAACAGGGGTCAGATCATTCCCCTTGCCGGGCTCAAAATCCAAGTGCAAGCGCGGAGGATCGCCCCAATCCGCCGCAAGTGCGGCTCGAAGCGCATCGACCAACTGCTTGCCAATGCGCTCTTCCAGCTCGTGAATAATTCCCCGGATGATTTGCGCGCACATTTCGCCCCGGGCGGCGAAATTCTGGCTGAATCTCACGATACGCGCGCGGCGGTCATTGGGGTCGGCCTGAACGGTGATCCAACCCCGCGCTTCGAAATCTTTCAGAATCTGACTTATCGCCTGCCGGCTGATGCCTAGGTTCTTCGCTATCTCGATAGCCTTCTGCTCGCCATCCGCGATATTCAGTATGACGAACGTCTCCGCGCGTGTTGTGCGCTCAAAACCCATGGCCTCGAGGTTGATCTGAAACGCATTATCAAACCAATACATCGCGCCTAAAAGGTCGCCAAAGAAGGTGTCTTCCGACGACGGGGATTTCTTAATCATCTCGTCCAACTTGCCGTGGCCTTGGAGGTCGTCCGCGTCGGCCCTCAGCGGAGCGCCCGCCTCCTGTAGCGTTTACGCAACAGCGCCGCCTGCTGCCGCATGAAGCGCTCCAACAGTCGGTTCGCGGGAAACTCAGCCCCCTCCGCCGCGGGCGTCCCATCTGCTTGATCCTCGAATTTGATCTGTTATACGGGGAAAAATTTCGAAAAAAAAGGGCGTGTGCAAGCATCGCGTTCAACCCCGCGTTGGATCCGGGCTAGACCAAGGCGAGGTCCTGCCGCCAGCGGCGGGCAAACTCAGGAATTCTCCACAAACTACCGGACGCATCGATGGCCCCCGCCACGACCGTCCTTCGGTAACAGGCGATCTAATGGCGACGATTAAGGTAACCACCCGTTCGGGCGAGGTGTTAGAGATCCAGGCGCAAGACGGCTATTCGTTGATGGAAGCCATTCGCGCGAACACCAACGAAGAACCGTTCGCCATATGCGGCGGATGCTGCTCATGTGCGACTTGCCACGTCTATGTCGACGGGGCTTTTGCAGACAGACTGCCGCCGATGATGGATACCGAGAAGGACCTGCTCGATTTCATCGAGCACCGAACCGCCTTGTCGCGCCTGTCCTGCCAGATTCCAGTCACGTCCGCCGTCGAGGGCCTTCAAGTTCGCATCGCACCGGAGGACTGACCTGCGGCCGCTGCGCCCGCGGGCGGATTCGGTTTACGAAAATTTGCGCGAGTGGAAGCTGGTCCGCCCAGGGCGCCGGCTTCACCCTTGCGCCCAGGCCGACGCGGGCGCGTTGATGTGGATGGCCCCAAGCGGCGCGGGGCTTAGCAGTGGCGACGCTTTATGCGGTCGTTCACAGCAGATGTGATTGCGGATTCAACCGCAACGTAGCAAAGACGCCTCGCGTACGAGCGCCGTCCGCCGCACCGTTCGTTCCCACGGAGCATCGAGGACCGCACCGAGTTCCGGCGCGCGGACGATTTACGAAAATATGTGTTCTAGGTTGACAATGCGTCGACCAGGAGTGATCTTCCCGTGCAGACGCTGCGGCGCGGATTGCAACGCGGCCAAGCTAAAAATATCGAAAATGAGGGGTTGGAGGAAATGCGAGAACTGGGATCGAAATTTCAGCGCGCCAGCACAGCGGTCGGCCTGATTCTGGCCGCGGCGAGCTATGGCGGATTGGGCGTCGCGCAGGCGCAGGCGCAAACCCAGCCGGCGGCGCCGCCCGAAGGGGCGACTCTGCAAGAGATCGTCGTGACCGCGAACAAGCGGGAGGAGAACCTCCAGAACGTTCCGATCGCGATCACCGCCGTGACGGGCGATCGGCTGGTGAAGGCCGGCGTCACGAGCACCCAGGATCTGGCGCGCGTCGTGCCTGGCCTTACGATCCAGAACAGCCTTAGCGGCACTCAGGCCCACCTGCGGGGCGTCGGGACCACGGCCCTGTCGGCCGGGACAGAGAACTCGATCGCGACCTATATCGACGGCGTTTATATCCTGAGCCTGAGCGGCGCCCTGGTGCAGCTCAACAATATTTCGCAGATCGAAGTCCTGAAGGGTCCCCAGGGCACGCTCTTCGGGCGGAATGCGACCGGCGGCGTCATCAACATCCGCACGCGTGATCCGAGCCATGACGCCGGGGGAGACGTCAATCTCAGCTATGCGAACTACAACACGGTCTCCAGCCAGTTTTATCTGACCGGCGGAATTACCGATCAGCTGGCGGCCGACATTGCGGGCTTCGTCTCGCACCAGGGGGAAGGCTGGGGGAAGAATCTCTTCAATGGAAGAGATGTGAACCTCATGGATCAATACGCCGTTCGCTCGAAGTGGAAGTATGAGCCCACCAGCAACGACGTATTCCGCTTCATCGCCGATTTCGAGGCGCTGAACGGCAACGCCTTCAACAGCTTCGCGCCGCTGCAGGGCACGTCGGTCAACTACGGGCCGGGCAATACGACCGCCGGTCAGCGCCCGGACATGGCGCCGTTCGTCGCCTCGGGCGCCTTGGCGCCGTTCGCCGTCGTCGGGCAGCCGTTCCTCTGGAACGGGGGCTTCTACGACATCGACGCCTTTAGGCAGCCCAAATACGTCTACGACACCGGCGGCGTCAGCCTGCAATGGGATCATGACTTCGGCAACATGCAGCTGACCAGCATCACGGCCTATCGGCGCGCCTACCAGTCGGTCGGCTGGGCCAGCGTGCCGGTGCCGGCGTTCCGATCCCTGGCGGATTGGCACGAAAAGGATAAGCAGATTTCCCAGGAGTTGCGACTGGGGTCCGCTGCTGGAGCGAAGATCCCCTGGGTTGTGGGCCTGTATTACCTGGATGGCTCGGCCGACTACACGCAATTCCACATTCAGGGGACTCCGCTCGCGCCGCTGCAGACGCTGGGCTTCCACGCGCAGACCGGCACGACGGCGGGCGCGGTGTTCGGCCAGTTCACGGCGCCGCTCTGGGCCGGCGCTCATTTCACCGGCGGCTTGCGCTATAACGCCGAGCGGCGCTCGGGCGCCGGCGACACCGTCCTGCAATTCCTTCCGGAGTTCGGCGGGGCGAACCTGGTCACGGGCCAGTCCGATCAGCACGCGACGTTCAAGAAGCTCACCTGGCGCATGTCGCTGGACCAGCAGTTGACGCCCGACCTGCTCGGATACGTCTCCTACAACCGCGGCTTCAAGAGCGGGCTCTTCAACTCGATCCCGCCCGGCGGCCCGCCCGTCGCGCCGGAGCTGCTCGACGCGTATGAGACGGGGCTGAAGTCGGAACTGTTCGATCGCCGTCTTCGCCTGAACGTCGCGGCGTTCTATTACAAGTACGACAACCTCCAGGTCACCGTCTTCACGCCTATCTCTGCGACCCTGCAGAATGGGGCGAGTGCGCGCGTATACGGCGGCGACCTCGATTTCACCGCCCAGGTCACCCAGAACCTCAGCCTGACCGGCGGGGCCACGCTGCTGCATTCGGAGTTCACCTCCTATCCGAACGCCGCCTTCGAATTCCTGCAGCCGGTGTCGGCGGGCGGCGGCACATCCGCCGTCATCCAGAGCGCCAAGGGCAAGCGGCTGCCGTATTCGCCGAACTTCTCCATGAGCCTCGGGGTTGATTACAAGCAGCCGCTCGCGAGCGGCGATCTGGACCTCGCCTTGAACTATAGCTATTCGGGCAAGTGGTTTGCGGGCCCGGATAATATTCTGGGACAACCGGGCTACGGCCTGCTCGATGGTTCGGCGACCTACACATTCGGCGATGCGCGTAAGACGCGCGTCTCCGTCTGGGCCAAGAATATCGCCAACCAACCATACTATGTGTTCCTGGCATCCCAGTCGAACCCCGGCGGATATCAGCAGGGACTTACTGGGGCGCCCCGCACATTTGGTATGACTGTCGGTTACAAGTTCTAGCAACCGCGTCGCCTTCACCTGGGAGATTTAATCTTGGCCGATTCAGAAATGAGAACCGAGGGCCTGTCGGATGCACAGCCGGCAAGCCGCTCCGGGGCGGAGGCGATCACGGACGCGCTGCAAGCGTGCAATGTGGAGATGGTGTTCGGCTATCCCGGTGGGGGGACGGGCGCCATCATCCATCAGATTGCGACGCGAGACATCGCCAACATGAACGGGCGCACCGAGCTGTCGGGTGCGTGGATGTCCTACGGCTACAATCGGATCAAGGGCCGGGCGGCGTCGGCGTGCCTGTTCCATTGCGTCGGCGCCTTGCATGCGAGTCCCGTGGTTCATGCGGCGAAGGTGGACAGCACCCCCTTCTTCATGATGGACGTGAACCTGGACAACTCGCTCGACTTCCGTGAGGGCCTGCAGGAGTCGAGCGAGGTCTATCCGGCGCTGAAGCAACTGTCGAAGTACGCGAAAAAGGTCGTCACCGCGGACGACTTGCCGCTCGCCGTGCGCCAATCGGTGATTTCGGCCAGCACCGGTCGTCCCGGGCCGAGCGTCCTGGACCTTGGCTTCCAGGTCCTGGGAGCCAACACCAGCTGCGCGGCCGAGCCCCTGGTCCTCCCGGAGCCGCCGGCCGCGTCGGAGTCCGCGATCGATCGCGCGCTCAAGCTGATCGCGGAGGCGAGCAACCCGGTGCTCATCGTCGGCGCCGGCGTTCAGCTCGCCCAGGCGACCGCTGAACTGCGCGCGTTCGCCGAGGCGCTGTCGATCCCGATCGTCTCCACCTCGTGGGGCGGCCGCGGCGCGGTCTCGGACGACCATCCGCTGTTCGCAGGCGTCTTGGGCTCGTTCGGTTGGAACAGCGCCAACGAGATCGCCCAGAAGGCGGACCTCTGGATCGCCGTCGGCACAACCTTCTCGCAGATGACGACCGGCGCCTGGAATCTCGAAAAGCCGCAGCGCGTCATCCACATCGACGTCGATCCCAACCAGCTTGGCAAGATCTTCCAGCCGACTCTCGGCATCGCGGCCCACGCGAAGACGGTTCTTGGGCAGCTGTTGGCCCGGGCGGATGCAACGGGTCAACGTCGGGCGTCGGATCAGGCGACGATCGACAGGATCGCGGCGAGCAAGCAAGAGTGGTTCGACTATCACGAAGAACTGTCCGGACAGAGCGGGACGCCGATTAATCAGTACTTCGTGATCCGCAAGATGGCCGACACCTTCCCGGCCGGCACCATCATGGTCGGCGACAGCGGCGGCCAGGCGTTCATGCTCTACCGGTCGTTCCACTATAAGGACGTGACGCCGATGCCGCTTGGCTCTCGGTACATGTCCCTGGGGGCCGGGCTGCCGGTCGCGATCGGCGCAAAGCTGGCCGCGCCCGAGCGGACCGTGGTCTGCTATCACGGGGACGGCGGCTTCTATTACGACTTCATGGAACTATCGACCCTTGCCGAGCGCAAGATCAAGGTCATCGTCGTCATCGACAACAACCACTGCCTCTACGCCAACCGGCAGGGCATGAAGCTCTGGGGGATCCAGAACCCCTGGGTCGATCTGCCGGAGACGACGGATTTCGTCGCGTTGGCGAAGTCGCTGGGGGTGGACGGCGAACGCGTCACGGATCCCAACGACCTCGAAGCGGCGCTCAAGCGCGCCATGGAATCCGAAGGCAGCTACGTCGTCGACGTCTGGACCGACCCGGAGACGCGGATCCGACGCGCGATCCGCGACGTCATCCCGATCTTGTCGGACAGAAAGCCGGAGCAAGGCGCTGACCGTCACATTTCTCCCCCGCTTGCGGGCAGCTGGCCCAACTGACGGGAGATGACCTTAAGGGCGCGGCGGCTCCGCCGCCGCGCCAGAGGATGGTGCAAATTCGATGCCCAAGTTCGCTCTCCGCTACGCTCCGCATCTCGGCTACATAGACCCGACGCCGCTGTTTGCGCACAGCGTCGGAACAAATGACCCCTATGCCCACGCTAGGTTCGCGTCCGAGCAGGGGTTCGCCGGTCTCTTTCATCCCTGGGTCGGGAGCGGGTCGAACGAGGACATCGCCCGCTTCAAGGCTGGCCTTGCCGACTTCGGCCTTCAGGCGGGGACGCTCTCCTATGCGTCGTGGGACGAGTCGATGCGTCCCCTGTGGGCGAGCCGCAGGCCCGAGGATCGCCAGCAGCTCCTCGAGCACGTCGAGACCAGCACGCGCCTGGCGTCAGACCTCGGCGCAAAGAGCGTCGCCGTTCTGATCTTTGAAGACCCCGCAGGCGGAGCCAGGCAGGCGCAGATGGACGCGGCGCGCGAGAACCTGCTCTTCGCGGCGGAGATCGCGGGGCCACGCGGCGTCATGCTCGGCCTGGAGCCCATGGTCGCCGTTCCCGGGATGCTGCTTCAGTCCGCCTACACGGCGGCGGAGCTCATCGACAGCGTCGATGATCCCTCGGTTCGGCTGATCTTCGACACCGGGCACGTGGCCTCCATGGATGGCTCGATCTTGAAGGCGCAGAGCGATCTCGAACGCCTTGTCGGTGTGTACCAGCTGGCCGACATGCCGGACCGGAAGGAGCCGGGGGCGGGGACGCTCGATCTGGCCGAGCTCCTCGCGCGGCTGATCCGCATGGGTCACCGCGGCCTGGTCGAACTCGAGCATGGCTGGTCAGTCGACAGCGCGGAAGCTGAGGCTGCCGGGATCCGCCTGCTGGAGCAGCTTGATGCGAATGCGCAGAAGATGGCCGCCGAAGGCGCCTCTCAGACGGCTGTCTGATACGGAGTTAGCAACATGCAGATCCAACATCCCCTGACGCGTCTGAAGTTCGAACGGCTGGAAGATGGAACTGTGCGGGTGACCGACAAGGACGGCCGCAGCGGCATCTTCGACCGCAACGGAAACTGGATTTCTGGCGAACGAAAAAGTGCTGATCCGTTGATGTGTGTCTGGGTGGCGACGCGTTGAGCGGCGAAGATACGGCCCGCTCGCGTTGGTCGATGGAGGAATCAGACAATGAACAAAGCTAATGTGGCGCCGTCAAAGCGCGTCGGCAGCTATCAGGAACTGCTGACGGAGGATTCCCGGCCGGCTCCGCGCGCGCTGCGCAAGACCGGCGTGACCGATATCGGTCCGCTCGAAATTCCGACGAGCTGGTATTTCGATCCAGAGATCGAGAAGCTCGAGGTCGAGCGGATCTGGAAAAGGTCCTGGCAGATGGTCTGCCGCGAAGAGGACCTCAGCGAGGTCGGCGACACCTGGGTGTACGACGTCGGGCCGCTGTCGTACGTGATCGTCCGATCGTCCGCCGATACGATCAAGGCCTTCTCCAACAGCTGCCTGCATCGCGGACGGCCGCTTCGTGATTGTCCCGGGCATGCGTCGCAGCTGAAGTGCCCGTTCCACGGTTTCACCTGGAGCCTGGATGGCGCGCTGCGCGGGGTCCCCAGCCGCGAAGAATTTCTGACGATCACCAATGAAGAGTTTCGACTTCCCGAAGCGACCGTGGCTCGCTGGGGCGGTTTCGTCTTCATCAATCCAGATCCGAACGCCGAACCGTTCGAAGACTACATTGGCGACCTGACGCAAGACTTCGAGGCCTCTCCGCTTGAGAAAAAAGCGAAGATCGTACATATCTCGAAGGTCATTCCCGCCAACTGGAAGGTTGTCAACGAAGCCTTCCTGGAGGCGTTTCACGTCCACACGACGCACCCGCAGTGGGTGACCGCCTACTCCGATCACCTTCATCAATATGACGTCTTCGGGAACTATTCGCGGATCATAATCCCCGGAGCGGTGCCCAGTCATCAGCTGCGCTGGACGCCCAGCCAGCAGGAAATCCTCAACTGCATGCTCGGCGGTTGGGACGATGTGCCGCCTGCGATCGAGATCGCGCCCGGTGCGAACGTCAGGCAAACGATTGCAGATGTCTTCCGGGAGCAGGCGCGGCCTCTTCTGGGCGACGCGGTCGAGACCATCAGTGACGCTGAAATGCTCGACGTCGTTCAATATAACCTCTTTCCGAATTTCGGACCGTTCAGCTCGCCGACCGTGTCGCTGGTGTACGCGTTCAAGCCCTACGGTTCGGACCCATTGAAATCGGTGATCGAGATCATGCTCATCGGCCCCTGGAAGGGCGAAGGCGCGCCTCCGCGGGTGAAGGAGCGGCGGCTGTCGGCCGACGAGCACTTCAACGATGTCCCGGAACTCGGTCAGTTCGGAGCCATCCTGAACCAGGACACGGCGAACCTCGATTATATCATGAGGGGCATCGCGAATAATCAGCGAAATAAGGTGGTTTTTGCTTCCTACCACGAGCTGAAAATTCGTCACTTCTATCATCTGTATGCTCAGACGATGGGCTTGGAGCTCCCGGCTTAGCCCTTAACTCCAAGCCTGTTCGGCTGCTTAACTGAAACTCCGCCAGATCGAGGACAGGGTGTCGTGAATAGCTTTTCACTCGCCGATAACAAGTTTGACTTTGTTGTCGTGGGCGGTGGATCTGCTGGCTGTGTAATGGCGAGCCGGCTTTCAGAGGATTCGGCCAGCAGGGTGTTGCTGATCGAGGCGGGGCAGGATCTGAGCAAGGGCGTTGAATTGCCGGCGATCTCCGATCCCGGCGCGCGCACCATCTTCAAGCCCGAACTGTTCTGGCCGGATTTTTTCGGCCAGGGCAACGCGGCTTCGGAAAAGGCCCCGGAACGGCACATCCCGATCATGCAGGCCCGCCTGCTCGGGGGCGGCTCGTCCATCAATGGAATGCACGCCCAGCGCGGGTTTCCCAGAGATTACGACGAGTGGGCGAGCCTGGGCCTGACCGATTGGGGATGGGAAGACGTTCTTCCCTACTTCAAGAAGCTTGAAGCCGATCGCGACTTCTCGGGGCCGATGCACGGGACCGACGGACCGATACCGATCTCCCGCATGGGCCGCGAGCAGTGGGGGCCGCTGAGCCGCGCGGTGGAATCCGAACTCCGCAATACCGGCCTGGGGGCGCAAAGCGATCTCAACGCCGAGTTCAACGACGGCGTCGGACCGGTGCCCCTGAACATCAGCCCGACCACGCGCGTGTCATCCGCGCGCGGTTATCTCACCCCGGAGGTTCGTTCCCGGCCGAATCTGACGATCCTCACCGGGACCGAGGTCGCGAAGATCCTGCTCGAGAGCGGACGTGTGGTGGGCGTGTCGGTTCGCACCGACCAGGGCTTGCGCGACATTGCGGCCCGTGAGGTCGTCGTGACCTGCGGCGCGATCCACACGCCGGCCCTTCTGCAGCGGTCGGGCATCGGGCCCGGTTCCGTGCTGCAGCAGCTCGGCGTTCCGGTGCTGGTCGACCGCCAAGGGGTCGGCCGCAACCTGAGCAATCATCCGATGATGAGCATGAACGCGCATCTTCGGCACAAGGGGCGGCGCAAGAACACCGACGCTCCGCCCTGCATGATGGTCGCGCGCTATTCGTCGAATGTGGCCGACTGCCCTCCGACCGACATGATATTGAACCTGTGGGAGCGCGTGACATCACCGCACGTCCACGATCCGCTCGGACGGCAGATCGCCGACTTCATGTTCATCCTCAACAAGCCTTTTTCCCGCGGCGATGTCATCGCCAGCGGTGAGAACCTGATGGGGCGGCCGCAGGTGCGCTTCAACATGTTCGAGGACGAACGCGATCTTGTGCGGATGGTGGACGCCTTCCGGTACGGGGCCGCGATCATGAAGTCCCCGACCGTGAAGCCGCTGATCAACAGCAGCTTCCTGCTCAACTTCACGCCGCTGCTGTTCGCCTATCTGAGCGACACCCCGAAGGGGCGGCTGCTCAGCAAGCTTGGCGGGGTCGGCCTCGGGACTTCGGATCTGCTGGGCAAGGCGGTGCTGCGGCGGATGACGACGCCGCTCGAGACGCTGCCCAGCGACGATGAAGGTCTGACGAAGCTCGTCCGCTCGATCACGCTGATGGGCGGCCACCCGACCGGGACTTGCCGGCTCGGCCGTCCGGACGATCCCGATGCGGTCGTGGACAATCGGGGCCGGGTCCTCGGCGTCGACGGCCTCCGCGTGGCGGACGCCTCGATTTTCCCGTCGGTGATGGCCGCCGGGACCAACCTTCCCACCATGATGGCTGCCGAGAAGATCGCGAGCCATATCGTTCATCAACATAATTGATCGGACCCTTGGGCGGGAAACTGCCCAAGACCTGGTCAGGAGGAAACCAGAGATGTCGAGCGATACGATCGACGCCCGCGGCCTGTGGTTCGAAGGCCCCCGCGTGGCGGCGCTGCGGCCGGAGAGCGCGAAAGCGCCCGGGCCGGGTGAAATCAGGGTGCGGGCCATTCACTCGATGGTGAGCCCCGGCAGTGAAATGAACATCTACCGCGGGGAAGGAAACCTGCCGGGGTCGCCGCTGCCGACGATCACCGGGACGCTGCCATTCCCGATCAAGTTCGGATACCAGGTGGTCGGAAGGGTGGAATCCGCGGGCGAGAATTCCGGCTTCACCGCGGGAGATCTGGTGTTTGCGGCGCATCCGCACCAGGACGTCTTCACCATGCCCGCCATCTTCGGCATCAAGCTTCCGCCGGACATCGACACCCTGCGGGCGGGGTTCATGAACATGGCCACGGTCGCGTTGCGCACGGTGCACGAGGCGCCGGTGCGGCTCGGCGAATGCGTCGCGCTGTCGGGCCTCGGCATTATCGGAAGCCTCACCGCGCACATGGCGCGCAAGACCGCCGGGCGCTTGATCCTGATCGATCCGGCGCCCGAGCGCCGCCGCGCGGCCGCCTGGATCGGCGCCGACGCCGTGGTCGATCCTTCCGAGGCCGCCGACGTCATCAAGCAGCTGAGCGATGGACGCGGCGCGGACATGTTCATCGAGACGAGCGGGGCGCCGCCGGCGCTGCAGACGGCGATCAACAACACGGGCGAGCGCGGCTGGATCCTCGTGCCCGCCTGGTACGGCACGCGGCCGGTCACCCTGTCGCTCTCGCCGGAGTTCCATCTGAAGGCGCTCAACATCAAGAGCGTGTTCGTCGGCAGCATAGGTGGTGACGAACTCGCGCGCTGGCCGGACGCACGGCGGTACGCCACGGCGCTCGAAGTGGTCAGCCAGATCGATCCGAGCCATCTCCTTGCGCGACGCGTTCCGTTCGATCGCGCGCCTGAGGCCTACCGGCTCATCGATGAGAACCCCGGGCAGGCGCCGGCGGTGATCCTGGACTACTGAAACCCGCGCGGGTGCCGGCGCGCCCGCGGATAATAACGTGCCTGCTTGTGGGAGGACACATAATGACCAACCCGAATGAGGATCCCGCGTCCGGTCCACTGAGCGGAAAGGTCGCTTTCGTCACCGGCGCCGACAGGAATCTTGGAAAGGCGATGGCGCTGTCCATGCTTCGGAGCGGCGCGTCCGTGGTCATGTCGGCGATGTACGGCTCATACCTCCAGCAGGTGGTCGAAGAGGCCGGCGCGCCCGACCGGATTCTGGCGATCGAAGGGGATATTTCCAAGGACGACGATCGCCGCGAACTTCTAGGTCAAGCGATCGGGCGGTTCGGTCGGATCGATATTCTGGTGAACAATGCGGCGGTCACCCCCGAAACCTTCTGGCCGAACTTCCTGATCGACGGCGAGCCGCCGCAGTGGACGTTGGACGTCGACTTTTACCGGATGTTTCTGGAGATCGACTGCGTCGCGCCGCATGCGTTCATGCTGGCCGTGATACCGTCAATGTTGGAGCGCGGCTGGGGCCGCATCGTCAACCTTTCGACGAGCTTCGAGACCATGCTCCGCTTCTGGCCATATGGCTCGGCCAAGGCCGCCATAGAGGCGCAGACCGCGGTGCTCGCCAAACAGCTCGAGGGCACCGGCGTGACCGCCAACATCCTGTCTCCGGGCGCCTTTGTGAAGCCTGGGCCGATCAAGCTCGCCAGCGGGGAGGTCGTGGTTCCCGATCACGGGCCCGCCATCATGGAGGCGCCGATCAGATGGCTGGCGTCGGACGCCTCCAAGCAATTCAACGGAAAACGCATCATCGCTTCCAGGTGGAGCGGTGCTAGCGAGAGCGACCTCACAAATAACAAGGCAATCGTTCCTATCGGTTGGCCTGACCTGGATTGACATCCGCCCCGCGGCGACCTCGGCGCGCACGGCCGACGGCCTTGGGGACCTGTCCAGCGTGTTCGTGCAGTGAATACTTCGGCGGTGGCCAAGGCCAGCGTGGGCCGGCAGACGGCAGATGGAGAGACTCAGTGGCTGAGAATGCAGACGGTAAACCTGGGGTGCTCGCGTCAGGCGCCGGCCAGATTGGCCTGAGGAAATCCGACCGGATGATCGACGTGCATCATCATCATGGTACGGCCAGGTTCGCCAAGTTCATGGACCAGCCGTCTGATCGGGCGTTTCCGCCGAACACCTGGCGCGTCGAGGATGCGCTCGAAGATATGGATGCAGCGGGCGTTGCGACCGCGGTGTTGTCGCAATTCCCGCCGTATCACCTGGGCTCCGCCGACGAGAGACGGTCGCTGGCGCGTGAGCTCAACGAGGCGGCGGCGCGTCATGCGCTCGATCACCCCGGCCGCTTTGGTATTTTCACCAGCCTTCCCTTGCCGTCGATCGACGACTGCCTGGCCGAGATCGCATATGGTTTCGACGTGCTCGGCGCCGATGGCGTCGCCATGTCCACCAGCGTGGATGGGAAGTGGCTGGGCCATCCGTTCTTCGAACCGCTTTACGAAGAACTCAATCGCCGCAAGGCCGTCGTCTATGTTCATCCCTACACGCCGGCCTGTTGCACCGGACTGGTGCCCGAGATCCCCGAGTACATCATCGAATACGGGACGGACACGACGCGCACGATCGGCAGCCTGATCTGGAGCGGAACGACGGTGAAATACCCCGACATCCGCTTCATCATGTCCCACGGCGGCGGCACGATGCCGTTCCTGATCGAGCGCTTCCTTGCCGGGACGCAGGCCGAGATCGTCCCGGGCATCGTGACGAAGGGCAAGAGCCCCCCCTTCGTTCCCCCTCAGCCCCCGGGAGGCGTGCTGAGCGAACTGCGCCGCATGTATTACGACACGGCCCAGTGCGCGAACCCGATCGCGCTGCGCGCTTTGCGGGATGTCGTGAACCCTTCGCAGATCCTCTACGGCAGCGACTACTTCTATCGCACCAATGTGGAGACTGCGCGTGGGCTGAACACGTCGCAGGTATTCTCCGAACCCGAATTGGACGGCGTCAAACAGCTCAACGCCCTGTCCCTCTTCGGCCGGCATCCGGGGTCCTGCATAAAGTGCGCCGGATCACACAGCCGCTGACGAGCGCGGCGCGGCGAATTCATTGCCGAAGCTACGCTTCGGTCCAGGTTATGAAAGGCGGCTAGGTCATGAGCAGCGATCCGAAAGATGTGGTGATCGGCTTCTGCGACGCGTTCGAACAACTTGATGTCGAGCGTGTGTTGGCCTACCTGGCGCCTGACGTCGTCTACCAGAACGTGCCCGTGCCAGCGATGCATGGCGTGGATGAGGCTACCAGGTTTCTGGTCCCTATACTGACGAAGGCGATCAAGATAGAGTTTAAGATCCTCAGCCTTGCAGTGTCGGCGTCAGGCAATCAGGTCCTCACGGAGCGGTTGGACCGGCTGCATTTCCCGACCGGCGTTGTCGACATTCCGCTCATGGGCATCTT
Source organism: Phenylobacterium sp. (assembly GCF_035276905.1). Lineage (GTDB taxonomy): Bacteria > Pseudomonadota > Alphaproteobacteria > Caulobacterales > Caulobacteraceae > Phenylobacterium. The sequence continues at coordinate 8,215 of NZ_DATELG010000158.1, read as the reverse complement.
CACCGTGCGGGACGGCAAGATCTTGGAATGGCGCGACTATGCGGACTGCTCAGCGGCGGCGCAGGCCTTCGCCGACGCCAAGATCGATCTGACGGCGCCCGATTAAAGAGGCGGAGGATCGCTCCATGATTGACGTTCAGGAAATTCATCGCGCGATCTGGCGCCTGAAGGCGGAGTCGTTTCTGGCGATCGATGAAAAGCGCTGGGAGGATTTTGAACGGCTTTTCACCGATGACGCGCGTATCGACTACAGCCGGGCGCTGCCTGATACAGTTGAACCGCTCCCGGTAATGACCTCGGCTGCGACCTATGTGTCGCTCGCGAGGCAGTTCATCGGCTCCGCCCGGACGGTGCACCAAGCGTCCGTCCCGATCATCGATGTCATCGCGCCCGATCATGCCAAGGCGCTCTGGCGGATGGAGGACATAATCGCCAGGCCGGCGGACGCCCCGGAGCCTTCCGGGCACGGCTATGGATTATATGAGGACGAATATCGATTGTCGGGTGAAGGGTGGCGCATCAGTTCGCTCACGTTCACGCGGCTCCTCTTCCTGCCGATTTCCCCCGACCCCTATTTCTACCGAACGCGGCTTTAACACTACAGGCCGCCTCAGCCCACCTTCTTGATGATCTCTTCGTCGAAGCGCAGGGCCTTCTCGATCCACTCCGCGCGGGTGTCGACGTGGAAGCCGGTGGCCACCGTCGTGACGCCCAGCTCGGCGAGCTCGCCGATGCGGTCGACCGTCTGCTGCACGGAGAGCGCCTCGCCGACCTGATTGATGCTGGCCATGACAATCTGCGGCGGCGTCTGGCGCCCGACCGCCTCGCAGTGCTGGTGCATGTAGGCGACGCCCTGCTTGACGTCCGCGACCGAGGTCATCTCCGTGGTGCGGCTGGTGGCGGAGACCGCCGGCGGCGTGAAGAAGGGGTTCCAGCCGTCGGCGAACTCGACCGCGCGGCGGATCGCCCGCTTGGCGTTGCCGCCGATGTAGATCGGCGGATGCGGCTGCTGCAGGGGCCGGGGCAGGATGCGGTTGCCCAGCGCCTCGTAGTTCGAGCCCTTGAAGGTGAATTCGTCCTGCGTCCAGGCCGCCTTCAGGGCGAGGATGTACTCGTCCATGACGTCGTTGCGGTTGTCGAAGTCGGAGCCGAGGGCCTTGTACTCGCCCTTCAGATAGCCGGCGCCGACGCTCAGGGTCACGCGGCCGCCCGAGAAGACGTCGAGAGACGAGACCGCGCGCGCGGTGATGAAGGGATTGCGGTAGGGCAGGACAAGAATGCCGGTCTGCAGGCGCAGGCGCGTGGTCTGGGCCGCGATCAGCGACAGCATGACGAACGGGTCCTGGGCGAAGTGGCCGCCCGCGTCCAGCCAGCGGCCGGTGGGGCAAGGGTGGTCGGTCACCAGGGCGGCGTTGAAGCCGGTCCGCTCCAGCGTGGCGCAAACCTCGGAGACCGCCTCGGGGCGGACGAACTCTGCGGCCTTGTCGAGCCGGTCGAACGGCATGGTGACGTTGACTTTCACGGGCGCTTCCTTGCCTTCCGCTGCTTCGATCCTGGGCGAATCTCTAACCGAAATTGGTGTTAAGTCGAACGTCGAAACCGCAGGGCGGGGAATTCTGCGGACGGCGGCGCGGGGGCGTGCACGCCCGTCTCGAGAGGGGCGGTGCTTGCATCCCGGGACAGAAATTAAGCCTGTGATATCCGTGAGGTAGTCTGCGTCAGCCAGGGTTGACGAGGGGGCCGGCCGGCGCGGGAAAATCGCCCTGAGAGCTGGGCCCAGCCGCCTTCCAGCCGACAAAATTTGATTCTAATGTGAAATTGACACGCGACGAACCTGACATTAGCGCTAGGCCTGCAACAGGCGCTACGGAGTATCGAATGCAGCTCGTGTCGGAGGACGACCTCAAGGCGTTCCACGAGAGCATGGTGGAAGTGCTCGCCGCGGAGTGCGACAGCCTCGCGCTGCACAGGTTCTATGACGGCGCGAGCGCCCTCGACGACTTGCTCTGGGCGCGCGCGGCCGAACTCGGCTGGCTCGGCATCGGCCTTCCGGAAGCGCATGGCGGCCTGGGCATGGGCGTTCAGGGCCTCGACGTGCTCTATCGGGCGCTCGGCCGCAGCGGCGCGCCAGGCCCCTTCGGCGCCACCTTGCCGACTGCGCAGTGGCTGGCGGAAGTCGCCGACGCCGACCTGCAGGCGCAGCTGCTGCCGAAGGTCATCGCCGGCGGGCTGGAGCTTGCGGCGCCGATGGTTCCGGACGGCTCGGCGATCGTTTCCGGCGGCGAGGTGTTGAACGGCGTATCGCAGCCGATGCTGACCTCCCGCAACGCCTCGATCGCCGTGGTGTCGATCCAACGCAGCGCCGTGAGCGGCTTCGCCGTGGTCAGGCTGGATGATCCCGCAGTCCGGGTCGAACCGATTGAGCTGTGGGATCGGACGCGCCGCGCCGCCCGCATCGTCTGCGCCGGCGCGCGGCCGCTGGCGGTCCTGCCGGACGCCACGGGCCGGCTTGGCCTGGCCCTGTTCCGCCACCTTGCGCTCGCCGTCGCGGCCGACAGCATTGGGGGCGGACGGCGCATCGCCGAACAGACCGTCGAATACCTCAAGACCCGGGTTCAGTTCGGCAAGCCGCTGGCGAGCTTCCAGGCGCTCAAGCATCGCGTCGCCGATCTGATGCTGGCGCTGGCCTCGGCGGAGGAGCTGGTCAATCAGGCGGTCGAGACGACCGCCATGCGGGACGAGCACGCCGACATGTGGGTGGCGCTCGGCAAGGCGGGCGCGAGCGACGCCTTCAAGTACGTCGCCGACGATTGCGTCCAACTGCACGGCGGCGTCGGGTTCACCTGGGAATTCGACTGCCACATTTTCTTGAAGCGGGCGCTGCTCAACGAAGTGCTCGTCGGCGACAGCGACGCCCAGCGCAGCCGCGCGGCCGACCACCTCACCGGAGCCGCCCTGCGCGGCCTGTCTACTGCGGAGCTTGCAGCCTGATGTCGGACAAGGCGAAGAAGGCGGACGCCGGCTGCGTCGACCGGACGATCCTCGACAAGGTGGGCGACGAAGCTGCGTTCCGCGAGGCGGTTCGGGCGTGGCTGGCCGACGCCATGGCGCGTCGTCACGAACTCGACGCTGACGGCGCCGCAAGCTTCTACGACAGCCAGCAGTGGTGGATGGCGGAGCGGAACAAGATCGGGCTCGGCACGCCGCACTGGCCGAAGGCCTATGGCGGCGATGACCTGAGCCTGAAATACCAGGTGATCGTCGCGGAGGAGGGCGCCAAGGCGCGTGCGCCTGCGCTGAACATTTTCATCGTGTCCCTGAACCACGTGCCCCACACGCTGATGGCCTGGGGCTCGGAAGAGCAGAAGACCAGATATCTGCCTGGCGTCGCCAACGGCGTCGTCTGGTGCCAAGGATTCTCCGAGCCGAACGCGGGCTCGGACCTGGCCTCGCTGCGCACGCGCGCCGAACGCCGGGGAGACCATTATGTGATCAACGGCCAGAAGATCTGGTCGTCTTTCTCCATGTACGCCGACTACTGCATCCTGCTGGCGCGCACCGACACCGAGGCGCCCAAGCACCGCGGCATCTCCTACTTCCTGATGGACATGAAGGCGCCCGGCGTCGAGGTGCGTCCGATCCGCCAGCCTAACGGCGAGGCCGAGTTCGCCGAACTGTTCCTCACTGACGTCAAGATCCCGGTCGAGGACCTGGTCGGTGAAGAGAACCAGGGATGGGCCATCGCCCAGAGCACGCTTGCGGCGGAGCGCGGCGTGCTCGCCTTCGAGAACGGCGAGCGCCTGCGCTACATCATGGAGGACTTCTACGCCTCGGCGGTGGCGCGCGAGGCCAAGTGGCTTCGTGAGCCGCACCTGCATCGCGAGTACGTTCGTCTGTTCGGCGAGATGCAGGCGTGCCGGCGGATGCTGCGGCGGCTCCTGCGAGAGAACGAGACCGGCTCGCCGGCCGCGGCGTCGACCGTTGTCCACGTCAAGGTGATCAACACCACCCTGTGGCGCAAGGTCAGCGACTTCATGCTCAAGACCCAGGGGCTTAGCGGGCGCTTCTTCCACGAGCCGGCGCTCGGCCTCGCGAGGGATCCGATCGACTACTACATCACCTCGTTCGGCGGGACGATCGCCGGGGGCAGCAACGAGATCATGCGCAACATCATTTCCGAACGGGTGCTGGGCATGCCGCGCGCCTGAGCGGAAAGGTCGTCAGGTCCGGCGCCCGCGCCGAGGCGTGAGCAACGCCGGTCCTGGAGCTTGGCAAAGGTGAAACTCTCTCTTGGCCTGCTGGGCATGGAAGCGCTCACCGGCGGCGACTTCGCCGCCCTGCGCGACCTGGTCGCCCTGGCGGACAAGAAGGGCGTCGACCAGGTCTCGGCCGTGGATCATGTCATCATGGGCGAGGCCCATGATGAGTATCCCTACGGCCCGTTCCGCGGCGCCTCGCGCACGCCCTTCCTGGAGCCCCTGGTCGAGCTCGCGACCTATGCGGCCGCGACGACGAATATTCGGCTGTCGAGCGGCGTGGTCATCTCGCCGCTCCGGCCTGCGGTCACGCTGGCCAAACAGCTGGCGACCCTCGACGTGCTTTCCCGCGGACGGGTGGAGATCGGCTTCGGGGTGGGCTGGCAGAGCGCCGAGTACGCCGCCTGCGGGGTGGAGTTCGAAAGCCGCTTCTCCATCCTCGAGGAGCAGATCCGCGTCTGCCGGGCCCTCTGGGGTGGAACCAACGTCTCCTTCCGCGGCCAGCATGTCGCGTTCGACAACATGACCGCGATGCCCCATCCGGTGCAGGGCGCCAAGCTGCCGATCTGGCTGGGGGTGGCGCTGAAGCGGCGCAACATCGAGCGTATCGCCGAGCTGTGCGACGGCTGGCTGCCCATGGAGAGGGGATCGGGCCAGGCTCAAGCTGCAGATCGACGCCCTGAGGCGGGCGTTCGAAGAACGCGGCCGCGACCCCGGGGAGCTTCAGGTGCGCGCCGGCTATGAGATCATTCGGGGCTCCGACGGCAGGACCGATGTCGCGGCCACGCTCGCGCAGACCCAAGACTACGCCGCCGCTGGCGTGACGATGCTGCGGCTGGAGAGCCGTCGCTTCTGCCGTCGCCTGGAAGATTTCGAGGCCTTCCTGGAACGCGCCATCCAGGCCAAGGAGGCCAAGACCGCCTGAGGCGCCGACAGCGTCGAACGCCCTTACTGGACGACGTTCGCCACCTTCAGATCGATGATCGCAGCTTCGTCATAGCCGAGCTCGCCGAGAACCTCGTCGCTGTGGGCGCCGCAGCCGGGGGCCGGACGCACCGGAAGCGCTGCGCCATCGAACTGCATCGGCGTGCTGACCATTTTCAGCGCCCGACCGTCGCCATAGTCCACGAGCTGCAGGTAGTCGTTGGCGTTCACCTGCGGATCGTCCTTCAGCTCGCCGACATGCTGGACGACGTCCCACTGACCTTCCTGGCGCGAAAGCGCTTCCCGCCAATGCGCCAGCGGCTTTGTGGCGAAGACCGCGTCGAGCTCGGCGAGGCAGGCCTCCATATTGCGCGTGCGGTCCTCCTCCGTGGCGAAGCGGGGATCCGCCGCAAGCTCGGGGCGTCCGATGACCCCGCACAATCCCGGCCAATAGCGCTGGCTTTGCAGCATGCACAAGGCCACGACACGGCCGTCGGCGGTGCGATAGTTGTTCACCAGCGGATTGGGCATCGCCGCGCGGCCGCCGGTGGGCAACCTGTCGACGCCGGAAAGCGTCGCCTGGGTGACGGCGCGCTGCATCGACCACATGGCCGTATTGAGAAGCGAGGCGTCGACCACGGACGCATGCCCGGTCATTGCACGCTGAGCGATGGCGGCGGCCACCGCGCCCGCGAGCATGGCGGCGCTTGTGCAATCGCCGAAGGCGCCGCACGGCATGCCGATCGGGTAGTCCTCGGTCGGCGGCGTGAGCGAGGACGAGATGCCGCCCCGGTGCCAGTAGGTGATGCTGTCGAAGCCGCCCTTGTCCGCCTCGGGCCCGCGCCGCCCCGAGCCGCTGCCTACCGCATAGATGAGACGCGGATTGCGCGCCCTCAGATCGTCGATGTCGATCTTCATCCGCCGGCGCGCCCGCGGCAGCAGGTTGGTCAGGAAGACGTCGGCGTCGCAAATGAGCTTGTAGAGGACCTCGACGCCCGCCGGCTGGCGAAGATCGAGGGTCATGCTGCGCTTGCCGCGGTTGTAGTTCTCCCAGGAGAGGATGAAGCCCTGCTCGCCGGGCGCCACGCCGCCAATGGTGAGGCCGCGGATCGGATCCCCCTCGGGCGGCTCGATCTTGAGGACCGAGGCGCCCATGTCGGCGAGCATGCCGCCCGCCGCCGGTACGAAGGCCCACATCGCGACCTCGACGACCTTGACGCCTTCCAGTGGTCTCATCACGGGCGGCCTTGTTTTGGGAAGCTGGGCGGGCCCCATGGCGCTCAGTCGCCGACGCGGAAGAAACGTCGGGCGTTCTCGCTGATGATCATGTGCTTGTCGGCCTCCGGGACGCCGTCGAACAGCCGGTCGATCCACTTCTGGGAGTCGGGGAAGGTGGTCTCCGAGTGGGGGTAGTCGGACGACCACATGACGTTCTTGGCGCCCGGCAGGTTGCGGGTCTCGACGGCCACACGGTCATGGATGAAGGAGGCCCAGATGTTCTGCTCCATGTAGAAGCTGGGCGGGTTCTTCAGCTCGCTGCCGAGCCAGAAGCGCTGCTTCTCCCAGGTGCGGTCCATGTAATCGGCGGCGAAGGCCATCCAGCCGCCGCCGGACTCGATGGTGCCGTAGCGCAGCTTGGGGAAGCGGTCGAAGACCTTGCCGAAGATCAGGATCGCCACCGGCTCGGCCATGGCGAACTTGCTGGCCAGCATGTCGGAGAGCAGGCGGGTCTTGTCCTCGAAACGGGTCATCCGCGCGCCGAGGTGGATGGTGAGGGCGATGTCGTGGTCGACGGCGGCGGCCCAGAAGCGGTCGAACTGCGGCTGGTCGAACTGCACCTCGTACCAGGGGTCGCCGGTGAGCGCGGCGGCCTGCGCCGCCATCTGCGCGCTGGCGCCGGTTTGCGACGCCGAGACGGTGGAGTTGGGGCGCTGCGGGAAGGCGGGGATGTTCACCGCCGTGAAGCCCATCTCGGCGACCTCGTGCAGCATCTTGATGGACTCCTCGACGTCGCGCATCGGCAGGTAGGCCACCCCGCACAGCCGCTTGCGGTCGTGGTCGCAGAAGTCCTTCAGGTAGCGGTTATAGGCGCGGAAGCTCTCGTAATAGAGGTCGATGTTCTGGGTGCCGAGCGGGCCGCCGCCATAGAGCACGGCCGCATCGACGCCGTCGGCGTCCATGTCGGCGATCCGCGCCTGGGCGTCGTAATTGCCCTTCAAGACGTCGCTGATGCGACCTTCCATCTTGAAGTCCTCGGCCTTCTTGCCGGCCAGGGCGTTCATCAGGTTGACCTTGCGGCGCTTGCCCTCGAAGACGATGTAGTCGGCGTCCTCGCCATGCTCGAGCTTCGGCGCGAGCTCCCGCAGCTGCTTGGGCAGATACTCGGCCCAGAACGTCTGCGGCGGGTTCAGGTGCTGGTCGGCGTCGATCGTCCGATAGTTCCGCGGCGCCTGCTTGCTGGAACGCTCAAGGATCACAGTCCCATCATCGCTCATCCGGGCTCTCCGTGCTCATGGCCGACAATCGGCTTCGCGGCGCGCCGACGGCGGGCGCCAATTCGCAGCGAACCAACCGCCAGGGACCCCGACTGTCAAATATCGTTTCTAGGACACCTGATATCATTGGAATCTTGTACGGCGGGCGATCCCTCAACTTAAAGCCCACCTGATATCAAAGAACGGGCAGTTGATATTGGAATGCGTCATGCGAGCGGGATAATCCTTCCTCCCACAAGAACAGCGCCGCCGCGCGGCGGACGAGGGCAGGAGGCTGATGATGTGCGCGAACGGATCGCCGCAGCGTATCGTCCTGCGACGTCGCCCTGCGGGCGTGATGAGGCCGTCCGACTTCGCTGTTGAGACCTATGACCCGCCCGCGCTCGCCGACCGCCAATTCCGGGTGCGCAACCTCTATGTCTCGGTGGATCCCATGCTGCGGCTGCATCTCGACGCCGCGCCCTTGGGCGGCGCCATTCCGCCGCTGGCCCTGGGCGCGCTGATCGCCGGCGCCGCGGTGGCGATGGCGGGCGGCGCGCT
>NZ_DATELG010000157.1:0-8571 GCF_035276905.1 Phenylobacterium sp. | reverse complement strand
GGTCCCTGGCGGATCGCGCTCGCCAACCTGGCCGGGCCGCGCTCGGCGGCGCGCACGGCGGCGCCGGCGATCGGCCTGGGCGTGGCGCTGCTGACGGCCGTGGTGCTGATCCAGTCGAGCCTGCTGGGCGAGGTGGCGGTGGTCGCGCCGAGGACAGCGCCCGCGGTGGTCTTCACCGACATTCCGGCGGAACAGGCCGGCGCCTTCGACCAGGCGGTGCGCCGGGCCTTCGCCGCCCCGCTGGCCCGCGACACCTACCTGCGCGCGCCCTATGTCACCGGGCGGATCACCGTGCTGCGCGGCCGGCCGGTGGCGGCGGCGAAGATCCTGCCCTCTGCGCGCTGGGCCTTCGACAACGACATCAGCCTCTCGGCCGTGGGGCCGGAACCGCCGAACGCCGGGGTCATCGCCGGCCGCTGGTGGCCGGCGACCTACGCCGGGCCGCCGCTGCTGGCGCTCGACGGCGACATCGCCAGGGCCGCGGGGCTGAGGCTCGGCGACAGCCTCACCCTCTCGGTGCTGGGCCGCGACATCGACGCCAGGATCGCGGTCCTGCGGAAGGTCGACTTCGGTTCGTTCGGCGCCAGCTTCCCCCTGGTCCTGACGCCGGGCGCGCTGCAGGGCGCGGGCCTGCACGAGGTCGCCATCGCCAAGGCCGACCGCGCCCAGGAGGCGCGGGCCGTCCGCGCGCTCGGCGTCAGCTTCCCGCAGGTCAACGTGATCTCCGTCCGCGAGCAGCTGGAGGCGGCGAGCGAGCTGTTCGGCCGCCTGGCGCTGGCGGTGCGCGGCGCGGCGGCCGTGGCGGCCGTCGCGGGCCTTCTGGTGCTCGCCGGCGCCATCGCCGCGCGAGCGCGCGCCCGGGCGCGCGAAGCCGCGATCCTCAAGGTGCTGGGGGCCTCGCGCGGTCAGGTCCTGGCGGCCTATGCGCTGGAGTACGGCCTGGTCGGCGTCATAGCCGGCGCGGCCGGCGTGGCGCTGGGCTACGCCGCCGCCTGGCCGGTCGTCGTGAAGGTCTTCGAGGCCCACTGGACGGTCGACTGGGTCGGCGTCGCCGCGCTGCTCGCCGGCGCCGCCGTGCTGGCGGGCGCGGGCGGTCTCATCGCCGCCCTCCAGGCCCTCGCCAAGCGCCCCGCGCCGACGCTGCGCAGCGAGTGAGGGCGTGGTTGGCGGCTCCTAACCCTCGAACCCGCTGAGGTCCGGCCTGCGCCCATCCCAGCCGGACACCCGCTCGAACGCCGCGCCGAAGCTCACCACCGACGCCTCGTCACCCGGCTTGCCGAGGATCTGCAGGCCGACGGGCAGGCCGTCGGCGGTCAGGCCGCACGGCACGCTGACGCCGGGCAGGTCGAGGTAGTTGGCCGCGCGCGTGAGCCGCGAGAGCGGGGAGGAGGCCTCGTCGACCTCGCCGATCGGCGGGGCGGGAATCGGGCAGGTGGGGCTGAGCAGGCCGTCGTAGGGCGCCATCCAGGCGTAGAAGGCCGTCTGGTCCCCAGCGCGGCGGCTGTAGGCCTCCGCCAGATGGCGCTCGGTGAAGCCGCGTCCGGCCTCGAACCGACGCACGATCCACGGGTCCATCACGGCGCGATGTGCGGCGATCCGCTCGCGCCAATGCCGCCAGCCTTCGCCGGCCATGATCAGCCCGTTGGGGGCGAAGGACTCGTCCAGCGCCTTGAACGGCGGGACCATGTCCACCGTGACGCCGGCCGCGCGCAGCCGCGCGATGGCCTCGAGATAGAGGCGGGCGACCTCCGGATGCAGCTCGCCCATCCGGTCGAGCGGGCTGGCCGCGAGCCGCCGGCCGCGCACGTCCGCGGCCAGCGCCTCGTCGGCGTCGAAGGGGCCGCGTACGGCGGCCTCCCCGTCCGGCCCGGAGATCACCGCCAGCATCCGCGCCGCCGTCGCGACGTCGCACGCCAGCGCGCCCACCGTGTCCAGCGCCGGGCTCAGCGGATGCACGCCCTTCAGGCTGACCAGCCCGCGGCTGGGCTTCAGGCCCACGACGCCGCACATCGCCGCCGGGATCCGCACCGAGCCGCCGGTGTCGCTGCCCAGGGCTGCGTCGCAAAAGCCCGCGGCGACGGCGACCGCAGAGCCGGACGAGGAGCCGCCCGGCGCGCGCGCGACGCCTGCGTCCCACGGGTTCCAGGGCGCGCCGACCGCATAGTTGGTTCCCCAGGCGCCGAAGGCGAGCTCGACCGTCTGGGTCTTGCCGACCGCGGTCCAGCCGGCCTGCAGCAGACGCTCGACGACGATGGCGTGCACGTGGGGGTGCGGATCGATCGGAATTTGGGCGCCGCCGCCCGTGGGCGCGCCAGCCACGTCGATCAGGTCCTTCACGGCGAAGGTGGGCCCCTCGGGCGTCTCGCCGAGCAGCGGCGGGTCGAAGACCTGGGCGAAGGCCTTCAACCGGCCGTCGTAACGGCGGATTCGGGCGAGAGCCTCCTCAGGGGTCATGCGCCGTCCTTTTCAACTTCCGCGACTATCGCCGAGGGCGAATACGGAAACCAGATGACGCCGCACGATGCATGGCGTTTTGATCGGACATGACCCAGCCGCTGCCAAACCAGCTCCGCGCCGCTGTCCGATATCTGGGCCGCGTGCTCGGCGACGTGATCCGCGCCCAGGACGGCCAGGCCGTGTTCGACCAGATCGAGGACATCCGCCGCGCCTCGGTGGCCTTCCACCGCGAGGGCACGCCAGAAGCGGCGCGGCTGATGGGCGAGCGGCTGGAGGCGCTGTCGCTGGCCGAGACCGTGCGCTTCGCCCACTCCTTCGCCTGCTTCCTGCAGATCGCCAACATCGCCGAGGACCACATCCAGCGCCGCCGCGGCCGGGCCGGGGACATGCGCCCCGACACCGTCGCCGGGGCGCTCAGGACCCTGGCCGCGCATGGCGTGGACGCCAAGGCCGTGCGCGACTTGCTCGACTGCGCCCTGATCGCCCCGGTGATCACCGCCCACCCGAGCGAGGTGCGGCGCAAGAGCGTGCTCGATCGCGAGAGCGCCGTGACCTACGAGCTCGACCGCCTGGACGCCGCCGTCAGCGAACCGGAGCGGGCGGAGGTGGAGAAGGAACTGGCCCGGCAGGTGTCGATCTTCTGGCGCACCCGCCTGCTCCGGAAGGTGAGGATCGCCGTCTCCGACGAGATCTGGAACGCCGTCTCCTTCTTCGAGCGCAGCTTCCTGACCGTCCTGCCCAAGCTCTACGCCCACTGGCAGGAGGTGCTGGGCGCGGACGAGCTCAACAGCTTCCTGAGGGTCGGTTCCTGGGTGGGCGGCGACCGCGACGGCAACCCCTACGTCACCGGCGAGGTGATGCGCCAGGCGCTGCAGTGGCAGTGCAAGGCCGCGCTCGCCCTCTATCTGGAGCGGCTGCACGCGCTCGGCGCGGAGCTGTCGATCTCCGACGAGCTGACGCCGGTGACGCCCGAGCTCGCGGCCCTCGCCAAGGCGGCGCAGGATCCCTCCGAGCAGCGAGCCGACGAGCCCTACCGGCTGGCGCTCGCCGGAGTCTACGCCCGGCTCGCCGTCTCTTACACAAGGCTGACCGGCGAGGCGCCGCCCCGGTCCTCGGCGCTCTCGGCCGAGCCCTACGCCGGTCCCGAGGAGCTGAAGGCCGACCTGCAGGTGATCCTGGGCTCCTTGCTCAGCCAGCACGGCCAGGCGTTCGCCGTGGGCCCGCTGCCGGAGCTGATCCGCGCGGTGGACATCTTCGGCTTCCACCTGGCGACCCTGGACATGCGCCAGAACTCCTCGGTGCACGAGCGGGTGGTGGGCGAGCTGCTGAAGAGCGCCGGAGTCTGCGCCGACTACGCCGGCCTCGAGGAGGCCGCGCGCTGCGAGCTGCTGCTGGGCGAGCTCGGCCACGGCCGGCTGCTCGCCTCGCCCTACGTGACCTATTCGGACGAGACCCGCCGCGAGCTCGACACCTTGGGCGCGGCGGCCGAGGTCAAGCGGCTCTACGGCGCCGGCGCGATCCGCGCCTACATCGTCTCCAACACCACCTCGGTCTCGGACCTGCTCGAGGTCTATGTGCTGCTGAAGGAGGTGGGGCTCTACGCCCCCGGCGATCCGCCGCGCACCGAGATCTTCGCCGAACCGCTGTTCGAGACGATTGGCGACCTGCGCTCCGCCGCCGAGACGATGAAGCGCTACCTGGGCTTCCCGCTGGTCCGCACGCTCTTGAGGGCGCCGGGCATGCAGGAAGTGATGATCGGCTACTCGGACTCCAACAAGGACGGCAGCTACCTCACCTCGACCTGGGAGCTGTTCAAGGCCTCGCGGGCGCTGGCGGACGTGGTGCACGGCGAGGGGCTGAAGCTGCAGCTGTTCCACGGCCGGGGCGGGGCGGTGGGCCGTGGCGGCGGCTCCAGCTTCGAGGCCCTCCTGGCCCAGCCGCAGGGAACCGTCGGCGGGCGCATCCGCATCACCGAACAGGGCGAGGTGGTGGCCAACAAGTACGCCGACCCGGAGCTCGCCCGGCAGAGCCTGGAGACGCTGACCGCGGGCGTGGTGCTGGCCTCGCTGCGCCGGCCCCCATCCGACGAGCTGTCCGGCGGACGGGGCGAGGCGATGGACGCGCTGGCGAACGCCTCGCTCGCCGCCTACCGCAAGATCGTCGAGACCCCGGGCTTCGTTTACTACTTCTACGCCGCCACCCCGATCAGCGAGATCGCAGACCTCAACATCGGCAGCCGGCCGACCTCGCGGCAGGGCGCGCGCACGCTGGCGGGCTTGCGGGCCATCCCCTGGGTGTTCTCCTGGTCGCAATCGCGGGCCATGCTGCCGGGCTGGTACGGCTTCGGCTCGGCGGTCGAGCAGTCGGGCGTGCCGCTGGCGCAGCTGGCGGAGCTCGCCGAGGCCTGGCCGTTCTTCGCCGCCACCCTCGCCAACATGGAGATGGTGCTCTTCAAGAGCGACATGGCGATCGCCGCCCGCTATGCGGGCCTGGTGCCGGACCGCAACCTCGCCGACGCCGTCTTCAACCAGATCCGCGCCGAGCAGGAGCGCACCGTCGAGGCGGTGCTGAAGATCACCGGCCAGTCGGCCCTGCTCGACAAGAACGCGGACCTTGCCGCCATCATTCGCGCCCGGCTGCCCTACATCGACCCGCTCAACCACCTGCAGATCGAGCTGATCCGCCGCCTGCGCGCCGGCGACGACAGCGAGGCGGTCCGCAACGGCGTGCACCTGACGATCAACGGGATCGCGGCGGGGTTGCGGAACACGGGGTGACCTTCACCTCTCCCCGCTTGCCGGGAGAGGCGTTAAAGCAGGGGCATGTCCCAGAACCTCTACGACCTCCTCGCCTCGCGCTTTCCCGCCGACCGCTCGCGCCCGTGCTTTCTGCTGAGCGACGGCTCGCAGGTCAGCTACGGCGAATTGGAGCAGGGCGCCGGCCGCGTCGCGGCGCGGCTCGTGGCGGATGGCGTTGAGCCCGGCGACCGCGTGGCGCTGCAGGCCGAGAAGAGCGTCGAGGGCGTGATGGTCTACCTGGGCGCGCTGAAGGCGGGGGCGGTCTTCCTGCCGCTCAACTCCGCCTACACTTCCGCCGAGGTGGAGTATTTCCGCGCCGACGCCGAGCCGCGGCTCTTGATCACCGATCCGGCCAGCTACCTCGCGGAAGCGCCGATCGAGCCGCTTGCGGAGAGCGTGGCCCGCACGGCATCCGACCTCGCCGCCATCATCTACACCAGCGGCACGACGGGCCGCTCGAAGGGGGCGATGCTGAGCCACGGCAATCTGGCCGCCAATGCGCTGGCGCTCTACGAGGCTTGGGGCTTCAGCCCCAAGGACGTCTTGCTGCACGCCTTGCCGATCTTCCACGTGCACGGCCTGTTCGTGGCCTTGCACTGCGCCTTGCTCGGCGGCTGCCCGATGGTCTGGCTGCCGAAATTCGCCGACGCCGAGGTGCTGGCGGGGCTCTCGAAGGCCACCGTGATGATGGGCGTGCCGACCTTCTACACGCGGCTTCTGGCCAATGCAGGTTTCACCCGCGAGCACGCCGCCCACATACGGCTCTTCATCTCCGGCTCCGCGCCGCTGCTGGAAGCCACCTTCGCCGAGTTCGAGGCGCGCACCGGCCAGCGCATTCTCGAGCGCTACGGCATGAGCGAGGCGGTGATCATCACCAGCAATCCGCTGGACGGCGAGCGCGTGGCCGGCAGCGTCGGCTTCCCGCTGCCGGGCGTAGAGCTCCGGATCGGCGGCGGAGAGGACGTCGGCGTCATCGAGATCCGCGGGCCCAGCGTCTTCACCGGCTATTGGCGGATGCCGGAGAAGACCGCCGAGGAGTTCACCGCCGACGGCTTCTTCCTGACCGGCGACGTCGGCCGCCAGGACCCCGACGGCCGGGTTTGGATCTCCGGCCGGGCCAAGGACCTGATCATCTCCGGCGGCTACAACGTCTATCCCAAGGAGGTCGAGCTGGTGCTCGACGAGCTGCCGGGCGTTGTGGAAAGCGCCGTGATCGGCCTGCCGCACCGCGACTTCGGCGAAGGGGTGGTCGCGGTGGTCATCGGCCAAGGAGACGAGGCCGAGCTGATCGCGGCCTGCCGCACGAGGCTCGCGGCCTTCAAAGCGCCCAAGCGGATCCTGTTCGTCGACGAGCTGCCGCGCAACGCCATGGGCAAGGTGCAGAAGAACCTGCTCAGGCAGCGGCACGCGGGGCTGTTCAGCTAGTACTGGGCGGAATCCTCGAGGTCCGAGCGCGCCGCCGACAACGGCGCGCCGGGGCGCACAGGCGGGGCGCGATAGTCGGCGATGTCCGCCAGCTGCTCGCGCTGCAGGAGGATGGTCACGCCGGAGCGGAGCTCCAGCAGCCGCTCGCGGCGCAGCTGCTGCAGCGTGCGGTTGACGTGGACGATGGAGAGCCCGAGCGCGTCGGCCATGATCTCCTGCGTCAGAGGCAGGGGGAAGCGCTGGTTGTCGCCGAGGCCCGCGACCTCCAGCCGGCGTTGCAGCTCCAGCAGGAAGTGCGCCACGCGCTCGTAGGCCGTCTGGCGGCCCAGCCGCACCATGTGGTCGAGCAGCAGCTTCTGCTCCTGGGGCTCGATGGCCGCCAGCGCCCGGGCGAGGCCCGGCGCGTGGCCGGCCTGGACGGCGTTCAGCACCGGCGTGGCGTCGGCGGTCTCCAGGGCGGTCAGGGCGACGACAGACGAGAGCTCCGGACCGGGACGGCGATCCAGGCCCAGGCCGTCGCCCGGAAGCAGGAAGCTGAAGATCTGCCGTCGGCCATCCGGCAGCACGCGCTGGCGGCAGGCCCAGCCCGACAGGATGAACCGCGGGCGGATGCTCATGTCGCCTTCGGAGACGAGCTCCTCGCCGGCGACGAACCGCTCGCGCCGCTCGGCAAGGCTGCGCAAGAGCTCCAGCTCGGCGTCCGACACCGCGCTCAGCGAGCGCATGCGACGCACGACCACTTCCAATGGCCGCGAAACCGAGCGAGGCGCCAACCGGCCCGTCATCCGGTGTCCCCCGTCTGGTCGGCGGCCGCCCGTGGCCGCCGTTTCCTATACCATATGCCTATATCAACCACCCGGCTAGTGACACAACTTCTGATTGGATCAGTCCTGCGCCAGGTGCAAGTCTAGACGCGGGCCGGCAGGTCGCGGCGCGCGAACTCGAAAGTCATTGCAGGTAGTCGGGTTGCGTCTATCGGCGAAAACCCTGAGCCGTCCCTACGCTGAACGCCGGAGGGCGGCTCAGGGCGCCAGTGCGGCGGCGAGCGCGGCGATCTTGGCCTCGGTCTCCCGGCGTTCGGCGCCCGGGTCGCTGTCGGCGACGATGCCCGCGCCGGCGCGGGCCTCCACGCGCCAGCCCTCGGCGTCGCGCACGAAGCCTGCGGTGCGGATCAGCACGTTGGAGTCCATCGCGCCGTCGCAGCCGATCCAGCCCATGGCCCCGAAGAAGGGCCCGCGGGGGCCCTCGAGCGCGGCGATCAGCTTCATCGCCTGCACTTTCGGGGCGCCGGTGATCGAGCCGGGCGGGAAGGCCGCCCGCAGCAGGTCTGCGGGCCCGCGGCCGGGCGCAAGGACGCCGGTGACCGTCGAGACCAGGTGGTGGACGTTGGCGAAGGTCGCGAGCCGGAAGAGCTCGGGGGTCAGCACGCCGCCGGCCACGCACACCCGCGACAGGTCGTTGCGCATCAGATCGACGATCATCAGGTTCTCCGCCCGGTCCTTGAGCGAGGCGGAGAGGCCCTTCGCCAGCGCCGCGTCCTCGGCCGGGTCGGCGCCGCGAGGGGCTGTCCCCTTGATCGGCTGGGTCTCGGCGATCAGCGCCTGACCCTGCGGCGTCACCTTCAGGAACCGCTCCGGCGAGTTGGAGACCACGGCGCGGTCCGCAAGCCGCAGGTAGGACGCGAAGGGGGCGGGGCTGGTGGCCGCAAGCCTCGTCATCAGGTCGACCGGCCGGGCGTCGGCCGCCAGGCGGCCGCGCCAGGCGCGGGCGAGGTTGGCCTGGAAGATCTCGCCCTCGCCGATGCGCCGGACGATCTCGGCCACCGCGGCCTCGTAGGCCGCGGGCGGCTCTTCGCAGAGCTGCGCCGCGGGCTTGCGGGGCGCGGGCGTCG
>NZ_DATELG010000156.1:0-2421 GCF_035276905.1 Phenylobacterium sp. | reverse complement strand
TGCGCGACTTCGCCGCCGCGGACGGCACCGAGGTCATCGGCAAGAAGGCCGCGGCCGCGGCGCTCGCCCGCCTCGACGTCGACGAGCAGGGGCTGGACGCCCTCGACCGCCGCTACCTGCGGGCGCTGATCGAGAACTACGCCGGCGGACCTGCCGGGGTCGAGACCCTGGCCTATGCGATCGCCGAGGCGCGCGACGCGGTCGAGGACGTGATCGAGCCCTTCCTGCTGCAGCAGGGTTTCCTCCAGCGCACGCCGCGCGGCCGCATGGCGACGGCCAAGGCCTACGCCCACCTGGGCCTCGCCGCCCCGCCGCCCTCGGGACGGCCGCCGGCCGGCGACCTGTTCGACGACTAGGCCGGAGGCGCCCGTCATGACCGCCGAACCGAACGCCGCCCAGCCCAGCTCAGGCTGGCTCGAGGGGGCCGAGCACGTGCTGCCGGTCCGCATCTACTACGAGGACACCGACTTCACCGGCGTGGTCTATCACGGCGGCTACGTGCGCTTCTTCGAGCGCGGGCGCACCGACTTCCTGCGGCTGGCGGGCGTCAGCCACGCGGCCCTGCTGGAGCGGGCGGACCCGCTGGCCTTCACCGTCGTCAAGCTGGCGATAGAGTTCAAGCGCGCCGCGCGGATCGACGACGCGCTCATGGTGCGGACCCGCTACAGCGCCGTCCGCGGCCCGCGGCTCTTTATCCGCCAGCGCATCCTGCGCGGGAGCGAGCTGATCGCGCAGGCCGAGGTCGAGGCCGCCTGCATCGATCCCTCCGGCCGCGCAAGGCGTCCGCCCGCGGACCTCGTGCAGGCGCTGACGCCCTATTTCGCGTGAGCCGCGTCCAGGAAGCGCCACAGTGCGGCCGCAACGGATTCCATCGTCCTGCGAAGCGGATTAGGTTTTCCGTCGCCCGTTCGCTTCCGACGTGACGGAAACGCAAGCGAACGGCAGTTCAAACACACAAGCTTCGCCACAAGTTCGCCACGCCCGCGCGCCAACCCCACGCACAAGACTGGACTCGGAGCCGAAATCCGCATGGACGCCGCCGCCGTCACGCCCGACAGCTTCAACTTCATCACCCTCTTCATGCGCGCCGACTGGGTGGTGAAGGCGGTGATGGTCGGTCTCGGCCTGGCGTCGCTCTGGTCCTGGGCGGTGATCCTCGACAAGGCCTTCCGCTTCGCCAGCCTGAACCGCCAGGCCGAGAGGTTCGAGGCCGAGGTCGGGAACGGCCAGAGCCTCGAGGACATCGCCAACAAGGCCGGCGAACGTCCGCGCCACGCCCTGCCCAGGATGCTGCAGGCGGCGCTGCGCGAGTGGCGCGACTATCGGTTGAAGCCGCTGAGCGACAACCAGACGGCCTTCCTGGTGCAGCGGATCGACCGGGTGCTCGACACCATCATCGCCCGGGAGAGCGCGCGGGTAGAGGACGGCCTCGGCGTGCTGGCGATCGTCGCCACCGCCTCGCCGTTCATCGGCCTCTTCGGCACCGTCTGGGGGATCATGCACGCCTTCCAGGCGATCGCGATCCAGAAGAACACCAACCTGTCGGTGGTGGCGCCGGCGATCGCCGAGGCGCTGTTCGCCACCGCCATCGGCCTGATCGCCGCGATCCCGGCCTATATCGCCTTCAACGCCTTCTCGACCAAGGCCGGCAAGTACGCCGCGCGGCTGGAGGGCTTCGCCGACGACCTGTCGCACGCGGTCCAGCGCCGCCTGGCGGAGCGGGCCTGACCATGGCGCTCTCGGCCAACGACGCCTATTCCGCGGGGGGCCGCGGGCGCGGTCGCCGCCGGCGCGGACGCAGCCAGCGCGGCACGCTCTCGGAGATCAACGTCACGCCTATGGTCGACGTGATGCTGGTGCTCTTGATCATCTTCATGATCTCCGCGCCGCTGCTCACCGCCGGCGTGCCGCTGGAGCTGCCGAAGACCGAGGCCGCGGCGATCCAGGACCAGACCCAGCCGCTGTCGGTCTCGATCCGCGCCGACGGGACGATCTTCATCGGCGAGCGGCAGGTGGCCTTCTCCAACCTCGGGCCGGAACTGCGCACCACCGCCGGGCCGGACTCCAAGCGGCCGATCTTCGTGCGCGCCGACGGCAAGGCCTCCTACGCCGTGGTGGCCCAGGTGATGGCGGCGCTCTCCACCTCGGGCTTCACCGCGATCAACCTGATCACCGACACCGGCGGCCCCTCGTCCGGCTCGCGCGGGGGACTGCCGGGACCGCAGACCTTTGGGCCCCAGAGCGCGGAGTCGCGCACGCCGTGAACCGCCGGGAGATCTCGCCTGCGCTGATGGGCTCGGTGGCGTTGCACGCCGCCGTGGCCGCGGCGCTGCTCATCTCCTGGCGCCATCCCCGCGACCTCAAGATCGGCGCCGTGGTGCCGGTCACCCTCATCAGCAACGCGCCGGCCGCCGAGCTCAG
>NZ_DATELG010000155.1:0-3112 GCF_035276905.1 Phenylobacterium sp. | reverse complement strand
TGGGCCAGGGCGCGGATCCGCCGGGCGGCCGAGCGGCCGGTCATGCGGCCTTGGAAGTGGCAGTCGCACAGCAGCCGGTGAGCCTCGTCGTCCGATAGCTCGAAGAACAGCTGGGCGTCGCCAAGGGTGTCGCCCGTCAGGCCTTCGGCGCGCAGCACCGGGTCGGCGAAGGCGAAGGCGATCGGCGAGCGTTCACGGCGCAACTGCCGCCGTTCCGGCTCGGCGTAGAACTCGACCCACCGTAGCGCCTCCAGCGGCCGCGCGCCTTCGCGCTTCAGGACGTCCGCCCAGCGCTTGAGGCGCTGCTGGCGTGTCATCGGCGGACGGACTTCGGTGATGTCGGCGTAGGCGCGGACCTGTTCCAGGCGCTCGTATCGCATGATGCAAACCTCCTCTTCGGCCTCCTGGCCGAGGACGGTCCCTTGAACCTCGAAAGGGGCGGCTGGCGCCGCGGCGGAGTCCCTTCGATGACTGCGCAACCCGTCAGCCCAGAGGCGGTTCCAGGGCCAATCTGCGTCGGTGCGGATCGAGGCTCAGCAGCAGCCGACGCCGTGGCGCAGCGGGCCGGTCCGCTGCGGAGACCTCGGCGCGGCCCCTTCGCCCCAGCGCCGCGGCGACGGCGGCGCAAGCGCGGCCTGGCGCGCCTGCTCGCAAACGCCGAGGCAGGCCTCGGCCGCGCCATACGCGGCGTCCGCCTGCGCAGGGGCCGTCGAGAGGATCTCCGCCGCCAGGGCCCGCAGCCCGAGGACGGCGGCCGCTCGGACGTTCAGCGGCGCGCCGGCGGCGGCGAATCGCTCGCTCCAGTCGCAAGCCCGTTGCGTCGCCAGTTCCAGGAACTGGAACCACAGGGCGCTCGCCTGATCCACGCCGGCGCGCTCCAGCAGCTGCGCGATCTCGGCCGCTTCGCCGCCTGCTGCGTCACGGTCGTGATGCGGGCGCGCGTGGGCGCGGCGCTCCAAGAGGTGGCTCTGGCCCATGAAGGTCTCCTGTCCCGCCCAGAACTAATATCCGTGGTCGCGCGGAGCGTCTGTCCGGGCGCGGACGCAGGACACAAAGCGTTGAATGTACGCGGCCGGCTGACCGGCTCCCGCCCGCCGTCCAGGGAATCGGGCGAGAGCCGGTCCGACCGCAGGGGGTGGGGGCTTCGTGCGGCCGCCCAAACCTTTCCGCGCCGGGCGGGCTTTTCGCTATTCCATTTGATGCGCGTCGGGCTAAGCGCTTGTCGAATCGCCCAAAATCGGCGCTCCGGGGGCGGACGAACACGGGGTTTGGTAAGCGCAGTTAATCTCCCGACACCGGGGGTTGCGCGAATCTGGAGCGCTTAGTTCGATGGTTCTCACCTGTTGGCCGAGGTCGTTCGTCGCTGGGCGCGTGGTTAACTTGGCGCGCGGCCGAGCTTGGCCTCAGTTAACCCTGACGCGAGGCCGGACGTCCGTGCGCGGATGTGATGAGAAAACCGATTATTGTGTCGTGAGGCGCTCTTCATTCGACGCCGACAGGCTCTGGCCAGCTGTCGCGCAGCGTGCGTCCAGTGTTCGGCGGATTTGCTGCAAGAAAGCCGGCAACATTTGACGGTCGAAGGCGATGACGAGATCAATCCGTTTGGCGCGGCCAAGACAAAACCGCGAATCACCATCCAGAGGTCAATTTGATCACAGCTTGGTGAGTTCAGTGACGTAAAGTGCTGTGAGAAGCTCAAGCTCAGTGGGAGCTTGGTTAACGATCCGGGGCGTTCACGCTGAAGTAGTATCGTCATTTGATGTGCTGCTGATGGCGTGGAAGCTTAGTCAACCTGGGGTGGAGGGGCACTCATGTCCATGTCCGGCGGCGTCGGCGTGATCTCACGCGAGCGGCAATCAACCTTTGCGGGCCTCAATGACTTTCGGCAGATGGACGTCGGTCGCGTCCGGACGTTCTGGCGAACGGTCGAGCGCGTTCCGGCGGGCGCGAACATCGCCGACCACGACGGGCGCAAGCGCCAGATCGTGGTGGTGTCCGGATGGATCTCCGAGACGCGGATCCTGCCTGACGGTCGTCGGCAGATCTTCGCCTTCCTGCTGCCCGGCGACGTGGCGACCGTCAACGCGACCTCGCACGTCGGCAGCCGCGGCCTGGTCGCGCTGACCAATGTCGAGATCGCCGACGCCGCCGCGCTGACCGCGGGCGAGCAGGGCGAGCGGGTTTCGGCCTCCCTCGTCGACGCGGTCCGTCAGCGCGAGGAGCGTCTGTTCGACCAGATCGTCCGTATCGGCCGGCTGACCGCCAAGGAGCGGGTGCTCAATCTGCTGCTCGAGCTCTATGACCGGCTCGACGCGATCGGCCTGGTGAAGGAGAACACCTTCCGGATCCCGCTGACCCAGGAGGTCTTCGCCGACGCGCTTGGCCTGAGCGTGGTGCACATCAACCGCACCCTGCAGCAGCTGCGCCGCGAGGGCATGCTGACGGTGGATCGCGGGACGGTGACCCTGCACCAGCGGCACAAGCTGGCCAGCTTCGCCTGCTATCAGTCGGAATCCCAGCAGGTCGAGCGCCAGCCGCGCCGGGTCGGCGGCTACCAGCAGGACTGAGGACGAGGCGGGCCGGCGGTCGCCAGCCTTCGCCTCGATCAGCCGCAGCTGTCCGGAATAATCAAGGGGGCAGCTTCATTCCGCAGCGTGTTCTGGCGAATGATAGTGTCGCGCGGCGATCGAAGCGGCTTGCTCTTCCCATGTTCTGTCGGCGCCGCGGGCGGCGCGCCGCAGCCGGAAGAGGTCAATGGCGGATCATGGTGGCGCCTATAAGGCGTCGGCGCAACCCGCGGTGGAAGGACTGGTGCGCGCCGCCGGTCTATCCCCGACGACGGCAAGTTCGCTCAAGGAGTTGATGGGCCCCATAGAACGCTACCCGGCCGCAGCGGTCATCAACTCCATCGCCCCGACGCCGCGGCTGAAATGGATCCTTTCCGGCTGGTGCTGCGAGATGCGCGTGCTGCCGGACGGCCGGCGGCAGATCTTCTCCTTCGCAGTGCCCGGCGATCCGGTGCTTTCGCGGCCGAACAACACATCCAACCCCTGTTCCGTCGTGGCGCTGACCAGCGTCGAGTGCATCGACGTCGCCCAGACCCTGGCGCGGG
>NZ_DATELG010000154.1:0-7232 GCF_035276905.1 Phenylobacterium sp. | reverse complement strand
GCCTGCTCCTTCGGTTCCGCCGGCCGCAAACTGATCGCGCGCACCACCGGCCTTGTTCGTGTTCCCTGCAACGTCCACACGAGGACGTAGAGTTGACCGTCGATCGGTCCAATCGAAACCCACCGCCGTTCGCCGTAGTTGAAGCGCGTATCCTCTCGCGTGAGCGCTTGGTGGATATCCATGTCCTCCGCGCGCTGGAGCGCGATGCTGTGCTTCTTGCGGTTCTTCTCGTCCTTATCGGGATCAAACTCGATCTTCATGCGGCTCGTGTAGCTACAAAAAGTTGGCCGCACAAGGGCGCATTGTAGCTACAAAAAGTGTGCGCTCACGAGCGATTTTGCAAGGGGTTTTGTGTGCTTGGCACGCTTCGGAACCGCTGCGCTGGGCGGTCAATTCGGATAGCCGCTTAGACTACGGGGCCGTGTTTAATCGTGACGTAGAGTTCGCTCTCGAGGACCCACTGGCCGAGGCTCTTGCGCCAGACGGCGAGGTAGCTCCCGGCCATTTCCGAGCCTTTCCATTCGGCGGTCCAGCGGCCGTGCTCGGCCGCGCGATGCCCCTGCGCGTCCACCTCGACGGCGTTCGGCGTGCGGACATAGGTGACGAAGTCCCGGTCGGCGAACTGGCCGGCGAAAGCCTGGACCACCGCGTCGGCGCCGAGAATCAAGGACCCGTCGCCGCTGATCAAGCGGATGTCGGGGGCGAAGAAGGGCTTCAGCCGCAACGCCTGATGGTCGGCGATCAGCTTGTTGGTGAGCCGCCGGCGGGCGCGGATGGCGTCTTCGGGCGTGGTCACCGTGGCGTCAGGCGGGATTGGCCGCCAGCCGCTTGTCGAGGTAGGAACCGACGCGCTGCTCCAGGTCGGGCAGGTTCTCGGCCCAGAAGTGGCTGGCGCCGTCGACCACCTCGTAGTCGATGACGATGCCCTTCTGGGTGCGGAGCTTGGAGACGACCTTTTCGACGTCGGTCGGCGGCACGACCGTGTCGGAACCGCCGTGGAGGATCAGGCCGGAGGCCGGGCAGGGGGCCAGGAACGAGAAATCATAGGCGTTGGTCGGCGGCGAGACCGAGATGAAGCCGTCGGTCTCCGGCCGCCGCATCAGGAGTTGCATGCCCACGTAGGCGCCGAAGGAATAGCCGGCCACCCAGCACTGCGAGGCGGCCGGGTTGGTGGCTTGCAGCCAGTCCAGCGCCGTCGCGGCGTCGGCCAGCTCGCCGATGCCGGAATCGAATTCGCCCTGGCTGCGGCCGACGCCGCGGAAATTGAACCGCAGCACCGAGAAGCCGCGCTTCATGAACAGGAGGAAAAGCTGCGCCACCACCGGATTGTTCATATGACCGCCCGCCTTGGGGTGCGGGTGCAGGATCAGGGCGACGGGCGCGGTCTCGCTCTTGCCCTGAGTGTAACGGCCTTCGATCCGCCCGGCCGCGCCGGTCAGAACCACCTCTGGCATTCGATCCCTCTTCGACCTCGAATACTTGACTACCGCGCTAGGTCTTCCTAAGTCGCACCCGTCCGGTCACGACCGGTCTCGTCGCCTGCGCAAGGCGGCGGCTTTTAGCACAGCCCGTCCGCGATGCGCGGGAAAACTGCATTGGGTGTCAAGGCCATGCGGCTCTCCACCAAAGGACGCTACGCCGTGATGGCGATGGCCGACCTCGCCAGATGCGAGGTTCGCGCCGATCGCGCCACCGCGCTCGCCGAAATTGCGCACCGTCAGGAAATCTCGCTTTCCTACCTGGAACAGCTTTTCGCAAGGCTCAGGCGCAAGGGACTGGTGACCAGCGCCCGCGGCCCAGGCGGAGGCTACCGCCTGGCCAGGAGCGCCGAGGACACCAAGATCTCCGACATCATCCACGCGGTCGACGAGCCGCTACGCGCCACCCGCTGCGCCCGCTCCAAGGGCTGCATGACCAAGGGCGAGCGCTGTCTGACCCACGACCTGTGGGAGGACCTCGGCCAGCGCATCGAGGACTATCTCGCCTCGGTCAGCCTGGCCGACGTCGTCGCCGGGCGGCTTTCGAGCGACAGGCGGGCGGCATGAGCTCCGCCGTCGTCATATGCCTCTCCCCTCTCTCCACGGCGTGGGGAGAGGGCAGCGAGGTCGCGCCATGACCGCCGTCTACCTCGACTACAACGCCACCGCTCCGGTGCGGCCTGAAGCCGCGGCCGCGGTGGCGCGCGCCTTGGCCGAGGTCGGCAACCCTTCCTCGGTCCACGCCGCGGGCCGCGCGGCGCGGGCGCGGGTCGAGCAGGCGCGCGAGGCCGTGGCCCGGTTGATCGCCGCGCCGGCCTCGACCGTGGTCTTCACCTCCGGCGGCACCGAGGCCAATGCGCTGGCGGTCGAAAGCGCAGTCGTGGCCGGGTCGCGGCGGCTGATCGTCTCAGGAATCGAGCACGAGAGCGTGCTGGAGCCGGCGCGCGCCTCGGGCGCTGCGGTCGAACTCCTGCCGGTGACGCAGGACGGACTTGCCGACCTCGGCTGGCTGCGCGAGCGCTTGGCCGGGTGGAACGCCGCGGACGGCCGGCCGTTCGTCGCCCTCATGCTGGCGAACAACGAGACCGGCGTGATCCAGCCGGTGGCGGAAGCGGCCGGGCTCGTCCGCGCCGCCGACGGCTGGCTGCACGTCGACGCCATCCAGGCGGCCGGCAAGGTCCCCGTCGACAGCCGCGCGATCGGCGCCGACACCCTGGCCGTGTCCGCCCACAAGCTCGGCGGGCCGCAGGGCGTGGGCGCGCTGACCTTCGGTCCCCGCGCCAACCTTGCGCGGCGTCTGCATGGCGGCGGGCAGGAGCGCGGCCGGCGGGCGGGCACCGAGAATGTTCCTGGAATCAGCGGCTTCGGGGCAGCGGCCAAGGCGGCGCTCGAGGGACTGGAGGCCTCTGCGGCCCAGGCTGCGTGGCGCGACGCCGCCGCCGCCGCGCTGAAGGCCGCCGGGGCGGTGGTGCTGGGCGAGGCTGCGCCGAGGCTGCCCAACACTCTTTGCGTCGCCGATCCCGGGGCGGCGTCCGAACTGCAGGTGATGACGCTCGACCTGGCGGGCGTGCTGGTCAGCGCCGGATCGGCCTGCTCTTCGGGCAAGGTGAAGGCCAGCCGCGTGCTCGCCGCCATGGGCTTGCCCGAGCTCGCCGAAAGCGCGATCCGGGTGTCGGGCGGCTGGGCCACGACCGAAGAAGATTGGAACAGGCTTGCCCACGCCTGGTTGGCCGCGCATGAGCGGCGCTCGGCGCGCCGCCGCGCGCCCGCCGTCGCAGGAGTTTGAGTGAAGATGGCCGCCGTTCAACAGACCGTCGAACACGTCGAGAACCTCGAGAAGTACAAGCACGGCTTCGTCACCGAGATCGACCAGGAGTTCGCGCCAAAGGGGCTGAACGAGGACATCGTCCGCTTCATCTCGGCCAAGAAGGACGAGCCGGAGTGGATGCTGGAATGGCGCCTGGAGGCCTTCCGCCGCTGGCTGGCGATGGAGGAGCCGACCTGGGCCAAGGTCCACTTCCCGCGGATCGACTACCAGGACGCCTACTATTACGCCGCGCCGAAGCAGAAGGCGGGCCCCAAGAGCCTCGACGAGGTCGATCCTGAGCTGCTCGAGACCTACAAGAAGCTCGGCATCCCGCTGCGCGAGCAGGAGGTGCTGGCCGGCGTCGCGGGCGCGCCGCGCTATGCGGTCGATGCGGTGTTCGACTCGGTCTCGGTGGTCACCACTTTCAAGAAGGAGCTGGCCGAGGCGGGCGTGATCTTCTGCTCGATGAGCGAGGCGATCCGCGAGCACCCCGAGCTGGTGAAGAAGTACCTCGGCACGGTGGTGCCGGTCAGCGACAACTACTACGCCTGCCTGAACTCGGCGGTCTACTCCGACGGCAGCTTCGTCTACGTCCCGCCCGGCGTGCGCTGCCCGATGGAGCTTTCGACCTATTTCCGCATCAATGCGGAGAACTCCGGCCAGTTCGAGCGCACCCTGATCGTCGCCGACCGGGGATCTTACGTCTCCTACCTGGAAGGCTGCACCGCGCCGATGCGCGACGAGAACCAGCTGCACGCCGCGGTGGTCGAGCTGGTCGCGCTGGACGACGCGGAGATCAAGTACTCGACGGTGCAGAACTGGTACCCGGGCGACCCGGAGACCGGCAAGGGCGGCATCTACAACTTCGTCACCAAGCGCGCCGACTGCCGCGGCGACCGCTCGAAAGTCTCGTGGACCCAGGTCGAGACCGGCTCGGCCATCACCTGGAAGTATCCCTCCTGCGTGCTGCGAGGGAACGAGAGCTCCGGCGAGTTCTACTCGATCGCCATCACCAACGGCCGCCAACAGGCCGACACCGGCACCAAGATGATCCACCTGGGCCGCGCCACGCGTTCGCGGATCATCTCCAAGGGCATCAGCGCCGGCCATTCGTCCAACACCTACCGCGGCCTGGTCTCGGCGCACCCGAAGGCCAAGGGGGCGCGCAACTTCACCCAGTGCGACAGCCTGCTCATCGGCAAGCACTGCGCCGCCCACACCGTGCCCTATGTCGAGGCGCGCAACGGCCAGTCGGTGTTCGAGCACGAGGCGACCACCACCCGCCTGTCCGAGGACCAGCTGTTCTACGTGATGCAGCGCGGCCTTTCCCAGGAGGAGGCGGTGCAGCTCTTGGTCAACGGCTTCGTCAAGGACGTGCTGCAGGAGCTGCCGATGGAGTTCGCGGTGGAGGCCCAGAAGCTGGTCGCCATTTCGCTGGAGGGCAGCGTCGGATGACCGCCCGCCGCAGCAAGGCCGCCGCCACGCCGCTTATGACCGCCCTGTTCCTTGTCGATGAGACCCGCTGATGGCCCTGAGAGACGCCTATTTTTCCAAGCTCGAGCGCAAGAAGCAGGCCGAGGAGGCCGCCGAGCGGCCGTACCACGAGGCTCATGAGCGGCTGAAGGCGCTGTTCCAGGAGATCCGGGCCGACCGCGCGCTGATGGACGCCATCCTCGCCGAGGTCGAGCTGAACGGCGATGAGCTGCAGATCGACCCCGGTCCGATCTTCATCCGCGTGGCGGTGGACCACGCGGGCGACTACCACATGACCTACGAGATCAAGTCGCACGACGACCCGAAGATCGTCGACGTTGCGGTGAAGTCCATCCCCGACATCGAGGAGGCGATCGCCGACCTCCTCGTCAAGTACGCACGCGAGCGGGATTGAACCCTAAAGACCATGCTGAAGATCCAAGACCTCCACGCCGCCATCGACGGCAAGGAAATCCTCAAGGGCCTCTCGCTGGAGGTCCCGGCCGGCGAGGTGCACGCCATCATGGGCCCGAACGGCGCCGGCAAGTCGACGCTGTCCTACGTGCTCACCGGCCGCGAGGGCTACGAAGTGACGGGCGGCTCGGCCAGCCTGGACGGCGAGGACCTGCTGGCGCTGGAGCCGAACGACCGGGCCGCCCGCGGCGTCTTCCTGTCGTTCCAGTATCCCCTGGAGATTCCAGGGGTCCCGGCCCTGACCTTCATCCGCACCGCGCTCAACGCCCAGCGCAGGGCGCGCGGCGAGGCGGAGATCACCGCCCCGCAGTTCCTGAAGCTCGCCCGCGAAAAGTCCGCTGCGCTGAAGATGGACTTCGACATGCTCAAGCGCGGGCTCAACGTCGGCTTCTCCGGCGGCGAGAAGAAGCGGATGGAGATCCTGCAGATGTCGATGCTGGAGCCCAGGCTGCTGATCCTCGACGAGACCGATTCCGGGCTCGACATCGACGCCCTGCGGATCGTTTCCGAAGGGGTGAATGCGTTGCGCAGCCCCGAGCGCTCGGCGCTGGTGATCACCCACTATCAGCGCCTGCTCGACTACATCAGACCCGACCGCGTCCATGTGCTCTCGGCCGGCCGCATCGTCGCCTCCGGCGGGCCGGAGCTGGCGCTGGAGCTGGAGCGCGAGGGCTACGACCGCTACGCGAGGGCCGCATGAGCCTGGCTTCGGCCATCGCCGCACGCGACGCAGCGAGCCTGCCCGGCCGGCGTGACGAGGACTGGCGCTGGACCGACCTGCGCGGCTTGCTCCGCACGGTCCCCGAGCCGTCGGCGCCGCTGGCCGCCGAGGCGATCGAACCCGGTCCCTTCGCCGGGCTCGCGGCGCGGTCGCTGACCATCGCCAACGGCCGCGGCGATGCGGCGATCGAGATCGCGGCCGACCAGGTCGTGGCGCTCGACGTGGTCAGCCAAGGGGACGGCTCGCACGCCGCCAGCGTCGCGATCACCGTGGCCCCCGGCGTCGAGGCGACCCTGCTCGAAAGCTACCGCGGGGAGGGGAGCTATCTCGCCCACACTGCGCTTTCCATCCGGCTGGGCGAGGGCGCCAAACTGGAGCGCATCGTGCTCGCCGTCGAAGACGCCGAGGGCGTCGCGGTCAGCCAGGCCGAGGTCGAGCTTTCGGCGGCGGCGGAGCTGGTCCAGACGACGCTGGCCTTCGGCGCGCGCCGCCAGCGGCTGGAGACCCGGGTCCGCCATCCTGGCGGCCATGCGAAGCTTCGGCTCGACGGCGCCTATCTGCTGGAGGGCAAGCGCCACGCGGACCTGACCACGGCGGTCGTCCACGCCGGCCTCTACGGCGAGACCGACCAGCTGACCAAGGGCGTGGTGCGCGACCAGGCGCGCGGCGTCTTCCAGGGCCGCATCGTCGTCGCCGAGGGCGCCGACCACACCGAGGCGCGGATGGGCCACCATGCGCTGGTGCTCTCCGACCATGCCGAGGTGGACGCCAAGCCTGAGCTGGAGATCTACGCCGACGACGTCTCCTGCGCCCACGGCAACACCGTCGGCGCGCTGGACGAAGAGGCGCTGTTCTACATGCGCCAGCGCGGCATCCCGCAGGATGAGGCCCGCGCCATGCTCGTCGAGGCCTTCGTCGGCGAGGTGATCGACCGCATCGGCCACGAGGGCGCGCGCGACGTCGCCCGTGCCTGGGCCGGGGAAAGGCTGGCGGCCCGATGACCATTCCGTTCGACCCGCAAGCCGTCCGCGCCGACTTCCCGATCCTCTCGCGCGAGGTGAACGGCAAGCCGCTGATCTATCTCGACAGCGCCGCCTCGGCCCAGAAGCCGCGGGCGGTGATCGAGGCCATGACGCATGCCATGGAGCACTCCTACGCCAACGTGCACCGCGGCCTGCACACCCTGGCGAACGAGACCACCGACGCCTACGAGGCCGCCCGCCGCAAGGTCGCGGCCTTCATCGGCGCGGCGGAGGGCGAGATCGTCTTCACCAAGGGC
>NZ_DATELG010000153.1:0-4934 GCF_035276905.1 Phenylobacterium sp. | reverse complement strand
GGCCGAGCAGCTCAAGCAGATGAAGCGCATGGGCGGCATGGAAGGCCTGATGGGGATGCTGCCCGGCGTCCAGAAGATGAAGAAGCAGATCGCCGAGTCCGGGATCACCGACAAGATGGTGGACCGCCAGGCGGCGATCATCTCCTCGATGACCAAGGCCGAGCGCAAGAAGCCCGACATACTGCAGGCCTCGCGCAAGCGCCGCATCGCCGCCGGCGCCGGCGTCGAGGTCTCGGAAGTCAACCGGCTCTTGAAGCAGCACCGGCAGATGGCCGACGCCTTCAAGATGATGAGCAAGGACGGCGGCAAGGGCTTCGCCCGCATGGCCGGCATGCTGGGCGGCGGCGCAAGCCCCGCCGACCTCGCCAAGCTCAAGGCGCTGGGCGGGGGCGGCGGCAAGATGCCGACCAACGAGGAGCTGCAGGAGCTGGCCAACAAGCTGGGCGGCCCCGGCGGTCTCGGCGGCGGCGGCGGCTTCAAACTTCCCGGCCTGGGCGGCGGCCTGCCTCCCGGCTTCAATCCCTTTAAGAAATAGACTGAAAGACCAGAGGACTACCGAT
The DNA here is from genome assembly GCF_035276905.1 of Phenylobacterium sp. Taxonomy (GTDB): domain Bacteria; phylum Pseudomonadota; class Alphaproteobacteria; order Caulobacterales; family Caulobacteraceae; genus Phenylobacterium. The sequence continues at coordinate 4,374 of NZ_DATELG010000153.1, read as the reverse complement.
GCTGAAGATCCGTCTCGCCCGTGGCGGCGCCAAGAAGCGCCCCTACTACTCGATCGTCGTCGCCGACAGCCACTCGCCGCGCGACGGCCGCTTCATCGAGAAGGTCGGCGCCTATAACCCGCTGCTGAAGAAGGACGACCCGAACCGCATGACCCTGAAGGTCGAGCGGATCGAGGAATGGCTGAAGAAGGGCGCCCAGCCGACCGACCGCGTGGCGCGCGAACTGGCCAAGCACGGCCTGGTGAAGTGGCAGGCCGGCAGCAACCCCAAGAAGGGCGAGCCGGGCACGAAGGCCAAGGAACGCGCCGAAGAGCGCGCCCAGCGTGAAGCCGACCGCGCCGCCGCCGCGGCTGCGGCCGCCGAAGCCGCCGCCGCGCCGGCCGAGGAGCCGGCCGTCGAGGAAGCTCCGGTCGAAGCCGCCGCTGCGGAAGAAGCTCCGGCCGGCGAAGCCTAAGACAATTCGACTGTCATCCCGGAAGCCGCCGAGCGGCTGTCCGGGACCCATGCGCGCCGATGGAGCAGGATGTTCGCCGCGTCGCCGCCATTCTCCTCCGCGTATGGGTCCCGGTCTTCGCTTCGCGAAACCGGGATGACAATTGAGATTTTGAGCGCGTGCCCTCCGACAACCTCATCCTCGTCGCCCGGGTCGCCGGCGCGTTCGGCGTCAGGGGCGAGGTGCGGCTGACGGCCTATACGGCCGAGCCGATGTCGCTGGTCGAGTATCGCGACCTGAAGCGCGAGAGCGGCGCGCCGGGCCTGACGCTGACCGGCGGACGCCCGGCCAAGGGCGGGATCGTCGCCCGCGCCCAGGAAATCGAAACCCGCGAACAGGCCGAGGCGCTGCGCGGCCTTCGCCTCTACATCCCCCGAGACGCCCTGCCGCCGTCCGACGACGAAGACGAGTTCTACCTCGTCGACCTGATCGGACTGTCGGTGATCGGCCCTGAGGGCGAGGCCCTGGGGCAGGTGCGCTCGGTGCAGGACTTCGGCGCCGGCGACCTCTTGGAGGTCCAGCCCGCCGCCGGCGCCAGCTGGTGGCTGCCGTTCACGCGCGAGGCGGTCCCCGAGGTACGGCTCGCCGACCGCGTCATCGTCGCGGTCCGGCCGGAAGAGACGGAATAGCCGGTTTCAGAAGCTGCCGAGGAACTGGGCCGCCCAGCCGACGGCGAATCCGCTGGCGGCGATCAGGCTGAAGAAGACCACGGCGCCCGCGCCGGGCTCTTCCGGCTCGCGCTTGCGCCTGAGAACGGGCCTGTACGCCAGGACGAGGGTCATCGGCAGGCTCCTGCGGGGCACCATCAGAGAACCGCGCCGCAGCGCGTGGGTTCCGAGCCGCGCCGGTCGACAAATTCGCGGGCGGGGCCGGGAACCGCCGTTCGGAGTCCTGGGTTCTCTGGCGCGTGACGGCGGCCAACGACGCCCCCCGATGCAACGCCCCGTCACATGCGAGCCCCGGCGCTTCCCCCCGCGCCGGGGCTTTTCGCGTCCATGCAAGCGAAAACGAAACAGGCGCGAAAACGAAAGCGGCGGCCGCATCGCTGCGGCCGCCGCTTCGGATCCAGCGTTCGGAGAGGCTTAGTCTTCCGCGGTCTCGGCGACGGGCTCCTTCGACGTCGTCATCTGGCGCTCGGCGATGCGGGCCGACTTACCACGGCGGTCGCGCAGATAGTAGAGCTTGGCGCGGCGGACGACGCCGCGGCGCTTCACCTCGATGGATTCGATCATCGGCGACAGGATCGGGAACACCCGCTCCACGCCTTCGCCGAAGGAGATCTTGCGGACGGTGAAGCTCTCGTCGACGCCCTGGCCGCCGCGGGCGATGCAGACGCCTTCGTAGGCCTGAACGCGTTCGCGCTCGCCTTCCTTGATCTTCACATTCACGCGGACGGTGTCGCCCGGACGGAACTCGGGGATCTTCTTGTTGGCGAGCAGGCGCTCGGCCTCTTCCTGGCGGAGCTGTTCGATCACGTTCATCATCTTCATCCTTACTCGGGCTTCAGTCGCCCTTTGCCTGTTGATTGGCGAGATGCTGCGCCCACAAGTCCGGCCGCCGCTCCCGCGTCGTCTCTTCCCGTTGCGCCTGCCGCCACTTCCGCACCTGGGCATGATGGCCGCTGAGCAGCACCTCGGGAATCTCGCGCCCTTCGAACGTCCGCGGCCTAGTGTATTGCGGATGCTCGAGAAGCCCGTCCTCGAAACTCTCTTCACTCAAACTCTCGGGCTGGCCCAAGACCCCGGGCACGAGCCTTACGCACGCCTCGATCGCCACCAGCGCGGCGGCCTCGCCTCCGGCCAGGACCGCATCGCCGACGGCGACCTCCTCGAACCCGCGGGCGTCGAGCACCCGCTGGTCCACACCCTCGAACCGGCCGCAGAGCACGATCAGCCCTGGAGCCGTCGACCACGCCCGCACCCGCGATTGGGTGAGCGGACGCCCCCGGGCGCTCATGTACAAAAGCGGCCGTCCCCGCCGCTCCACGCTGTCGAGCGCAGAGGCGATGACGTCCGCCCGCATGACCTGCCCCGGGCCGCCACCCGCAGGGGTGTCGTCGAGGAAGCCGCGCTTATCCTTGGAAAAGCCCCGGATGTCCACTGTTTCCAGAGTCCACAGCCGCGCCTCGCGCCAGGCGGTCCCGATCAGGGAGACGCCGAGCGGGCCCGGAAAGGCGTCGGGAAACATGGTCAGGACGGAAACGTCGAAGGGCATGGCGTTTCCTTGGCCCTTGGGCGAGGCCCGGCGTCAAGCCTTGCCCCGGCCAAGGCCCACGCGTAATCCGGGACGACCGCCCAGCAGGGAGCGCCCGCCCATGGTCGACCTTCGCGAGACCCTGCAGCTCGAGCGGCTGGAGGTGAACCTGTTCCGGGGGTTCAGCCAGACGCCCGAGGCGGGACGCATCTACGGCGGCCAGGTGATCGCCCAGTCGCTCCAGGCGGCCTACGCGACGGTGGAGGGCCGCGTCTGCCATTCGCTGCACTGCTATTTCATCCGGCCCGGCGACCCGAAGATCCCGATCATCTTCGAGGTGGACCGCGCTCGCGACGGCCACAGCTTCACGACGCGCCGGGTGATCGCTGTCCAGCACGGCCGGCAGATCTTCAACCTCGCCGCCTCCTTCCAGATTGTCGAGGACGGGTTCGAGCACCAGTTCGAGATGCCGAGGACCGTGGGACCGGAAGGCCTGCCCGATCTGGCCGAGGCGCTGGGCCGGGTCGGACCGCATGCGTCGAAGGACGAGCAGCAGCCGAGCTATCTGAAGCCGATCGACATCCGCTTCATCGACACGCTCGAGCCCCATCCCGACGGCTCGCCGCTGGAGCCCGTCCAAAGGGCCTGGTTCCGCGTCGCCCACCCGCTGCCGGACGACGTCTTCTGGCACCAGGCGGCGATGGCCTACGCCTCGGACATGGGCCTGTTGGCGACCTCGCTGAGGCCGCATGGCTCGGTGTGGAACTCGCCCGACATGCAGGGCGCGAGCCTCGACCACGCCATGTGGTTCCACCATCCGACCGACTTCACCCAGTGGCACCTCTATGTGATGGACAGCCCCTCGGCCTCGGGCGCGCGCGGCCTCAACCGCGGGACCATCTACCGCCACGACGGGACGCTGGTGGCCTCCTCCGCGCAGGAGGGGCTGATCCGCTATCGTGGGCCAAGGCCATGAAATCGGCGGGGAAACTCCGGGGCCTTGCGTCGCGGTACTAGACGCGAGCCGGGGTGAAGACCTAGATGCACGCCCATGTCCGGCAAGACCCTTTACGACAAGATCTGGGACGCCCACGTCGTCGACCAACAGGACGGCGAGGCGATCCTCTACATCGACCTGCACCTGATCCATGAGGTGACGACGCCGCAGGCCTTCGCCGGCCTCAGAGCCGCCCATCGCCCCGTGCGCCGTCCCGACCGCACGCTGGCGGTCGCCGACCACAACGTGCCCACCGAGGGCCAGGAGCTCGGCGTCGCCAAGGTGGCCGACGAGGAGGCGCGCTTGCAGCTCGAGACCCTGGCGCGCAACGTCAAGGACAACGGCATCGAGTTCTTCCCGATGGGCGACGTGCGCAACGGCATCGTCCACGTCGTCGGCCCCGAGCAGGGCCGCACCCAGCCGGGCATGACCATCGTCTGCGGCGACAGCCACACCTCGACCCACGGCGCCTTCGGGGCCCTGGCGCACGGCATCGGCACCTCCGAGGTCGAGCACGTGCTGGCGACCCAGACGCTGCGCCAGAAGAAGGCCAAGAACCTGCGGGTCACGGTCGAGGGCGAGCTGGCTCCCGGCGTCGGCGCCAAGGACGTCGCGCTCGCCGTCATCCGCGAGATCGGCACCGCCGGCGGCACCGGCTACGTCATCGAATACGCCGGCTCGACGGTCCGCG
>NZ_DATELG010000152.1:0-6677 GCF_035276905.1 Phenylobacterium sp. | reverse complement strand
CGTTTCCCGGGCGCCGTCGAGCGCAGCGCCGAGATCGCCGAGCGGGTGGAGTTCGACCTCTCCCAGCTCCGCTACGAGTATCCCGACGAGCCGGTGCCGCCCGGCAAGACCGCCATCCAGCACCTGCGCGACCTCGCCTGGGAAGGCGCGGCCTGGCGGTTTCCGGACGGGGTCCCGGAACGCGAGGCCGGGATTATCGCCCACGAGCTCGACCTGATCGAGGAGCTGGGCTTTCCCAACTACTTCCTGACCGTCCACGACGTGGTGAAGTGGGCGCGCGACCAGGGCATCCTTTGCCAGGGCCGCGGCTCGGCGGCCAACTCGCTGGTCTGCTTCTGCCTTGGGATCACCGCGGTCGACCCGACCAAGCCCGGCCAGGACCTGCTGTTCTCGCGCTTCATCTCCAAGGCCCGCGGCGAGCCGCCGGACATCGACGTCGACTTCGAGCACGAGCGGCGCGAGGAGGTGATGCAGTACATCTACCGCCGCTACGGCCGCGACCGGGCCGCCATCGTCGCCACCGTCATCCACTACCGCCCGCGCATGGCGATCCGTCAGGTCGGCAAGGCGCTGGGCCTGACCGAGGACATCACCGCCGCGCTCGCCGGCACGGTCTGGGGCTCCTACGGCGACGGCGTGCCGGACGAGCACATCCGCCAGACCGGCCTTGATCCCGACGCGCCGGAGATCCGCCGGGCGACCACGCTCGCCCAGATCCTGCTGGGTTTCCCGCGGCACCTGTCGCAGCACGTCGGCGGCTTCGTGCTGACCAAGCGCCGGCTGGACGAGACCGTGCCGATCGGCAACGCCGCCATGCCCGACCGCACCTTCCTCGAATGGGACAAGGACGACATCGACGCGCTCGGCCTGATGAAGGTCGACGTACTGGCGCTGGGCATGCTGACGGCGCTGAAGAAGAGCCTCGACCTGATGGGGATCGCCGATATCGCCGACGTGCCCCAGGAGGTTCCCGAGGTCTACGAGATGCTGAGCCGCGCGGACTCGGTGGGCGTCTTCCAGGTCGAGAGCCGGGCGCAGATGTCGATGCTGCCCAGGCTGAAGCCCCGGATGTTCTACGACCTCGTCATCGAGGTGGCGATCGTCCGGCCGGGGCCGATCCAGGGCGACATGGTGCACCCCTATCTGCGACGGCGGGAGCAGAAGGATCCCGTCGTCTATCCAAAGCCGGGGCCCGGGCATCCGCAGGACGAGCTGGAGAAAATCCTCAAGAAGACCCTGGGCGTGCCGCTCTTCCAGGAGCAGGCCATGCGCATCGCCATCGAGGCGGCCAAGTTCACCGACGACGAGGCCGACGGCCTGCGCCGGTCGATGGCCACCTTCCGCAACTACGGCAGCGTGGGCGTCTACGGGGTGAAGTTCGTCGAGGGCATGATCGCCCGCGGCTATGATCCGGAGTTCGCCCAGCGCTGCTTCCAGCAGATCGAGGGCTTCGGCTCCTACGGCTTCCCGGAAAGCCACGCGATCAGCTTCGCGCTCCTCGTCTGGGCCTCGGCCTGGGTGAAGTGGGCCAGGCCCGACGTCTTCTGCTGCGCCCTCCTGAACAGCCAGCCGATGGGCTTCTACCAGCCCGCCCAGCTGGTCCGCGACGCCCGCGAGCACGGGGTGGAAGTGCGGCCGCCGGACGTGATGTGGAGCGACTGGGATAGCGGGTTGGAGGACGGCGAGCCCGCAGCGCCCCCTCCGTCTCGCTATGCGAGCCACCTCCCCCGCTTCGCAGTGGAGGATCTCGAGCGCCAAGATGCTCCACCGCTTGCGGGGGAGCTGTCGCCGAAGGCGACTGAGGGGGCGTCCGCCGCCCGCCGCCCGCTGCCCATCGGCCCAGCCTACTACCGCCCCCTGCGCCTCGGCCTGCGCCAGATCCGCGGCCTGAAGGTCGAGGAGGCCCGCAGGCTGGTCGAGGCCCGCCGCGACGGCGCCAGCACCTTCGAGGACTTCGCCCTGCGCGCCGGCGTGAGCCGCCGCACCCTGGAGCTCTTGGCCGAGGCCGACGCCTTCCGCTCGCTGGGGCTGGACCGGCGCCAGGCGCTGTGGGCGGTGAAGGGGCTCGCCGGCGAGATCGGCGCTCAGGACGAGGCGCCGCTGCTCGCCCGCGGCCGGCCCGCGGAAGCGCAGGTCGAGCTGCCCTTCATGAGCCCGGCCCAGCACGTGGCCGAGGACTACCGGACCACCAGCCTTAGTCTGAAGGCCCACCCGGTCGGCTTCTTCCGCCCCGAGCTCGAGCGGATGAACGTCGCGCCCTGCGCGGCCTTGAAGACCCTGCGCGACGGCCGCCGGATCTCGGTCGGCGGCCTGGTGCTGGTGCGCCAGCGGCCGGGCACCGCCAAGGGCGTGGTGTTCCTGACCCTGGAGGACGAGACCGGCGTCGCCAACGTCGTCGTCTGGCGCGACGCCTTCGAGGCCAACCGCCGCACGGTGATGGGCGCGGCCTTCCTGGTGGTGCACGGCAAGCTGCAGCGCGAGGGCGAGGTGATCCACCTGGTGGCGGAGAAATTCACCGACCTGTCGCACCGGCTGTCGGAGATGCGCGCGGACGAACGTCCTTCGACGGGGGCGGAGGTCCGTTCCAAGGTTTCCGGCCGGCTGATCCGCAGCCGGGATTTCCACTGACGGCGGGCCTCGGGTTAGGCTCGGGGCAGAAGAAGGACAGAACGGATGGCTCAACCGGTTCAGCTTCTCGTCGGCACCCGCAAGGGGGCCTGGATCTATCGCAGCGACGACCGCCAGGGCTGGCGGGTGCAGGGCCCGATCCTGCTGGGCGCGATCATCCACCACCTGGTGGCCGACCCGCGCGAGCCGGGCGTGCTGATGATGGCCGCCTCTACCGGCCACCTGGGCCCGACCATCTATCGTTCCGAGGACAACGGGCAGACCTGGACCGAGGCCCCCCGGCCGCCCGCCTTCCCCAAGGCCGCCAATCCCGAGACCGGCCGGTCCGTCCATCACACCTTCTGGCTCGAACCGGGCCACGCCTCCGAGCCCGGCGTCTGGTGGGCGGGAACCTCGCCGCCGGCCCTGTTCGAAAGCCGTGACGGCGGCGCAAGCTGGGAGAGCGTCGCGGGCTTCAACGACCATCCGATGTACGCCGCCTGGTGCCCGCCGGAGGCCGGAACGCCCGACGGGGCGCTCTTGAACCAGATCCGCGTCGACCCGCGCGATGCGGCCCACATGTACGTCGCCACCTCGACCGGCGGGGTGTTCGAGAGCGCCGACCGGGCAAAGAGCTGGCGGCCGCTGAACCAGAACGTCGAGGCCAATTTCCTGCCCGACCCCTATCCGGAGTTCGGCCAGGACGCCCACTACATCGCGCTGGCGCCCACCAACCCCGACCGGATCTGGCAGCAGAACCACTGCGGCGTCTATCGGCTCGACCGGCCGGGCGAGCGCTGGGAGCGGATCGGCAAGGCCATGCCGAGCGAGATCGGCGACATCGGCTTCACGGTCGTGGCGCACCCGGCCTGCGAGGACACCGCCTGGGTCTTCCCGATGGACGGCACGGAGATCTGGCCCCGCGTCAGCCCGGGCGGGCGCCCCGCCGTCTACCGCACCCGCGACGGCGGCTTAAGCTGGGAGCGGCAGGACCAGGGATTCCCCGCCGAGCAGGGCTGGTTCACGGTCAAGCGCCAGGCGTTCTGCGCCGACACGGGCTCGCCCGTCGGCCTCTACCTGGGCGCCACCAACGGCGAGCTCTGGGCCAGCGGCGACGAGGGCGCAAGCTGGCGCCAGATCGCCGCCCACCTGCCGGAGATCTACTCCGTGGTCGCGGCGCCGCTCTGATGGTGGCGGTGCTGATCCCCTCGCAGCTGATCGCCTACACCGACGGCGCGACGCGGGTGGAGGCCTGCGGCGCGACCGTCGAAGCCGCCCTCGACGACCTCGACCGGCGCTATCCAGGGCTGAAGTTCCGGGTGATCGACGAGCAGGACCGCATCCGCCGGCACATGCGGATCTTCGTCGGGCTGGACGAGGCCCGCGACGTGCGCCGGGCGCTGGCGCCGGGGGACGAGCTAATGATCTTCGGGGCGTTGAGCGGGGGGTAGGGGGTTCTGGCGCCCGCAAGCGGACGTATCGAACTTCGGCGAAGGGTGGTTATCTACCTCTCCCGCCGTGCGGGAGAGGGGAACCGTCCGCCGAGCGTAGCGAAGAGCGGATGGTGGAGAGGGCAGGCCGCCGGCAATGCGTCTCCGCCTCGTCACCGCAGCTGAAGGGCGCGCACCGGTCGCCCGGGGGAGCTGCAAAGGCATGTTTGGGTCGCAAACGGACTCTGGAGCCCCCGCAGGAAGGAGACATCCGAGCCTCCGGGGAACTGCGAGCTCACCGATGAACGGGACGCGCCGCCGCCGTTCATCCGCCAATCATGCGGCGCCGGCTAGCTTCGAACATCGAGCCGATCGAGGGCGACGACCAACCGCGGGCGCGAACAGCCATGACCGAAGACCACTGCCGTCGCCGAGCCGTACGCCTGATGGGCGTCATGGTCAGGACCCCGAACGTCGCGGACCGCCGCCGCCTCATCGACGAGGCCATGCGCTGGAACAACAACGCGATGATCGCGCATGACCAGGAGCTGCGGGGCGCGCAACCGCGCCGCGAGAAGTCGGTTCCCTGATCGCCCGATCCGGCCTATATGACGCTTGTGCACCGCCCGGCCGAAAGGCCGGGCGCCTTCATTTCCGACAGCCGGAAACCGAGCCGGAACTTTAAGACCATGACCGAAATCCTGATGCCGAAGGCGACCGCCGTCTGGCTGGTGGACAACACCTCGCTCACCTTCGAACAGATCGCAGACTTCTGCGGCCTGCATCCGCTGGAGGTGAAGGGGATCGCCGACGGGGAAGTGGCGCGCGACATCCGCGGCGCCGACCCGATCGCCAACGGCCAGCTCTCGCGCGAGGAGCTGGATGCGGCCCAGAAGAACGCCGACTACCGGATGAAGGCGCAGAAGAGCCGCCACGCCGAGCTCCTGAAGCCGGTGAAGAAGGCCCCGCGCTACACCCCGGTGTCGCGTCGCCAGGACCGGCCGGACGCCATCGCCTGGTTCCTGCGCAATCACCCGGAAGTCGCCGACAGCCAGGTCGCGCGCCTCTTGGGCACCACCAAGGCCACCATCGACCAGGTGCGCAACCGCACGCACTGGAACTCGGCCAACATCAAGCCGGTCGACCCGGTGACGCTCGGCCTCGCCACCCAGCTGGAGCTGGATGCGGTGGTCCGCAAGGCGGCCGACAAGAAAGCCAAGGACGACGCCCGCCACGGCGTCGACGCCGACGGCCCGACGCTGCGGCCGGCCTCGGAGGCCGGCGCCTATGAGGATGCGGTCGACGAGGACTTCGAGCACGACGAAGCCATCGATCCCGCGGACGTCTTCGAGGACGCCGATCACGAAGACTGAGGATTTGGCGGGGTTCGCCCGCCCATCCCGCGCGCCAAGTCACCTGATGAACGCGCGGGATGGGCGGCGGCCCCGGATCACCTGAGGCGGGCTAGTGGGCTCGCGCGCGCAGGCTCTCCATCTCTTCCTTGAGCCTGAGCTTCTGTCGCTTGAGCTCCGATAGTCTGAGGTCGTCGGCGGCGGGCCTGCGCAGTTCCTCTTGAATGGCTTGTTCGAGAGACTGGTGGCGAGATCCAAGTTCGCGGATCCTGGCTTCGACGGCCATGACGATACGTCTCCTCGCTTTGGATGCGGCGAGTGAACACCCGCTTCCCCCGACTGTCAGATCACATATCTTTGCAGCCGGCGGAGCTGACGCGGAGCCGTCATTGGAGGCGTTTAGGGCCATCTTTATGTCAAACCTTGAACAAGCTCCGTTGGTAGTGGGCATCTCCGGCGCGTCCGGGGTCGTCTACGGCCTGCGGGTCCTGGAAGCCTGCCGCGAGCTGGGCGTTGCGACCCATCTGGTGGTCAGCCGCTCGGCCGTCCTCACGCTGGCGCAGGAGACCGACCTGACGCTCGGCGAGGTGCAGGCGAAGGCGACGCTCGCGCATCGCACCGCCGACATCGGCGCCGCGATCGCCTCGGGTTCGTTCCGCACCATGGGGATGATCGTCGCCCCCTGCTCTGTGCGCACCATGAGCGAGATCGCCAGCGGCGTGACCTCCACCCTGCTCACCCGCGCCGCGGACGTGACGCTGAAGGAGCGCCGGCCGCTGGTGCTGATGGTCCGCGAGACGCCGCTGCACCTGGGGCACCTAAGGACCATGGTGCGGCTCGCCGAGATGGGGGCGGTCATCGCCCCGCCCCTGCCGGCCTTCTACGCCAGGCCCGCGAGCCTGGAGCAGATGGTCGACCAGTCGGTGGGCCGGGCGCTCGACCTGTTTGGCCTGAGCTGGAAGCCGGTGCGCCGCTGGGGCGAGGACATCGCCGCCCTGGAGGGCGCGCCTTCGAACGGGGAGGAATGAGTGACGCCGCTGTGGGATTGGGTGCTGGACGCCTACGCGCGCCCCGGGGTTGCGGAGACCTGCCTGAGGCTGCAGGACGACTACGGGCAGAACACTTCCCTGCTGCTGTGGGCGATCCGCGCGCGGCCGGACGATGAGGCGGTGCTGGACCGGGCGACGCGGACCGCGCGCAGCTGGGACGAGACCACGCTGGTTCCGCTGCGCGCCGTGCGGCGGGGCCTGAAGGCGCCCCTCCCGCCGGTGGACGACGCCGCCCGCGA
>NZ_DATELG010000151.1:0-2289 GCF_035276905.1 Phenylobacterium sp. | reverse complement strand
GCGGTTCCTCCGCCGAGCTTGCGCTGATAGGCGACGCGCCCATAGGGGGCGAGGCCGGCGATGTCGCCGGGCGAGGTCGGGTCCGCGCCCAACCGGCGCAGCGAGGTCGCCCCCGGCGAACCGTAGGCCCCGCCCTCCAGGTAGAAGGCGTTGTCGATCCAGGCGTAGGCCGTGGCGCCAAGCGCGGTCTGGGCGAAGGCGCCGTTCAGCAGCGGGGCGGCGCTGGGCGAGGGGGCGAGCCCGGAGTCGGTGTAGGGGAAGCCCCAGGCGGCCAGGCTGTTCCACGGGTCGCTGAGGGTGGGGTTGTTGTTGACGCTGGTCCCCAGAGTCACCTCGTGCCGTCCGACCTTGGCGTCGGTCACTGCGCGGACGTCGAGGTTGTCCCAGGTGAAGGCGCGCGCGATCCCGTCGTAGGTCGCCTCGACGAAGGCCCCCAGGTGCTTGCCGAAGCCGCCGGCGAGGAAGACGGCGATCTCGTCGATGGTCCAGTTGTCGTTCGGCCCGTAGTGGCGCGGCGGGGCCTGGTCCTGGGCGGTGTGCAGGTAGGACGCCACCGCCATGGCCGAGAAGGGCAGGGTGAAGGCGCCCTTGCGCTGGGTGTAGCCGTGGAGCTTGAAGTTGCGGCCATAGGGCGTGAGCTGCGGCCCGAAGCCGCCCACATGGCACATCTGGCAGGGTTGGCCGGTCTGGGCGGCGTAGGCCGGCAAAGCCAGGGCCGGCTTCGCGAGGCCCGCCGCGATCAGCAGGGCGAGACCCGCCGCGCTCCGCCGGACGGCGGAGCTGCGCACATACGGCTTCCGCATGGGCGTCCCCTCGATGGATGGCTGGCCCGGCGCGCGGGCTTGCGGGCTTAGTCCCGGGTTCGTCGAACCCGGTTCATCGTCCGGGCTCCAGGGTCAGAGCAGCCGCACCTGGCAGGCGTCGGTCGTCGCGCGCACCGCCACGCCGGTCCCGGCCCGGTCGAACCGCAGGCTGACCTCCTCGTCCCCCACCGGCAGGTTGCGGATCGTCAGCTGGTCGATGCCGATCGGCAGGCGGGGATCGCGCAGCTCGATCTCGCGCGAGGCCCCGTCGACGGAGAGCCCCAGGCAGGCCTGCAGCAGCATGAACACCGAGCCCGCCGCCCAGGCCTGCGGCAGGCAGGCGACGGGATAGGGGATCGGCGGCTCGCCGGTCGCGCGCGCGAAGCCGCAGAACAACTCCGGCAGCCGCATGTCGAGCTCCGCAGCGGTTTCGAACAGCACCGAGGTCAGCCGCACCACCCCGGCGCGCTCGCCGTACTGCGAAAGCCCCATGGCGCAGATCCCCGTGTCGTGCGGCCAGACCGAGCCGTTGTGGTAGGACATCGGGTTGTAACGGACCTGATCGGTAGCGAGCGTGCGGATGCCCCAGCCCGAGGCGAAGTCCGGCGCCAGCAAGGCTTCGATCACCCGCCTGGCCCGCGAAGGCTCCGGCAGGCCGCAGAACAGCAGGTGGCCGGGGTTGGAGCCGCGGACGCGGCAGAGCGCGCCCTCGCCGTCCAGAGCCAGGCCGTAGAAGCCCTGCTTCTCCATCCAGAACAGCCGCTCGACGGTCTCGCGCAGGGTGGCCGCCCGCGCGGTCCAGTCCGCCGCCGCCTCGGCGTCGCGACGCGCTTGGGAGAGCCGGACCATGGCGCGATAGGCGGCGTAAACATAGCCCTGCACCTCGACGAGCGCGATCGGTCCCGGCGGCGTGCGGCCGTCGGCGTGGAAGACCGAATCTCCGCTGTCCTTCCAGCCCTGGTTGGCGAGGCCGCTCTCCGCGCCGCGCTCGTAGTCGAGCAGGCCGTGGGGGTTGGCCTCGCAGCGTCGGCGGACCCAGTCCACGGCGCGCTCCAGGGCGGCCCAGAGCTGGTCGATCAGGGCCCAGTCGCCCGTGCGCCGGGCGTAGGCGCCGGCCAGGGCCACGAACAGCGGCGTGGTGTCGACCCCGCCGTAGTAGCGGCCGAACGGAACCTCGCCGAGGGAGGCCATCTCCCCGCGGCGCGTCTCGTGCATGATCTTGCCCGGCTCGCTGTCGCGGAAGGCGGAGGCATCCCTGGCTTGATGGGCGGCGAGAAAAGTCAGGACCCCCCGCGCGAGCGAGGGATCGAACCAGAGCAGCTGCCAGGCGGTGATGATCCCGTCGCGGCCGAAGGTGGTCGAGAACCAGGGAATGCCGGCGTAGGGGTAGGGACCGGTCTCCATCGGCGAGGTCAGGAGCGCGATGTCGGCCCGGGACTTGGCGAGCCAGCCGTTGAACAGCCGGCCGCTGGTGGCCAGCCGGGCG
>NZ_DATELG010000150.1:0-2618 GCF_035276905.1 Phenylobacterium sp. | reverse complement strand
GATGAAGCTCTGGGAGGGGCTGGAGCAGGACCTCAACTACAACGCCATGGTCAGCCAGCGCGGCGTGCTGAACCTTTGCCATTCGGACGTCCAGCGCGACGCCTTCGCCCGGCGCGGCAACGCCATGCGGCTGCACGGCGCGGACGCCGAGCTGCTCGACCGCGACGCGGTGCGCCGCCTGGCGCCCTTCCTGAACTTCGAGCACGCCCGCTTCCCCATCACCGGCGGGCTGCTGCAGCCGCGGGGCGGCACCGCCCGGCACGACGCCGTGGTCTGGGGCTTTGCGCGCGCGGCCTCGAACCTTGGCGTCGACATCATCCAGAACTGCGAGATGACCGGCTTCCTGCGCGACAACACAGGCGCGGTCACCGGGATCGAGACCGCGCGCGGGGCCATCCGCGCCGGCAAGGTCGGCGTCGCGGTCGCGGGGCACACCTCGCGGGTGGCGGCGATGGCCGATCTTCGCCTGCCGATCGAGAGCCACGTGCTCCAGGCCTTCGTCACCGAGGCGCTGAAACCGATCATCCCCGGCGTCATCACCTTCGGCGCCGGCCATTTCTACATCAGTCAGTCCGACAAGGGCGGCCTGGTCTTCGGCGGCGACATCGACGGCTACAACAGCTACGCCCAGCGCGGAAACCTGCCGGTGGTCGAGGACGTATGCGAGGGCGGCATGGCCGTCATGCCGATGATCGGCCGCGCGCGGATCCTGCGCAGCTGGGGCGGGAACGTCGACATGACGATGGACGGCTCGCCGATCATCGACGCCACGCCGGTGGAGGGCCTCTACCTCAACGGCGGATGGTGCTACGGCGGCTTCAAGGCGACGCCCGCGTCGGGCTGGTGCTTCGCCCACCTGCTGGCGACCGGCGCGTCCCACGACACCGCCAAGGCCTACCGCTTCGACCGCTTCCGCACTGGCCGTCTGATCGACGAAAAAGGCCAAGGCGCCCAACCCAACCTGCACTGAGACGCCGGCGCATGCGCATTCCCTGTCCGTTCTGCGGCGACCGAGACGCCCAGGAATTCGTCTATCGCGGCGACGCCGCGCCTCGGCGCCCTGACGGGGACGAGGGCATGTTCGACTACGTCTATCTGCGGGAGAACCCGGCCGGGCCGATCCGCGAGCACTGGTACCACGCCCAGGGCTGCCGCAACTGGCTGGTGGTCGCGCGCGACACCCGCACCCATCGCGTCAGCGGCGCCCAGCTCGCTGCGGAGGTTGGCTGATGAGCCGCCTTGCGACCGGGGGGCTGATCGACCGGACAAAGCCGCTCAGCTTCACCTTCGACGGCGCCCGCTACTCGGGCTTCGCGGGCGACACGCTCGCCTCGGCGCTCGTCGCCAACGACGTCCGCCTGGTCGGCCGCTCGTTCAAATATCACCGGCCGCGCGGGATCCTCACCGCGGGGCCCGAGGAGCCGAACGCCCTCGTCACCCTGCGCACGGGCGCGCGCGGCGAGCCGAACACCAAGGCCACCACCGTCCAGCTCTATGACGGGCTGGAGTGCACGAGCCAGAACCGCTGGCCGTCGCTCGCCGTCGACCTGGCGGCGGTCAACCAGCTGGCCGCGCCGCTGCTGGTGGCGGGCTTCTACTACAAGACCTTCATGTGGCCGGCGAAGCTCTGGGAGAAGCTCTACGAGCCGCTGATCCGTCGCGCGGCGGGGTTGGGCGCCCTCTCCGGCCTTCCGGACCCGGACCACTACGACCGCGAGCACGCCTTCTGCGACCTGCTGGTGATCGGCGCAGGCCCCGCCGGACTCGCCGCCGCGCTCACCGCGGGGCGTGCGGGCGCCCGCGTCGTGCTGGTCGAGGACGATCCGAGCCTGGGCGGGCGACTGCTCTCGGAACGGCATCTCATCGACGACATGCCGGGCCAGGACTGGGTAGGCCGAGCGGGCCTGGAACTCGCGGCGCTGGCCAATGTGCGGGTGCTGACGCGTACCGCCGTGTTCGGCGCCTACGATGGCGAATACGGCGCGATCGAGCGGGTGAGCGACCATCTGCCGGCCCCCGCCGCAGGACAGCCGCGCCAGCGCCTCTGGAAGATCGTCACCAAGCGCTGCGTGCTGGCGAGCGGCTCCGTGGAGCGGCCGATTGTCTTCAGCGGGAACGACCGGCCCGGCGTGATGATGGCCTCGGCCGTCTCCACCTACATTAACCGCTACGCCGCCGCCCCCGGCCGCCGGGCGCTGGTCTTCTCCTGCAGCGACTCCGGATGGGCGAGCGCGCGCGACATGCTCGAGGCCGGGCTGGAGGTCGCCGCGGTGGTCGATCCGAGGCCGCAGGAACCCGCCGTCGCTGCGGAGTTGCGCCAGCGCGGTGTCGAGCTCTACACCGGCGCGGTGCTGGGGAACGTCCTCGGCCGCGAGGTGCGGGGCGCAGAGGTGTGGACAGCACGCGGCGAGCGACGCCGCTTCGACGTCGACCTGGTGGCCATGGCCGGCGGCTGGAACCCGGCGATCGGCCTGGGCTCGAACCTCGGGGCGAGGCCGGCCTGGTCGGAGGCCCTGCACACCTTCCTGCTCGAAGAGGCGGCGCCGGGCATGACGGCCGCCGGCGCGGCGGCCGGCCGCTTCGCCCTCGGTGCCGCCCTCGCGGACGGCCGCCGCGCG
>NZ_DATELG010000149.1:0-2298 GCF_035276905.1 Phenylobacterium sp. | reverse complement strand
AGGCAACCTCGTCTATCGGAAGACGGCGCGGAACTTCAATCCGATGATGGCCAGCGCCGGCAAGGTGACGGTCGCGGAGGTCGAGCACCTGGTGGCGGTCGGCGACCTCGATCCCGACCAGATCCACACGCCGGGGATCTATGTCGACCGCATCCTGAAGGGCGCGGTCTTCGAGAAACGCATCGAGCGGGTGACCAGCCGGCCAGCGGAAGGATCAAGCCATGCTGCAGCATAAGTATTTCTGTGCGGCGGTGACCTACAAGGTGGACATATGCACCTGCGGCGCGCTGTTTCGAGCGGTCCTGGCTCCCGCGGATCGAAGGCGGGCGGATTCGCCGGCTCCCCGTAAGAGCGGCGAGCCGGCGGCGTTGAGCGCCGCGAACAAAGACTTCCTCTTTTGCAAGCGATGGGTTGCCTGCTGATGCCTTGGACGCGCGATCAAATGGCCGCTCGTGCGGCCCAGGAGCTGCGGGATGGTTTTTACGTCAATCTAGGGATCGGGATCCCGACGCTCGTCGCCAACCATATCCCGCCGGGCCTGTCCGTGACGCTGCAAAGCGAGAACGGCATGCTGGGCATGGGCCCGTTTCCTTACGAGGGGGAGGCCGACGCGGACCTGATCAACGCCGGCAAGCAGACGATTACCCAGCTACCCTCCTCGTCGTATTTTTCGTCTGCGGACAGCTTCGCGATGATCCGCGGGGGCCACATGGACCTGTCCATTCTGGGCGCGATGCAGGTGGCCCAGAACGGCGACCTCGCCAACTGGATGGTGCCGGGCAAGATGGTCAAGGGCATGGGCGGGGCCATGGACCTGGTGGCCGGCGTCAAGCGCGTGGTCGTGGTCATGGAGCACGTCGAGAAGTCCGGCGCGCCCAAGCTGGTGAAGGGTTGCACCCTGCCGCTGACGGGCGCGGGCGTCGTCGACCTGGTCATCACCGACCTGGCGGTGTTCGACGTGGCCCGAGGCAAGAAGCTCCTGTCGCTGCTCGAGCTCGCGCCGGGCGTAACCGTGGACGAACTGCGCGCCAAGACCGAGGCGTTCTTCGAAGTGGGCGCTCGGCGTCCTCTTCGCCTCGCGTGAGTTCTGGCGCGATGTCTTATTTCGTCACAGGTGGGCCGTACGAAGATGGTTTCCTGGGCAGTGTTGCGGAGGCGATCGCCCGTACGTCCCCGCACCACTATGTCCTTTGGTCAGGCGAGCCTTTCCGAGGTCGGTCGGGGTCCATCGCCGAGCGCGCGTTCCGCTGCATTCCTCAGCCCGGCCAGGCCATTTTGCTGCGGGAGCTGCTGTTGCGGGTCGCCCGCCTCCAGGACGGATCCAGCCTGCACCCCTGCGCAGTCCGAGAGGCGGTCAGGTCGCATCAGAACGCCAAGCCCGCTGTCATGCTGTTGTTGGAACGCCAGCTGGCCGGCGACCTCGTCGCCGCCACGGACGTGCCCTATCCGGCGAGCTTCTCCGGCCCGATCCGCAAGGGCCAGGTCATCGTGCCGAGAGACTTGGGCGCGCCAGTCCTGCCGATGGCATTGACAAGGCCACGGCCGAGTGCATCTCAAACCAGGGGCGCCCTTGGCCAAGGTCCCTGAGAGCGGCGCCGTAGGAGCGCAGTCCATCGGTGACGATCGCTTTCGGCCGGCCGTGTCGCTTCAGCGCCTTCTTGAAGAATTTCAACGCCGCGGCCTTGTCCCGCGTCTTGGTGACTAAGGCCTCCAGTACCTCGCCCTCGTGGTCGACGGCGCGCCAGAGGTAGCGCATCTCGCCATTGATCTTCACGTACACCTCGTCGAGATGCCACCGCCAATGGGTGTGCTGGCGCATCGCCTCGACACGCTTGTTGGCTGAGCCCGCCAAGGCTCGGCGTTAACCGCCGCAATCTCCATGGCGTGCTGGGCCAAAGCCTCGCCGGCCTGATCGGCATCGAGCGGCCAGATCAGACGCGACGGGCGTAGGGCGGGGTCGCGCAAAGCGCTGCTTGCAGATCCCCGTCCACGCGGCGGTGCGCATGCAATGCGGCCGCGCGGTTCCGCATGGATCAGCGAACCCGACCATTCGGTCGTTCGCCGCAAGCCGTTCAATAATCGCTTAAGTACGCTTGCGCCCGCTGCGGCGCTGAGGTACGGCTTTGACGAGCCAAAAGCAATGTGCGGGAGAAACGTTATGGCCAGGCGCCGCCGAAGCAGCTGCGGCAACTACATCGCCCACGCGCGCTTGGACGCCAACTAACCGATTGCGACCGTGCCGACCGGTTCCGGCCGTATTTTCAGCACGGAGATCCGGGCGCCTACTCGCTATCGCTT
>NZ_DATELG010000148.1:0-4134 GCF_035276905.1 Phenylobacterium sp. | reverse complement strand
CGGGCCTTGGCGGCGGCCACCTCGGAGCTCCCGCCCTCGCCGAGCGCCGCCTCGTAGAGCGCCACGGCGTCGAGGCGCCGGCCGCGGCGCTCCAGGAAACCGCCGTAGGTCAGGATGGCGATCTCGCTGGGGTTCTCGCCGCTGGCGGCGGCCTTCAGCTGGGTCTCCGCCTCGTCGTAGCGCTTGGCGCGCTCGAACAGCAGGCCGCGGCCGAGGCCGCCGAAGTAGTCGACCAGCTTGTCGCCGCGCACCTCGGGCTGGGCCAGCGAGCCCTCGACGTCGCCGGCCTGGGCCGCCGCCCAGGGCGCCAGCAGGGCCGCGGCGGACTTGTGCGGGAAGGCGATCGCGGCGGATGTCAGCTGGGCGTAGGCCTCCTTGCCGTGGTCGTCGGCCATCAGCTCGACGCCGCGGACCAGGGCGCCCAGCCGCTTGGCGGCCTCCGAGGCGCCTTCGCCCTGGGGCGCGAGCGCTGCGGCGCCAGAGATGTCGCCGGCGAGCAGCGCGGCGGTGAAGGCCCGCTCGGAAATCACCTGGTCGGCGCCGGGCTGGTTGCGGGCGGCGTCGAAGAACCGCGCCGCATCCTGGCTGCGTCCGTCGTTCAGCGCCCCCTGCCCGGCCAGGAACATGCCGTAGGCCGAATCCGCCGGCGGCGGACCGGCGGCGGCCTGATGCGGCGTTTTCCCGGCGGTGGCGCACCCCGCCAGGAGCACGAGGGGGCTGGCGATCAGGAGAAGTGAGCGGCGCATCTGACGACCTTCGACGCTATGGCGCGCCGCGGCAAGCGGCGACCGGTCACATGTTCGGATAGTTCGGGCCGTCGCCGCCCTGAGGCGTGGTCCAGTTGATGTTCTGCGACGGGTCCTTGATATCGCAGGTTTTGCAGTGGACGCAGTTCTGGAAGTTAATCTGGAAGCGCGGATTCTGCCCGCCTTCGTCGTAGAGCACCTCGTAGACGCCGGCCGGGCAATAGAGCCGCGCCGGCTCGCCGTACTTCGCCAGGTTGACCGAAATGGGGACGCTCGGGTCCTTCAGCTTCAGGTGGGCGGGCTGGTTCTCGTCGTGGTTGGTGTTCGACAGGAACACGGACGACAGCTTGTCGAAGCTCAGCACGCCGTCCGGCTTCGGATAGACGATCGGCTTGTAGTCCTTGGCGAGGCCCGTCGATTCCGCGTCGCTCTTGCCGTGGTGCAGGGTGCCGAAGACCGAGAAGCCGCCGAGCAGCCTGTTCGTCCACATGTCGATCATGCCGATCGCGCCGCCGATGATGGTGCCGTAGCGCGAAAGGATCGGCTTGGCGTTGCGGACGAGGTTCAGCTCCTTGCGGATCCAGGAGCGGTCGAAGGCTTCCTCGTATTCCTTCAGCTCGTCGCCGGCGCGGCCGGCCTGGATGGCGGCGAAGGCGGCCTCGGCGGCCAGCATGCCGCTCTTCATGGCGTTGTGGCTGCCCTTGATGCGCGGGACGTTCACCAGGCCCGCGCTGTCGCCCAGCAGGACGCCGCCCGGGAAGTACATCTGCGGGATCGACTGCAGGCCGCCTTCCGAGATGGCGCGCGCGCCATAGGCGATGCGCTTGCCGCCGGCCAGGTGCTTGGCCACGTCCGGATGGTGCTTGAAGCGCTGGAACTCGTCGAACGGCGACAGCCAGGGGTTCTTGTAGTTGAGGTGCACCACCATGCCGACGGCCACGTAGTTGTCGCCGAAGTGGTAGAGGAAGCTGCCGCCGCCGGTCTTGTCGTCGAGCGGCCAGCCGACCGTGTGCTGCACCAGGCCCGGCTTGAAGACCTCGGCCGGCACCTGCCACAGCTCCTTCAGGCCGATGCCGAACTTCTCCGGATCCTTGCCCTCGGAAAGGCCGAACCTGGCCTTCAGCACCTTGGCCAGCGAGCCGCGCACCCCCTCGCCGATGAAGACGTACTTGCCGTGCAGCTCCATGCCCGGCTGGTAGTCGGGGCCGGGCTCGCCGTCCTTGTCGAGGCCGAAGACGCCGGCGACGACGCCCTTCACGCCGCCTTCGGCGGTCATGACCAGATCCGACACCGCCATGCCCGGATAGATCTCGACGCCCAGGGCCTCGGCCTGCTGGGCCAGCCAGCGGCAGACGTTGCCGAGGCTGGCGATGTAGTTGCCGTGGTTGTGCATGAAGCCCGGCATCAGCGGCATCGGCAGCGAGGCGCTGCCCTGCGGGCCGAGCACGATGAACTTGTCTTCGGCGACCGGGGTCTCGAGCGGCGCGCCGAGTTCTTTCCAGTTCGGGATCAGCTCGTTGAACGCGATCGGATCGATCACCGCGCCGGAGAGGATGTGGGCGCCGACCTCGGAGCCCTTCTCGAGCACCGCCACGGAGATCTCGGCCCCGGCCGCCTCGGCCAGCTGCTTGAGGCGGATCGCCGCCGCCAGGCCCGCAGGGCCGGCGCCGACGATAACGACGTCGTACTCCATTGATTCGCGTTCGACGCCTTCGCTCATGCCCCGTAGCTCCCTGTCGGCGGCGACTTGCCCTCGTCTTTTCGCCGCATGCCGTTGATCAATCGCGGGTCTTATCGGAATGTCACCCGGCGGCGGTCAAGCACGAACCCCGGCCGTCTGCGGAATTCAACGCCCATATGAACGCCAGCCCCGCCGCCCCGACCGACGCTGCGATCGAGAGCCTGCTCGCCTTCTGGGTCGAGGCCGGCGTCGATTCGATGCTGCTGGATGTCGCCGTAGACCGCGTCGAGGCCGGGAAGTTCGTGCCCCCCGCCCCGCCCCCGCGCCTCGCCGCCGTGGCCCAGGCCCAGGTCCACGCCCAGGCGCGCCCCGGCCAGCCGGACATCGGCGGCGCGCTCGCCCAGGCCCAGGCCGCCGCGGCCCAGGCGCAGGACATCGCCAGCCTCGCCGAGGCGATCGCCGCCTTCGAGGGCTGCCCGCTGCGCTACGAGGGGGCGGCGCGCCAGGCGGTGGTCTGGCGTGGGCGAATCGACGCGCCGCTGATGATCATCGGCGAAGGCCCCGGCGCCGAGGAGGACGCCAAGGGCCAGCCCTTCGTCGGCCGCGCCGGCCAACTGCTCGACCGGATGCTGGCGGCCGCCGGCCTCACCGACCGGGTTTTGATCACCAACACCGTCTTCTGGCGCCCGCCCGGCAACCGCACGCCCACCTTGGCCGAGCAGATGGTCTGCCTGCCGTTCCTGGAACGGGCCATCGCGCTCGTCCGGCCGAAGCTGCTGCTGCTGGTCGGCGGCGCCTCGGCCAAGTCGATGCTGAAGCGCGAGGAAGGCATCCTGTCGCTGCGCGGCCGCTGGTTCGAATGGCGCTCCACCACCGGCGACCTGGAGCTTCCGGCCATGCCGACGCTGCATCCGGCCTTCCTGTTGCGCCAGCCTGCGGCGAAGAAGCGCGCGTGGGCCGACCTGCTCACGCTTACGGAGAGGCTTGATCGTCCGGACAGACCTGCCTAGCCTCCAACCTTCGCTTTAGGCAGGGACGCGTTCCTTTTCGTCGGGGGGGCGCGCTGGACCGGATGAGGCTTGCGAAGCGCCTGCAGCTCGCCACGGCGGCGTTCGCCTCTATCCTCGGCGTTGGGGTCCTGGGCCTGGCCCAGGCCGCGGCCGGCGCGCCCGCGCTCCAGCCCCTTTCCACCACCGACGCCGCCCACTACGCCGCCGCCTTCGCCGCCTGCGGCAGGGGTGACTTCATCGACGCCCAGATGCAGACGGTCGACATCCAGGACCGCTCGCTGGTCGGCTACCTGGCCTACTACCAGCTGATGCATCCGACCGCGCACAAGGCGACCTACGAGGAGCTGAGCGGCTGGCTCGGCAAGTTCCGCGACCTGCCGCCGGCCGAGCGCATCTTCGGCCTGGCGCTCAAGCGCAAGCCCGCCGACGCGCTTTATCCGCCCGCGCCGATGCTGGCCGGCATGGCTGCGCCCCCGCGCACGACCGCCGCCGCCCCGCTTTCCGACCGCGCACGCCGCGCACGCGAGGCCTTCTACGCCGGCGACCTGAAGCGCGCGCTCAAGCTGTCGGCGGCCGCCGACGACCGCTGGATCACGGGCCTCGCCGCCTACCGGCTGAAGGCCTACGACCGCGCCCAGGCCGCCTTCCACGACCTGGCGCAGGACGCCTCCGCCGACGCCTGGGTGCGCTCGGCCGC
>NZ_DATELG010000147.1:0-9413 GCF_035276905.1 Phenylobacterium sp. | reverse complement strand
GCCGCAACCGGCGACTGGCCAAGGACTTCGAGGAGACCATTGAAAGCTCCACCGCCTGGCTCCTAATGGCCTCCGTTCAACTCATGGCCCGACGGATCGCAAACCCATGATGTCCCTCGAAAACATTATGAGTCAGACTCTTACGGAACGGCCAGGCGTTTCCGCTCAGAAGACCCAATACAGGGATGATGTAGTCGCGGCGGCGCGGCGCTAAATCGATGCTAACGGGCCGCCCTTGTCGAAGGCGAGCATCTCCGCGCCAGCGCCTCCCCGCTTCTCCCTAAAGTGCGCGCCGCCAGCGCCAGGCAAGTCGCCCGCGGGTTACTTCATGTCCCGGCCACATCTGGCGGATGCCTCATAACGAAAGGAAATTAGCGTGATCAGACAGGCCTCGGCACAGTCGAAAGCCCTGAGACAGGGCGGCGCCCCGCCGCCAACAGCGGCTTGAGGAATCGAGAAATGCCTATGAACAAACCGCGCTTGCTTGGCATCTCCGGAAGTCTGCGGAGCGGCTCGTACAACACAGCGATCCTCAACACCCTCGCCGAGGCAGTCGCGGACCGCGCCACCATGGCGACCTTTCAGCTGGACGAGGTGCCGCTCTACAACGCCGACCTCGACACCCAGACGCCGCCGCCCGCCGTCGCCGCGCTGCGCCGCGAGATCGCCGAGGCGGACGGGATCGTCATCGCCGTCCCGGAGTATAACCACGGCGTCTCGGGGGTTCTGAAGAACGCCCTCGACTGGGCGTCGCGCCCCTTCGGAAGATCCACGCTCACGGGCAAGCCGATTCTGACCCTCACCTCCTCCCCGGCCTTTACGGGCGGCGTGCGCGCCCAGGCGCAACTGAACGAAACCCTCACGTCCATCGGCGCGATCCTCATCCTACGCCCGCAAACCGTGATCGCGTCGGTCCACGAGAAGATCAAGGACGGTCGACTCGTGGACGCGCAGACCACGACCTTCCTCCTGGCTGGCGTCGCCGATCTGCTGCGCGACATCGACCGCACAGCGCACATCGTCGCCCTGGAGCAGGCCTGAGCATCAATCGACCGTCGCCGCTTATCGCGGTCGACATCATGCTTCAATAGCGGCAGCCGTCAGTTCAAAGACCCGAGCACAACCGCCAGGTCCGCGACCTCCTGGGCGTCGAGCCGCCAGGCCGACGAGGCGTGAACATTCGCCAAGATCTGCCCTGGGCTCGTGGCGCCCGCGATGACGGACGACACCGGCGCCAGGTGCAACAGCCAGGCGAACGCAAGTTCAAGGATCGAGCGGCCCCGCGCCTCCGCCCACTGGGTGAGGACCGCAACACGGTCAAGATTTACGTCGGACAGCGTCTGCCGGCCCCGTTCGCCCCAGTTCGCCAGCCGCCCGTCTCCCGGTGGCGCCCGGCCACGCCGGTACTTGCCCGTGAGCAGGCCCGAGGCGAGCGGGAAGTAGGGCAGGAAGCCGACGCCGAAACGCTCGCAGGCCGGCAGGACCTCCTTGGCGGCGTCCCGCTCCAGGAGGGAGAGCAGGTTCTGCGTCGAGACAAAACGCGTCAGGCCTAGATCGCGCGCCGTCCAGTCGGCGTCGGCGATCTGCCAGCCGCAAAGATTCGAGCTGCCAACATATCGTACCTTGCCCTGGATGATCAGGTCGTCGAGGGCCCGCAACGTCTCGTCGAGCGGCGCGCCGGGGTCCGGCCAATGAAGTTGATAGAGATCGATGTAGTCCGTGCCCAAGCGCCGCAGGCTCGCCTCGCAGGCTTCGATGATCCAGCGGCGCGAGGCGCCGCGGCGGTAGGGCGAGCCGTCGATCGGACTTCCGAACTTGGTCGCGACGATCACATCCTTGCGCCGCGCGCCGAGCGCTGCGCCGAGATAGGTCTCGGAGTGGTTCTCGCCGTAGACGTCGGCCGTGTCGAACAGGGTGATCCCGGCCTCGTACGCCGCGTCGACGACGGCGCAGGCCTGCTCCGGCCCGATCCGCATGCCGAAGTTGTTGCATCCCAGGCCGAGCTCGCTGACGAGCAGGCCGGACGCCCCGAGCCGTCTTAGCTGCATGGATCACCTTAATTTGGAAGGAGAGGACTGGATCACGCCCGCCCTTCGTTCGACAGGACAGGCCCCTGCGGTTCGTGGACGCGCCCATGGAACAGGTACGGGCCGAGCCTGGTCAGCGCCAGCGGCGCAAGAAGCAGCGCTATGGCGCTGCCCGCCAGCGGGACGACGTAGTCGCCGGTCGCCGCGTAGGCGAAGCCGAACGCGGCCGCCCCTACCGACTGGCTCAGAATCCAGAAGAAGAACGCGAGCCCGTAGGTCTTGCCGAAATCTTCCGGCGCGAAGTAGCGCGTGCACAGGTAGCCGATGAGCCCGATTTCCGCCCCCCCGGCGCAGCCCGCGACCGCGGCGCCGGGGATGATAGCCCAGCCGGTTCCGAACGCCAGCACCAGGAAGCCGCAGGCCGCCGCCCAGCTCAGCGCAATGCCCGCCAGGACTGGCCGCGTACGATCGATGAAGTGGCCGAACACCAGGGCGGTCACGACGAGCATCAGATTGGGAAGAGCGTTGAACGCGGTCGCCTGCTGCAGGGACACGCCGCGGTCCATCAGCATCGGGATGTAGTGCACCGCGAGGCCGGCGCACGCGACGCCGATCGCGCAGGCCGGCGCGACCATGGCCCAGAACTGCGGGCGCCGCAGGATGTCCACCAGCGAGGATCCGCCGAAGCCGCCGGCTCGCGCCGCCGGCGCAGCGTCGCGCGGGACGACGGCCAGCAGCACGGGCACGGTGCCCAGCACCATCAGCACGCCGAGCCAGACATAGGTCCCGCGCCAGCCCACCGCTCCGATCAAGACGGCGGCCAGCATGGGCATGACCGCTCCGCCGATCCCGCCCGTCGTGCTGAGCGCGCTCAAGGCGAGGCCGCGCCGTCGGTGCACCACCATCGTGACGATCTTGCTCCACGCCGTCGGCGCCGCCGCCGCGCTGGTCAGTCCCAGGAGCACGTAGAGCGCGGTGAGCGCGGCGAGGTTCGACGCCATGGCGGCGCAGGCCAGCAACGCTCCACTGAGGACCAGGCAGGGTATCAGCACGCGGCGGACGCCGTAACGGTCGAGCATGACCCCGTAGACCGGCGACACTGCGCCTTGGAACAGCAGATGCAGCGACAGCGCGAGCGACAGATGTCCCCGGTCCGTATGCATCGCCACGCTGAGCGGCACGAGCAGCGCCCCGAAGGTCTGGACGATCAGTGGATGGTTGATGAAGAGGCGGGCGAACAGCACGCCCCCCACGACCGGAGCCCAGTGTCGACGGACCGTCGCTCGCCCCTGCACGTCAGGTTCCATCGGAGACTCCGTGGCCATTCGACTGGTCAGAGGCGACGGCGGCGGCATCAGAACCTCACGCCGAAGCTGACGCCCGCCGTCAGCGGCAGGTCGGGGTAGTAGAGGTCCGACCCGCCGGTGATGACGTTGGCCTCGATCTTTTCGTTGAGGAGATTGCGGCCCCAGATGCGCGCTGTGTAGCGTTCATCACGCGAGCGCCAGGTGATGGAGCTGCTCAGCAGATGGTACGGCTTCTGCCTCAGGCGTCCGTCCGGGTCCCAGGAGAAACCGCTGTTGTAGGCGTCGTTGACGGCGAAGGTGAGCCGGCCTCGGTCGGCGAGGTCGACCTTGTAGGTGGCCGCGACGTTGCCGGTGAAGCGGGGCGCGCGCGGCATGGCGGCGCCTGAGAGGTTGCAGTTCACGGTGGCGTTGCCGCCAGCCGGCGCGGCGAGCGGCACCGTGCAGGGCGCGCTGTCGAAGCTCTTGAAGTGGGCGTCCAGGTACTCGAAGCCGCCGCTCAGGGTCAGGTCACCCAGGGCGGCTTCGAAATCGACGTCCGCGCCCTTCATTTGCGACGTCGCCGCATTGAACAGGATCGTGCCAAAGGTGCAGCCCGACGGCCCGCAAAGCTGCATCGTTCCGCTCTTGAGCTGGATGTCCTTGTAGTCCTCGTTGAAGAGCGAGGCGTTCAGACGCAGGCGCTTGTCGAACAGCTCCGACTTGACGCCGACTTCATACAATTGGACCACCTCGGGATTGACCGGCGGATTGGCGAAGGCGCCCAGATTATAGACGCCGCTCTTGAAGCCGCGGCTCGCCGCCACATAGCCCATCAAGTTGTCGGCGAAGTCGTGGTCGAGCGAGGCCCGCCAGGTCATCTTGCTCCACTGTTTCGAGTCTGGCGCCCCCACCGAAGCCAGCCCGGCTTCGTAGGTCTTGAACCCGCCGATCGCCGCCTGACCGGCGACCTCCTTCTCGTCCGTCGTGTATCGGACGCCGAGCGTCAGCCGGGTGGCCGGAAGCACGGTCTTGGTGCCTTGGGCGAAGACAGCCCACGACTTCGTGGTCTGCTGAGCCGCCTGATTCTGCGTAAGCGGGGCGCCAGCCACGAAGGCCGCAGACGTGGCGGCGCTATAGCGGCGGTCTCGGGCGCGGTCCTTCAGAAGATAGATCCCAGTCACCCACTGAAAGTCCGCCCCCTTCGGCGCCTGCAGCTGCAACTCATCGGAGATGGTGTCGCCCGACTCCGTGAGATGGAAGAAGCCGGGGGTGTTCGCCACGGTTCCAAGGCCCGGCGTGAGCAACTGGGTGAATACGTCGGAGTCCAAGCGGGTGTAGCCAAGCAGGTTCTTCACCCGCGCCCAGCCCAGGTCGTGCTCGATGGTCAGCGCGCCGGTGAGGGTCGAGCGCGTACTGGGGATATCCGGATCCGCCACCGGCAACGTCCAGAAGCCAAGATAGCCGACGCCTTTGCCTGCCGGGCGGGAGCCGTCCGGCGTGCCGATCCGCGTGCCGAGGTCGTCCTTGGAATAGTCGCCGATGAGTTCGAGGGTGATGCGCGTGTTCTGGCCCGGCTCCCAAAGCCATTTGTTCAGGCCACTGATCGATTTCGCTTTCCCGAACCGGTGACCGGGGGTGAGGGTCTTGCCGTAACCCTCGGCGCGGTTCTCGAAGTTGAGCGCCAGATTGGCGGCGAGATCGTCGCCGAAAGACCGGCTACCGTAGGCCGAGGCGGTCAAGGTCTGAAACGTTCCGTAGCCGATTTCGGCGTTCCCTTCCGAGCCGCCGAAGCTGGGGGTCTTGGTGATCAGCTGGATCAGCCCCCCGGTCGCGTTTCGACCGAAGAGCGTGCCTTGCGGGCCCTTGAGCACTTCGACGCGATCGATGCTGCCGAGCGAGAACAAGCCCGACGCGGGGTGCATCAGATAGACGCCGTCGACGTAGATCGCGGTCGGCGATTCCGCGCTGATGTCGCCAAGAGTCTGGCCCACGCCACGGATGAACGGCTGGCCGTTCGACACGCTCTTGGTGAACACGAGCCCGGGCACCACGCTCGTCAGATCGCGCGCGCCGGCGACGGCCGACTGGGCGAGCCGGTTCGCCGTCACGGCGCTGATCGCCATCGGCACGTCCTGGAGGTTGGCCTCCCGCTTTTCGGCGGTGACGGTGATCTCTTCGACGGTGTTCGACTCCGACGGCTTCGGCGCGGATTGCGCCCGCACGGTGTGCGGCGCCATCGCCAGCATTGAGACGGCAGTCATTAGGATGGCGCGCGAAGGCCAGTTGTTCATTGTTTCCCCCCTGTCGGGCCTTATTCAGTTGCCTAAGACTGAACCGGGGCTTGCGCGGCACTACATGAAAACCTGTTATGGACATACAGACCGCCCTCATTGAGAATCGCCCCTTCTCAACTGGATTCTACGCCAGCAGTATCCACATAAGTTATTGTTTTTATGCGGCTTATGTGAAACTCCGCGAGACAGAAACCGCCCGCGCGCCGCTCTGAAGTTATGCGCCGCGACGTGAATTCATCATTGCCACGGCGGCGCGCCTGCTAGGGCCTGCAGCGCTGAGAGCCACGATGGTCGCCGGGCGCTCGGCGGAGACCGCACATGAACTTCGGAATGGTTGTCACCTTGCGGGTCCGGGAGGGCCGCGAGGCCGAATATCGCGCCGCCATGACGGAATTGGCCTCGTTCGTCGCCGCCACCGAGCCCGACACCCTGCTTTACGCCCCCTTCCAGACGCGGGGCCAGATGGGCATCTATGTCGTCCTTGAGCTCTACAGATCGGAGGCGGCGCACAAGGCGCACCTGCAGAACATACAGGGGCTTGCGTGCTTCGCCCGGCTCGCCGAGCTCATCGCTGAGCGCACATGCGTACTGAGCCTGGACCCCCTGGGGGATACGCCGAATTCCGAGTTGGTCGGCGCAGAATTCCGACATTGCTCTTTGGAGTGACGCGCGCCTCGCAGGGCAGGCGAATTTTCCTATGCGCGCTGCAGCACCGTCTCGTCGAAGCGCTCGCCGCGCCGGCCCAACACCAGGTCGCCCGCCCGCAGCGGCCCAGATCCGCTCGACGGATATGGGACGCCCACGACCGCGACGAAATCCCCCGCGAGGGTTTGGCGCACGTGCAAATAGGACGCGCAGCCGGCTCTCTGGTGCGCCAGCACCGCATTGCGCACCCTGTCCGGATCGAGGCCGCAGCGTCCGGAGAGACGGGCTGCACGCCGCACCAAGGTTCGCAGAGACATCGGCTCCCATTCCGTATCGATCAACTCGAGGGTGCGTGAGCGAATGGAGCCCGGTTGGATCGGACAAGGGCGACCGTTCCAAATCACAAAATGGCCCGCCGGAGTCCGGGCTATAGCGTCGGCAAGCGCGTCATCCGACAAATCATCGAAGACGATAGACTGATACCGCGCCATCACGCCCTCAAAGCCGCTCTAGGTTCGGTTCGATCTGCAGCGCCGCGGCGCCGGTGATCCGCGCAGTCATGTTGTACCAGCCGATGCTGAACAGCAGCGCCAGGCTGCGCTGGTCCCCCAGTGTGGCATGAACCTCTTCCCAGACGGGTTGGGCCACCTGCTCGGGCGCGCGCGTCGCATCCCGAGCCAAGCGCATCACCGCCCTCTCGAGAGGGGAGAACATGTCCGAAGCTTCGAAGTCCCAGACCGCTTCCAACTTCTCGCGCGGGACGCCCAGGCGGCGCGCCATGTTCCAGTGCCGGGTGTGCTCGTAGCGGTTACCCAACGTCAGGCACGTCATCACGATCGCCAATTCACGGAGCGTCGGATCGAGTCCGCACCCATCGCGCACCACGTCGGCCATATCGATGAAGGCTCGCAGAATGTCCGGACAGTTCGCGAGGAGGGCGAAGACATGCGCATTCGCCACCCGCCCTCGCCGCTCGTCCAGGAAGGCGAACATCTCGGGCATCGTTTCGCGCGTCTGCAGAGGCAGGCGGCAGGGCCTCTCCCGCGGCGCCGCCGCTCGCTCTCTCGTCGCCGGGCCCGCCTGGGGCGAGTGGCTATCGGGCGCGATCGGCATACACGGCTCTCCTGGTTGGAAGGCGGAGCGCCATTCGGGCGGCTCCAGTCGCCAGCCAAGTTCGCCACTCTTCCGCCGTGGCGCTAATTTCCTTTCGTTATGAGGCGGCCAAGATCGTCACGAGGGCGGCGGCGGACGCGAGAACAATGGGCGTCGTCACATTCAACACCATGGCCATAGGCGCTTTTCATGCACTGAGGCCGGGCTCAGCTAAAGCTTCACGCCTTGCGCGGAAGCCGGACAAGCCGGCGAACGGAGCCGCGGCCTCCTCCTCGATGCGCAAAAGCTGATTGTATTTGGCCAGCCGCTCGGAATTCCGAACCGAGCCGATCTTGATCTGGCCGGCGCCGATGCCGACCGCCAGATCGGCGATAAAGCTGTCTTCAGTCTCTCCGGAGCGGGCCGATACGACGGTCGCGTAACTGGCGGCTCTGCAGACGGCGACTGCAGAAAGGGCGCCGGTCAGCGTTCCGTTCTGATTGAGCTTGATCAGTGCGGCGTTAGCGGCTTGGCGACGGACGCCGAGCTCGATCCGTTCGGCGTTCGTGACGAATAGGTCGTCGCCGACGATCTGGACATCCGGCAGCGATCTTGTGAATGCGGACCAGTTATCCCAATCATCCTGGTCAAGAGCGTCCTCGATCGACAGGATCGGATAGCGGCGTGCGAGTCCGGCGATAAAGGCGGCCATCTCGGGCCCGTCGAGCTCCAGGCCCTCCCCTCGCAAGAGGTATCGACCGTCGCTGAAGAGCTCGCTCGCAGCCACGTCGAGAGCGATCGCCGCGTCGGCTCCAGGTCGCAACCCGGCGGCCTCGAAGGACCGCATCATCAGGTCGAGCGCCTCGTCCGCACGCCCATAGCCCGGGCTGAGGCCCCCTTCGTCCGCAAGCAGGGTGGTCCGGCCCTCTGCATGCATCAGGTCCGCCGCAGCCGTACGGACCCGCGAGATCATACTCAGCGCTTCGGAATAGGTTTGCGCGCCAATCGGCGCCACGAGGAAGTCCTGCAGATCCATCCCTCTGCCGGCGTGGGCTCCCCCGCTCAGAATGTTCGTCATCGGCATCGGCAACGAGATCGCCGCCCCTGCCAACTCGGCGATGTAGCGAAAGAGCGGCACGCCGTGATGCGCCGCAGCAGCCCGGGCGGCGGCCATGGAGACCGCCAGGATGGCGTTGGCGCCGAGGCGCATCAGCGGCGCCGTCCCGTCGAGGTCGCGCATCAGATCATCGAGAACCTTCTGCTCGCGCGCGTCGACGCCCACGATGGCTCGAGCAATCTCACCGTTGACGTTGGCGACGGCCATCCGCACGCCAAGACCGCCGTAGTCGCCCGCCTCCCGATCGCGCAGCTCCCAGGCTTCGTACCGTCCCGTCGAGGCCCCCGACGGCGCAGACGCTCGCCCCAGACTTCCGTCCTGGAGCCGCACGTCGGCTTCGACCGTCGGCCGGCCGCGACTATCTAGAACCTGCCGAGCACGGACGGCTTGGATCTTTGATGAGAGAGACATCCGCGAGCTCCGATTGTATCGATTTGCACGCTCTAACACTTGCTTTCGGCCGGCGCGGCCAGGATCGCCGCATGGCCATGACCGCATTTTATGCCGGCCAGCGTTCGCTGATCGCCTCTTCTCCACACCATCAAAGCCGGGGAATTCTACGATGGATGCAAAATGCCCTAACGCTGCGGCCGACGTGACCGCGATCTGCGCTCTCGAAAACTTGCGCTGCGACCTGATCAGCAATGGAGACACAAACGGCTTAGCCGAACTGCTCACCGACGATTACGTCCACGTGCACGCCACGGGCCGTATTGATGACAAGACCGCGGCGCTGAAGTCCTTCGAGGCGCGTCCCCGCCGCTGCAGCCGTGGCGAACTGGTGGTGCGGCTTATGGACGATGTCGCCGTCGTGATCGGGCCGCAAGTGAACATCATGCCGCGTGGAGACGCCGCCGCCGAGGACGCGACTCTTATTGTGACCACAGTTCTGCGGCGCGAAGCCAGAGGCTGGCGCATGGCCTCGTTCCACGGCTGCCGGCAAGGCTGAGGG
>NZ_DATELG010000146.1:0-9435 GCF_035276905.1 Phenylobacterium sp. | reverse complement strand
GTCGAACAGGTTCGACAGCGTCCAGTCGAGCTCCTCGCAGCCGCCGGCGAAGACCACGTCCTGCTTGCCCATGGCGATCTGCTCGAACCCGGCGCCGATGCAGTGGGCCGAGGTCGCGCAGGCCGAGGAGATGGAGAAGTTCAGGCCGCGGATCTTGAACCAGGTGGCGAGGGTGGCCGAGGGGCCGGAGCTCATCGCCTTGGGCACGGCGAACGGGCCGATCCGCTTGGGGCCCTTGGCGCGGGTGGTCTCCGCGGCCTCGACGATGGTGCGGGTCGAGGGGCCGCCCGAGCCGACGATCAGGCCGGTGCGCTCGTGAGAGACCTCGCCTTCCTCCAGGCCCGCGTCGCGGATCGCCTGCTCCATGGCGATGTGGCCGAAGGCGGTGCCCTGGGCGAGGAAGCGGGCGGCTCTGCGGTCGACCAGGGATTCCCAGTCGATCTGCGGCTCTGCGTGCACCTGGCAGCGGAACCCGAGCTCGGCATATTCTGGCGCGGCGGAGACCCCGCTCCTGGCGTCGCGCAAGGAGGCCAGCACCTCGTTGGCGCTGACGCCGATGGACGAGACGATGCCCAGTCCGGTGACGGCGACGCGGCGCATCAGCTGATTTCCTCCATGCCTTGTCGTTCGCTCAGCTCAGGTCGGCGGCGTTGTAGAGGCCGACCCGCAGGTCCTTGGCTTCATAGATGGGCTTGCCGTCGGCCAGCAGAACCCCGTCGCCGACGCCCATCACCAGCTTGCGGATGATCACCTTCTTCATGTCGATCCGGTAGACGAGCTTCCTGATCTTCGGCGTGACCTGGCCGGCGAACTTCACCTCGCCCACGCCCACCGCGCGGCCGCGGCCCGGGCCGCCGGACCAGGCGAGGAAGAAGCCCACCAGCTGCCACATGGCGTCCAGGCCGAGGCACCCCGGCATGACGGGGTCGCCGATGAAGTGGCAGGCGAAGAACCAGAGGTCGTCGCTGATATCCAGCTCGGCCTCCATGAAGCCCTTGCCGTGGGCGCCGCCGTCCGAGGTGATGTTGACGATCCGGTCGAACATCAGCATCGGCGGCGCCGGCAGCTGGGCGTTGCCCGGGCCGAACATCTCGCCGCGCGCGCAGGCCAGCAGGTCTTCCTTGGTGAAGCTCGAAGGCCGGGTTTCGGTGGTGGTCGCGATGCTCATGTGAACGGGCCTGTGGAATGAGCAACAGGCCCTAACATGAGCCGCCCGGCAGGCTCAACGCCCGCTTGCGGCGCCGCCGGGCCGCCCGGGGCGGCACTGGACGGCGTCCGAGGCGCCCCAGAGCTCGCCGGCCTTGACCCAGCCGGAGACGTCGTCGGCGCGCACCCGGCACCACTGGTCCTCGTCGCAGCGGACCAGCGAGGCGATGGCCCGCACGTTCAGATAGGCCACCACGCGCGACGAATCCTTCGGCCGGCGCCGGAGCGCGGCGGGCGCCGAGTTCATGTTGATCACCGTGCGGCGGCCGTCGGTGGTGCGCTTGTGCACCCAGACCAGCTGGCCCTCGGGATCGCAGATTCGCCGCCACTCGGAGGTCTCGGCGACGACCTGCACCGGCAGGCCGCGGACGCGATAGATCCACAGGGTGCGGTGGTCGTCCCCCGGGCCGGAGCGGGCGTTGACCTTGTCGAACTTCAGCGAGACGTAGCGCGGCACGGGCAGTCCGGAGGGCGTCGGACGGTCCTGCGCCGCCTGCGCGGCGGCCGCGCCGAGACCCGCACCGAGCGCCGCCGTCGCGAGCAGCGCCCGAATCACACCCCTCATCCGCTCCGCCTCGCCTTGGCCGCCAAGGGCCCGTTTGCTAGAGGTGCTCTCGTTAGAAGAGCTCGACAGCGTCGGCGAAAGCCGCGCCCCTCAAGGTCCCCTTTTCAGTTCGCACATGGCCGCCCGCAAGCCGAAAGTCATCGTCACGCGCAAACTGCCGGACCCGGTGGAGACCCGGATGCGGGAGTTGTTCGACACCGAGCTCAATCTCACGGACCAGCCGATGAGCCGCGAGCAGCTCGAGGCCGCGGTCGCGCGCGCCGACGTGCTGGCGCCGACCATCACCGACAAGATCGACGCGCCCCTGCTCGACAAGGCCGGGCCGCAACTGAAGCTGATCGCCAACTTCGGGGCCGGCGTCGATCATATCGACGTGACCGCCGCGACCGAGCGGGGGATCACCGTCACCAATACGCCCGGCGTCCTCACCGAGGACACCGCCGACCTGACGCTGGCGCTGATCATGGCCGTCGCCCGCCGCCTCGTGCAGGGCGCGAACGTCACCCAGGCCGGAGAGTTCCGCGGCTGGACGCCGACCTGGATGCTGGGCCGCCGGGTCACCGGCAAGCGGCTGGGCATCATCGGCATGGGCCGCATCGGCCAGGCGGTGGCCCGCAGAGCCAAGGCCTTCGGGCTGCAGATCCACTACCACAACCGAAAGCCGGTCTCGGTGCGGATCGCCGAGGAGCTGGAAGCGACCTACTGGGAGAGCCTCGACCAGATGCTGGCGCGGATGGACATCATCTCCGTCCACTCGCCGCACACGCCGGCCACCTACCACCTGCTCTCGGCGCGGCGGCTGAAGCTTTTGCAGCCGCACGCCATCGTCATCAACACCGCCCGCGGCGAGATCATCGACGAGAGCGCGCTCGCCGACCTGCTGGCGGAGGGCAAGATCGGCGGCGTCGGCCTCGACGTCTTCGAGTTCGAGCCGGCGATCAATCCGAAGCTGCTGGCCCAGCCGAACGCCGTCCTGCTGCCGCACATGGGCTCGGCCACCCTCGAAGGGCGGATCGACATGGGCGAGAAGGTGATCATCAACATCCGCACCTGGATGGACGGCCACCGCCCGCCGGACAGAGTCATTCCGGCGATGCTTTGAGTCCCTCCCCATTAAGGGAGCGACGATTTCACCCGGATCAAGCAGAACCCGTCCCAGCCCTTCGAGCCCACGGTCTGCACGGCGGTGGCGGTGGCGCGCGGCTCGGCGGCGATCAGGTCGTACATGCGCCGCACGCCCTCGGCGTCGGCGTCGCCCTGAGGGTCCAGCACCTTGCCGGCGCGCACCGCGTTGTCGGCGACGATCACCGCGCCCGGCCGGGCGAGCTTCAGCGACCATTCGAAATAGGCCGGATAGCTCGCCTTATCGGCGTCGATGAAGACGAAGTCGAACGGCCCTTGCAGCGTCGGCAGGGTGTCGATCGCGGCGCCGACCTTGACCTCGACCTGGGCCGCAAAGCCGGCGCGGGCGATGTTCCGGCGCGCGACCTCGGCGTGGTGCGGGACGTATTCCAGGGTGATCAGCCGGCCGTCCGCCGGCAGCGCCCTGGCCAGCCAGATGGTCGAATAGCCGCCGAGGGCGCCGATCTCCAGGATCCGCTTTGCGCCCGCCATCTGCGCCAGCAGCATCAGCAGCTTGCCCTGGTTGGGCGCGACATTGATCGCCGGCAGGCCGCCCGCCTCGCTGTCGGCCAGCGCCGCCTCGAGCGCCGGGTCAGGGGCGAGCAGGGTGTCGGTCAGATAGCGGTCGACTTCGGTCCAGGCGTCCTGGCTCATGGCTGTCTTCCTCCACAGATCGGGCAATCCGGGTCGGCGCCGATCCGCACCGTGCGGGTCTCGCCGGCCAGCGCATCGTAGATCATCAGGCGCCCGGCCAGCGGCTCGCCGGCGGCGGTGATCAGCTTCACCGCCTCGAGCGCCATCATCGAGCCGATCACGCCCGCCAGCGCCCCCACCACGCCCACCGCCGAACAGGTCTCGGCGTCGGGCGGGATCTCCGGCACCAGGCACTGGTAGCAGGGCCGGCCGCGGAACACCCCGACCTGGCCGGTCCAGCGGCCGATGGCGCCCGACACCAGGGTCTTGCCGTGGCGCACGCAGGCGGCGTTGACGCACATGCGGGTGGCGAAATCGTCGGTGCCGTCGAGCACCAGGTCGACGCCGGACACGAGCTCGTCGGCGGAGCCGGCGTCGAAGGCGCCCTCGTAGGCCGCCACGAAGACGTGCGGGTTCAGCGCCGCCAGCCGGTCCGCCGCGGCCTCGGCCTTCGGCTGGCCGATGTCGCCCTCGGCGTAGATGATCTGGCGCTGCAGGTTGGAGCGGTCGACCACGTCCGGGTCGGCCAGCATCACCGTGCCGACGCCCGCCGCCGCCAGATAGAGCGCGGCCGGCGCGCCGAGCCCGCCGGCGCCGACGATCAGCACGCTGGCCGCCTTCAGTTTCTGCTGGCCGGGGCCGCCGACTTCGCGCAGCACCAGGTGCCGGGCGTAGCGTTCGACTTCTTCGTCCGTGAAGCTCATCTTGGGAAACTCATCCGCGAATGTCCGCCTCGCCTTGACCTCGCCACAGGCCCTGGCCACATGCGCGGCCATGGGCCAAGCCACCTCCGCCACGTTCCCAGACTGGCATGGGACAACCATTCTAGCCGTCCGCAAGGGCGGCTCCACCGTCATCGCCGGAGACGGACAGGTCTCCATGGGCCAGACCATCGTCAAGGGCAACGCCCGCAAGGTGCGAAGGTTGGCCGGCGGCCGCGTCGTGGCGGGCTTCGCCGGGGCGACGGCCGACGCCTTCACCCTGATCGAACGGCTGGAGGCCAAGCTCGAGCAGTATCCCGAGCAGCTGGCCCGCGCCTGCGTCGACCTGGCGAAGGACTGGCGCACGGACCGCTATCTGCGCCGGCTGGAGGCCATGCTGATCGTGGCCGACGCCTCGACCATCCTGACCGTCACCGGCGTCGGCGACGTGCTGGAGCCGGAGAGCGGCGTGGCCGCCATCGGCTCCGGCGGCAACTATGCGCTCGCGGCGGCGCGGGCGTTGATCGACGGCGCGCTCGACGCCGAAGCCATAGCGCGCAGGGCGATGGCCATCGCCGCCGAGATCTGCGTCTACACCAATGGCGAGCTCACGGTTGAGAAGCTCTGAGGCCAAGACCGCATACTATCCGCTCGTCCCCGCGAAAGCGGGGATCCAGGTTTTTTCTGTTCGAGCGGCCCGCAACACCAAAAAAGCCTGGGTTCCTGCTCTCGCAGGGATCACCGGGGAGTGGTCGGGCCGCGCAGGCGTGACAATCCCATGACCGAATTCCCCCCCCGCGAGATCGTCTCCGAGCTCGACCGCTTCATCGTCGGCCATCCGGAGGCCAAGCGCGCCGTGGCCGTGGCGCTGCGCAACCGCTGGCGCCGCCGGCGGGTGCCCGACGAGCTGCGCGACGAGGTCACGCCGAAGAACATCCTGATGATCGGCCCGACCGGCGTCGGCAAGACCGAGATCGCCCGGCGCCTGGCCAGGCTCGCCCAGGCGCCGTTCCTGAAGGTCGAGGCCACCAAGTTCACCGAGGTGGGCTATGTCGGCCGCGACGTCGACCAGATCGTCCGCGATCTGGTGGAGAGCGCCATCGGCATGGTGCGCGAGAAGCGCCGCGCGGGCGTGCGCGCCCGCGCCGAGGCCGCCGCCGAGGAACGCATCCTCGACGCCATGACCGGCCCCGGCTCGACCGCCGCGCGCGAGTCCTTCCGCAAGAAGCTGCGCGCCGGCGAGCTGGACGACAAGGAGGTCGAGCTGCAGGTGGCCGACACCGGTCCCGCCTTTCCGACCTTCGACATCCCCGGCCAGCCGGGCGCCCAGATGGGGATGCTCAATCTCTCCGACATGTTCGGCAAGGCCTTCGGCGGCCGCACCAAGACCCACAAGACCACCGTCTCCGGCGCCTGGGCGCCCCTGATCGCCGAGGAAAGCGACAAGCTGGTCGACCAGGAGGCGCTGACCCAGGAGGCGCTCGAGCTGGCCGAGAACCAGGGCATCGTCTTCCTCGACGAGATCGACAAGGTCGCCAGCCGCGCCGAACGCGCCGGCGCCGACGTCAGCCGCGAGGGCGTGCAGCGCGACCTGCTGCCGCTGATCGAGGGGACGACCGTGTCGACCAAGTACGGGCCGGTGAAGACCGACCACATCCTGTTCATCGCCTCCGGCGCCTTCCACGTCGCCAAGCCTTCGGACCTGCTTCCCGAGCTGCAGGGCCGGCTGCCGATCCGGGTGGAGCTGAAGGCGCTCACCCGCGACGACTTCCGCCGCATCCTCACCGAGCCCGAGGCCAACCTGATCCGCCAGCACCAGGCGCTGCTGGCGACCGAGGGCGTGACGCTGAGCTTCACGGAAACCGCCGTCGACGCCCTGGCCGACGCGGCGGTGACCGTCAACGGCGCGGTCGAGAACATCGGCGCGCGCCGGCTGCAGACGGTGCTGGAGAAGGTGCTGGAAGAGATCAGCTTCACCGCCGCCGACCGCGACGGCGAAAGCATCGAGATCGATGCGGCCTACGTGCAGGCGCGGGTGGGCGAGCTGGCGCAGAACGCGGATCTGTCGCGGTTCATTCTGTAACTACTGTTTTCGGTTTCAGCTCCGCTCCCGCCGCGCCTGCCAGATCGCCCGCTCCAGCGCCTTGGCGAAGTCCGCGCGCTCCCGCGGGCTCAGGGCGGCGGCGACCTCCGCCTCGCGGCCGGAGAGGGCGAGCTTCAGCGCCACGGTCCGCTCGTCCTCCTTCTCCACGTGCACGCGGGTGAAGGCGGTGGGGGATTCCCAGACCAGCCTGGTCCACTTCGGCGTCTCATGGGTGACGCGCACCTCGCTGGCGGTCACCTGCACCCGCTCGATGCGCTTGGCGGCGCTGAAGCTGACCAGGAAGGCGACGATCACCGCCAGCACGTCGAAGCCGAGGAAGATCGGCACGAAGGTCGCCCCCAGCGCCAGGAACACCGCGGCCGAGGCGCAGTTGGCCAGGGTGACGACGGTGATCAGGATGACGAAGCCCCGCTCCGACAGCGAACGGTTCGGTCGGATCTCGGCGTCCATGTAGAGCGGCGAGGGCATCGGCAGAGAATAAGCCCGCTGATCGTTGCGCTGAAGCCCCCTCCACGCCATCTTCCCCGCCCCATGGCCAAGCCCGCGACCAAGCCGCGCGCCAAGCGCATCAGCCCCGCCGAGCGGGCCCGGATCGCCGAGATCTTCGAGCGGTTCGAGAGCCAGGAGAGCGATCCGCGCACCGAGCTCGACTACGACAGCCCCTACACCCTGGTGGTGGCTGTCGCCCTCTCGGCCCAGGCCACCGACGTCTCGGTGAACAAGGCGACGAAGAAGCTGTTCGCCGTCGCCGACACGCCGCAGAAGATGCTGGCGCTGGGGGAGGAGGGGCTGAAGCCCTACATCTCCTCGATCGGCCTCTTCAACACCAAGGCCAAGAACGTCATCGCGCTCTCGCGCATCCTGATCGAGCAGTACGGCGGCGAGGTTCCGCTGGACCGCGAGAAGCTGCAGGCCTTGCCGGGCGTCGGACGCAAGACCGCCTCGGTCGTGCTGAACGAGCTGCGCATCGAGCCGGCCATCGCCGTCGACACCCATGTGTTCCGCGTCTCGCACCGGCTGGGGCTGGCCGACGGCAAGACGCCGGACCAGGTCGAGCGCCAGCTGATGGCCGTCGTGCCCGAGCCCGGCCTCACCCGCGCCCACCACTGGCTGATCCTGCACGGGCGCTACGTCTGCCTGGCCCGCCGGCCGCGCTGCGAGGAGTGCATCGTCGCCGACCTCTGTCCTTCGCGTCATCTGTTCGCAAATGGGCGGTAAGCCGGACGCGCCCACGTTGCTCCGCCCGGGCTTTCCCTGTAAGTCGCGCTCGCGAAATCCCCGGAAAGCCCAGACATGCCAGAGCTCTACGACGTCGCCGCGATCGGCAACGCCATCGTCGACGTGATCGCCCCGGCCGAGGACAGCTTCCTCGCCGACAACGGCCTGGCCAAGGGCGGCATGATGCTGGTGGACCAGGCGCAGTCGCAGGCGCTCTACGCCAGGATGGCGCCCGGCGTTGAGACCTCGGGCGGCTCGGCGGCCAATACGGTGGCAGGGCTGGCCAGCTTCGGCGGCAAGGGCGCCTTCCTGGGCAAGGTCGCCGACGACCAGCTGGGCGGGGTGTTCGCCCACGACATGCGCGCGATCGGCGCCCGGTTCGAGAACGCGCCCCTGGTCGGCGGGCCGGCGACGGCCGCCTGCATGATCAACGTCACTCCCGACGGCCAGCGCACCATGTGCACCTTCCTGGGCGCCTCGACCGCCTTCACCGAGGCCGACGTCGAGGCCGAGGTGATCGAGGCCTCGAAGATCGTCTATCTCGAGGGCTACCTGTTCGACGCCGACGCGGCGCGGCGCGCCTTCGCCAAGGCCGCGGGCCTGGCGCGCGCCTCCGGGCGGATGCTGGCGCTGACGCTCTCGGACGGCTTCGTGGTCGAGCGCCACCGCGAGGCGCTGCTGGGTTTCATCGAAAGCCAGGTCGACCTCTTGTTCGCCAACGAGGTCGAGGCCAAGGCGCTGTTCCAGACCGACAGCTTCGACGCCGCCGCCGAGGCGTTGCGCCAGCGCGTCAAGCTCGCGGCGGTAACCCGCAGTGAACACGGTTCTGTCATACTCGCCGACGGCGAGCGGCTGACGGCCGCGGCGGAACCCGTGGAGAAAGTCGTGGACACGACCGGAGCCGGCGACCAATACGCAGCCGGATTCATGTTCGGCCTCTCGCGGGGCCGGCCGTTGCAGGTCTGCGGCCGGCTGGCGTCGCTGGCGGCGGCCGAGGTGATCTCGCACTACGGTCCGCGTCCGCAGGTCTCGCTGAAGGACCTGGCGGCCGCCAAGGGATATTGATCATGAGCCGCCAGGCGGAGGTCGTCCGCAACACCAAGGAGACGCAGATCCGGGTCGCCGTCGACCTGGACGGCTCCGGCGCGTCCAAGGTCTCCACCGGCATCGGCTTCTTCGACCACATGCTGGAGAGCTTCATCCGGCACGGCGGCTTCGACATCGAGATCGAGACCAAGGGCGACCTGCACATCGACATGCACCACACGGTGGAGGACACCGGGATCGTGCTGGGCCAGGCCTTCGCCAAGGCGCTGGACGGCTTCAAGGGCGTGCGCCGCTTCGGCCACGCCTACATTCCGATGGACGAGACCCTGACGCGCTGCGCCATCGACCTCTCCAACCGGCCGTACCTGATCTGGCGGGTGGAGTTCAGGACGCCGAAGGTCGGCGACATGGACACCGAGCTCTTCAAGGAGTTCCACCACGCGTTCGCCATGAACTGCGGCGCCTGCGTGCACCTGGAGACCCTCTACGGGACCAACTCCCACCACGTGGCGGAAAGCGGGTTCAAGGCGCTGGCCCGGGCGCTCCGCCAGGCGGTGGAGCTCGATCCCAAGACCCACGGCCACGCCCCCTCCACCAAGGGCGTGCTCTAGGAAATCACCTCATGAGCGTCGCCCTGATCAACTACGGGTCGGGCAACCTTCGCTCGGCCGAGAAGGCGCTGGTGAAGGCGGCCGACGGCCGCGCGCGCGTGCTCGTCACCGACGATCCGGAGACGGTGGCGGCGGCCGACCGGGTGGTGCTGCCCGGCGTGGGCGCCT
>NZ_DATELG010000145.1:0-7497 GCF_035276905.1 Phenylobacterium sp. | reverse complement strand
CGACGGACTGGGCGACGCGACGCCGACGGCGCCGCCGCCCGCCGAGCCTGCTGCGCCGGCGCCTGCCGCTGCGCCGGCGTCCGCCGGAACCATCAGCGACGCGGTCAGCGCCGGCCACCTGATCCTCGAGATGCGGGCCCGCTTCGAGTACGTCGACCAGACCAAGACCAGGGTCCTCACCGACAACGCCCAGGCCTATACGCTCCGCACCCGGCTGGGGTGGGAGACGGGCGAATGGAACAATCTCAAGGCTCTGGTCGAGTTCGAGGACGTCCGGCTGATCGGTCCGGAGCGCTATGCGGTCAATGTGCCGGGCGCAACGACCCCGCCGCTGAACGGCGCGAACAAGGCCAAATATCCGCTGGTCAACGACCCGGAGGTCACTGAGCTGAACCGCCTGCAGCTGTCCTGGACGCCTAGCGCGGCCTTCAGCGGCATCCTCGGCCGGCAACGTATCATCATCGACGACCAGCGCTTCATCGGCAACGTCGGCTGGCGCCAGGACGAGCAGACGTTCGATGCGCTGCGCATCGACGCGGCCTGGCGGCGGTTCAAGCTCACCTACGCCTACGTCGACCGGGTGAACCGGATCCTCGGCCAGGAAAAGGACTGGAACTCCGACAGCCACCTGGCGAACGTCACCTGGTCGCTCGCCGAGCAACTGCGGCTGGAAGGTTTCGTCTACGCCCTGGACTTCGCCAACTCGCGGCCGAACACCTCGATCACCAGCGGGGTCAGGGCCTCGGGCAAGACCTGGGTCAGCCTGGTCCAGCTGGCCTATGACGCGACCTGGGCGCGGCAGGGCGACTACCATCACGCCACCGAGAAGTATCAGCTCGACTATTGGCAGGCTGCGCTCGCGGGGACCTTCGACATCTATACGGCCAAGGTCGACTACGAGGAGCTGGAGGGGAACGGCTTCCGCGGCTTCACCACGCCGCTGGCGACCACCCACCAGTTCCAGGGCTGGGCGGACGCCTGGGTCCAGCCGCTGGGCGGCAACAAGGGCTTCGTCGACGGCATCAAGGACCTGAACTTCACCTTGAACGTCAAGCCGCGCTTCAAGGCGACCTACTTCTTCAACCCCGACGTCCTGGTCCGCTACCACACCTTCGACGACCAGCGGACCGGCGAGCACCTGGCCCACGAATGGGACGCCCAAGTCGGGGCCGCGATCACGCCCAAGCTCAGCTGGGCGCTCAAGTACGCCGACTTCGAGCGGGTGAAGACCGTGCCGCGCGGCACGGCCACGCCGCCGCCCTCGCGGACCAAGGTCTGGTTCACGCTGGAATACAAGCTGTGACCCGCGGCCGGCCCAACTCTCGAAATTCACAGGACTTTAGCATGACCGACCTGAAGAAGACCGGCCTCACGCGCCGCGGCGCCCTGACCGCGGCAGCCGCCACCATCGCCGCCGCCAAGACCCTGCTGCCTTCCGGCGCCTTCGCCGCGGGGCCGGGGCCGGAGGTCGCCAAGGCCAAGCTGGGCTTCATCGCCCTGACCGACGCCTCGCCGGTGATCATCGCTAAGGAAAAGGGCCTCTTCGCCAAGTACGGCATGCCCGACGTCGAGGTGCTGAAGCAGGCCTCCTGGGCGGCGACCCGCGACAACCTGGTGCTGGGCTCCGGCGGCGGCGGCATCGACGGCGCGCACATCTTGAGCCCGCTGCCGTACCTGATCACCACCGGCCAGGCGACGGGCGGGCGGCCCGTGCCGATGAACATCCTGGCGCGCCTGAACGTGAACGGCCAGGCGATCAGCGTCGGTAACGACCTGAAGGCGGTGAAGGTCGGGCTGAACAGCGCCGGCGCCAAGGCCAAGTTCATGCAGCTCAAGTCCTCCGGCAACATCGCCAAGATCGCCATGACCTTCCGCGGCGGCACCCACGACCTGTGGATCCGCTACTGGCTGGCGGCCGGCGGCATCAACCCGGACGCCGACGTCTCGACCATCGTCATCCCCCCGCCGCAGATGGTGGCCAACATGAAGTCCGGCACCCAGGACGCCTTCTGCGTCGGCGAGCCCTGGAACGGGCAACTGGTCAACCAGCGGGTCGGCTACACCGCCTGCCTGACCTCCGAGATCTGGATGAACCACCCGGAGAAGGCGCTCGGCATGCGCGCCGACTGGGTCGCCAAGTACCCGCGCGCCGCCCAGGCCATCACCATGGCGGTGATGGAGGCCCAGATGTGGTGCGACAAGATGCAGAACCGGCCGGCGATGTGCTCGATCGTCTCGGGGCGGCAGTACATCAACGTGCCGATGGGCGACATCCTGCCCCGGCTGCAGGGAACCATCGACTACGGCGACGGCCGCAAGGTCCAGAATTCCGGCCACTACATGAAATTCTGGGCCGACAACGCCTCCTTCCCCTTCAAGTCGCACGACCTGTGGTTCCTGACCGAGGACGTCCGCTGGGGGGTGCTGCCGCAGTCGACCAACAAGATGGCCCTGGTCAAGCAGGTCAACCGGGCCGACGTCTGGCGCGCCGCGGCCAAGGCCCTGGGGGTGGCGGCGCCGGCCGCCGACAGCCGCGGCGTCGAAAAGTTCTTCGACGGCAAGGTCTTCGATCCGGCGAACCCGGCGGCCTACCTGGCCAGCCAGCCGATCAAGAAGCTGGTCTGAGGGGAGGGCGACCATGGCGCTTCCCGCCTTCAGAACCGATCCCGATCCCGCCCCGGCCAAATCCGGGGCGGCGATCGTGGCCCTGCCGGCGCGCCGGCCCAATCCGGCAGGCCGGCTTGTCGCCGCCCTGCGCGAGACCTTGGCCGTCGCCGCGCCGCCGGTCGTCACCATCGGCGTGCTGCTGCTCGTCTGGGAGATCATCGCCACCGTCAAGCCGGGCGGCCTGCCGGCGCCCTCGATGATCTGGAGCGACTCGCGCGAGCTGATCCTGCACCCGTTCTTCGACCATGGCGGCGTCGACAAGGGGCTGTTCTGGCACGCGCTCACCAGCCTTCGCCGGGTGGCGATCGGCTTCAGCTTCGCCGCGGTGGTCGGGATCGCGCTGGGCGTGCTGGTCGGCTCCAGCCGGCTGGCGCACCGCGGGCTCGACCCGCTCTTCCAGGTGCTGCGGACCGTGCCGCCGCTGGCGTGGCTGCCGATCTCGCTGGCGGCCCTGCACCAGGCCAATCCCTCGGCGCTGTTCGTGATCTTCATCACGGCGATCTGGCCGGTGATCATCAACACCGCCG
The DNA here is from genome assembly GCF_035276905.1 of Phenylobacterium sp. Taxonomy (GTDB): domain Bacteria; phylum Pseudomonadota; class Alphaproteobacteria; order Caulobacterales; family Caulobacteraceae; genus Phenylobacterium. Next base: position 4,303 of record NZ_DATELG010000145.1, on the reverse strand, counting down.
TGGGCGTGCGCAACGTGCCGCAGGACTACCGCAACGTCGGCCGAGTGCTGCGGCTGTCGCCCGCGGCCTACTTCTTCAGGATCCTGCTGCCGGCCTCGACCCCCTACATCTTCACCGGCCTGCGCATCGGCGTCGGGATGAGCTGGCTGGCGATCGTCGCCTCCGAGATGCTGCTCGGCGGGGTCGGCGTCGGCTTCTTCATCTGGGACCAGTACAACGCCTCGCGCATCTCCGACATCGTCGTCGCCCTGATCTGGGTCGGCCTCGTGGGCTTCGCCCTCGACCGTTTCGTCGGGCTCATCGGCCGCATCGTCTCCCGCGGCGCCACGGTCAGCTGAAGGGCCCCGTCCATGTCCAAAGCCTATCTTTCCATCGAGAACGTCGGCGTCACCTTCCAGGCGCGCGGCGCGGTCTCCGAGGTGCTGCGCGGCGTCGAGCTCCAGGTCGGCCAGGGCGAGTTCGTCTCGATCATCGGCCATTCCGGCTGCGGCAAGTCGACCCTGCTCAATGTCGTGGCCGGCCTGGTCCCGCTGACCACCGGAGCGGTGATCCTCGACCGGGCCGCCGTCGAACAGCCGGGGCCGGAGCGGGCCGTGGTGTTCCAGAACCACTCCCTGCTGCCCTGGCTCAGCGTCTACGAGAACGTGCGCCTGGCGGTCGACCAGGTCTTCAAGGCGACCAAGAGCCGGGCCGAGCGCGACGCCTGGACCATGCACAACCTCAACCTGGTGCAGATGGCCCACGCCAGGGACAAGCGGCCTTCGGAGATTTCCGGCGGCATGAAGCAGCGCGTGGGCATCGCCCGGGCGCTGGCCATGGAGCCCAAGGTGCTCCTGCTCGACGAACCCTTTGGCGCGCTCGATGCGCTCACGCGCGCCAACCTGCAGGACAGCGTGATGGAAATCCACGCCAAGCTCGGCAACACGGTGCTGATGATCACCCACGACGTCGACGAGGCGGTGCTGCTCTCGGACCGCATCGTGATGATGACCAACGGGCCCGCGGCGACCATCGGCGAAGTGTTGAACGTCGGTCTGCCGCGCCCACGCCGGCGGCTCGAGGTGGACGTGGCGCCTGCCTATGTGGCGGCGCGCCATGCCGTCGTGGAGTTCCTGCACGAGAAGGCGCCTGGAGTTCGTGTCGCCGCCGCGTGAGCTTAAAAGCTGGGCGCCGCGTGAAAGCACGGCGCCCTCTTTTTAGGCTCCATGGCAATTCGCCCGCGTGCGCCGCGACATGAGGCATGACGCACCGCAGCAGACATGTTTCCTCTCAGCTTAGGCCTAGTGAGCAACGGCGTTCCCGGCCCCAGACCGGCTCGATGACGAGCTGATCAAACCCGCTGGCGACGCCGCCGCTCCACCGCACTTGCTCGCACGGGGCCTACCGTCATGCTCGACCGCTCGTTCCTCAAGGCCGGCCACACGCCGACCCTGCTCTCCGCCTTCTTCTACTTCGATTTGTCGTTCATGGTCTGGGTGATCCTCGGCCCGCTGGGCGTAGCGATCTCCAAGAGCTTCCACCTCGATCCGGCCCAGAAGGGGCTGATGGTGGCCACGCCGCTGCTGGCGGGGGCCTTCCTGCGGCTGGTGTTCGGCGTGATGGTCGACCACATCGGCCCGAAACTGACCGGCGTCATTGGCCAGCTGATCGTGCTCGCCGGGCTCGGCCTGGCCTGGTTCCTCGGCGTGCACAGCTACAATCAGGTGCTGATCCTGGCCTGCGTGCTGGGCGTGGCCGGGGCCTCCTTCGCCGTCGCCCTGCCGCTCGCCTCGCGCTGGTATCCGCCGGAGCACCAGGGGCTTGCGCTCGGCATCGCCGGCGCCGGCAACTCGGGCACCGCGCTGGCGGCCCTCTTCGCGCCGAGCCTCGCCAAGACCTTCGGCTGGAACAACGTGATCGGCATGGCCGCCCTGCCGCTGCTGGTCGCCTTCGTCGTCTACCTGATCTTCGCCAAGGACGCGCCGAACCGGCCTGCGCCGAAGCGGTTCGCCGAGTACCTCGGCGTGCTGAAGACCGCCGACGCCTGGTGGCTGATGTTCCTCTACGGCGTGACCTTCGGCGGTTTCTCGGGCCTGGCCTCGTCGCTGACCATCTACTTCGCCGGCGAATACGGCCTCGACCCGGTGGTCGCCGGCTTCTTCACCGCCGCTTGCGTCTTCTTCGGCTCGGCGGTCCGCCCGGTCGGCGGGGCCGTGGCCGATCGGATCGGCGGCGTCCGCACCCTGATGAGCGTCTACGCGCTGGCCGCCTGCGCCCTGGCCGTGGCCAGCTTCCACCAGGCCGGCCCTGCCGCGGCGCTCGCCGTGATCCTGGTCGCCATGGGCGCGCTGGGCGCCGGCAACGGCGCGGTCTTCCAGCTCGCGCCGCAGCGCTTCCGCGCCGAGATCGGCGTGATCACCGGCCTCGTCGGCGCCATGGGCGGGGTCGGCGGCTTCTACCTGGCCACCACGCTCGGCTTCGCCAAGAAGGCCACCGGCTCCTACCAGCCCGGCTTCCTGGGCTTCGCCGCCCTGGCCCTGGTGGCGCTGGCCGCGCTGGCGGCGCTGAGGAGCCACTGGCGCGCCCGCTGGCCGCAGATCGCCGGCGCCCAGGCCGCCACCGTCCGCGTCTGATTTTCGAGTAAAGGGGCAGACCTCAAAATGAACGCTCCCGTGAAGGAACGTCTGATCGTCATCGGCAACGGCATGGCCGGCTGCCGGGCGGTCCAGGAAGTGCTCAAGCGCGATCCCGACCGCTACGAGATCGTCATCTTCGGCGCCGAGCCGCGGGTCAACTACGACCGGATCATGCTCTCGCCGGTCCTGGCGGGCGAGAAGACCTTCGAGCAGATCGTCATCAACGACGAGGCCTGGTACCGCGACAACGGGATCGTCCTGCACGCGGGCCGCCGGATCGAGGCGATCGACCGCGCGGCCAAGGTGGTCCGCGCCGAGGGCGGGCTGGAAGTCGCTTACGACAAGCTGCTGCTGGCGATGGGCTCCGACCCGATCCGCCTGCCGCTGCCGGGCGTGGACCTGAAGGGCGTCGTCACCTTCCGCGATCTCGACGACGTCGAGGCGATGATCGAGGCGGTGAAGCCCGGCGCCCGCGCCGTGGTCATCGGCGGCGGCCTGCTGGGCATCGAGGCCGCCTACGGCCTCGCCCGGCGCGGCATGGGGGCCACCGTCGTCCACCTGATGGACGTTTTGATGGAGCGTCAGCTCGACGCTTCGGCCGGCTTCCTGCTCACCCAGGCGATGGCCGAGCGCGGGGTCGAGACCGTGCTGGGCGCCAACTCCGAGGAGGTGCTGGGCGAGAACGGGCGCGTCTGCGGCCTGAAGCTGAAGGACGGCCGGGTTCTGCCCTGCGACCTCTTGGTGATGGCCGTCGGCATCCGCCCGGCGACGGCGCTGGCCAAGGCCTGCGAGCTGGAGGTCGGGCGCGGCATCGTCGTCAACGACGCCATGCAGACCTCCGACCCGGCGATCTTCGCGGTCGGGGAGTGCGTCGAACACCGCGGCCAGGTCTACGGCCTCGTCGCCCCGATCTGGGAGATGTGCAAGACGCTCGGTCTGTCGCTCACGGGCGCGGGAGGCGCCTACGAGGGCTCGGTGCTTTCGACGCGCCTGAAGGTCTCCGGCGTCGACGTCTTCTCGGCCGGCAAGTTCGCCGGCGGCGAGGGTTGCGAGGACATCGTCTTCCGCGACGCCGGCCGCGGCGTCTACAAGCGGATCGTCCTGGAGGACGGCAAGGTCGCAGGCGCGGTGCTGTTCGGCGACGCCGCCGACGGCGGTTGGTACTTCGACCTGATGCGATCCGGCCAGCCGGTCGGCGATATCCGCGAGACCCTCGTGTTCGGCCAGGCGGTGACGGAGGGCCTTCGGGGCCTCGACCCTAGTGCGGCCGTTGCGGCCATGGCCGATGAGGCCGAGATCTGCGGCTGCAACGGCGTCTGCAAGGGGACCATCGTCGGCGCCATCGCCGAGCAGGGCCTGACCACGCTCGAGACCGTCCGAGCGGTCACCAAGGCCTCGGCCTCCTGCGGCTCCTGCACGCCGCTGGTCGAGAAGATCCTGATGGCCAGCCTGGGCGACGCCTTCCAGGTCCGCACCGGCCCGAAGCCGGTCTGCGGCTGCAGCGAAAAAGGCCACGATGAGGTCCGTCGGCGCATCGTCGCCGAGGGGCTGAAGTCCATGCCGGCGGTGTTCCAGGCGCTGGAATGGGCGACGCCCGACGGCTGCGCCTCGTGCCGTCCGGCGCTGAACTACTATCTGCTCTGCGCCTGGCCGGGCGAGTACCGCGACGACAAGCAGTCGCGCTTCAT
>NZ_DATELG010000144.1:0-5696 GCF_035276905.1 Phenylobacterium sp. | reverse complement strand
CAGCAGCGCCGCGTCGACGCCTGCCCGGTAACCGCGTTCGGGCTGCAGCAGCCGCACTCGGCCGTCCAGCACAGTGTTTTCCGTGATCGCATCCATTTCCGTGAGCCACGGTATATGCTTGAAGGCCTTGGCGCAGCGGGTCGCTTGACCCTGACCTAGCGCGTCACCATTGTCCGCCGCAATTGTTCGGGGCAGCGCTTCCGGACGCCAGGAGACCGTAGCCGCGTGGAAGCGAGCACCGCCGCTGTCGTCGAGACGCCCCCGCCGTCCCTCGATGCGCTGATCGCGCTGGCCGCGCCCGACATGGCCGCGGTGGACGGACTGATCCGCGAGCATATGGACAGCCCCGTGCCGGTGATCCCGGCCCTGGCCGACCACCTGATCGCGGGCTCCGGCAAGCGCCTGCGGCCGCTCCTGACGGTGTCCGCCGCGCGGATGGCCGGCGCGCGTGACGGCGCCTGCCGCAAGCTCGCCGCCGCGGTCGAATTCATCCACACCGCCACCCTGCTGCACGACGACGTGGTCGATTCCTCCGAGCTGCGCCGCGGCAAGGTCGCCGCCCACCTGATCTGGGGCGCGCCCTCCTCGGTGCTGGTCGGCGACTTCCTGTTCGCCCGGGCCTTCGAGCTGATGGTCGGCGCAGGCTCGATGGCCGCCCTGGAGATCCTGGCGCGCGCCTCGCGGGTCATCGCCGAGGGCGAGGTGCTGCAGCTCACCCGCGCGCACGACATGGACCTCTCCCAGGAGGTCTATCTGGAGATCATCCAGGCCAAGACCGCCGAGCTGTTCGCGGCCGCCGCCGAGTGCGGCGCGGTCTCGGCCGGCGCGCCGCCGGAGCGCTGCCGGGCGCTGCGCCGCTACGGCATGGATCTGGGCGTCGCCTTCCAGTTGGTCGACGACGCCCTCGACTACTCGAGCGACAGCGCCACCCTGGGCAAGAACGCCGGCGACGACTTCCGCGAAGGCAAGGCCACCCTGCCGCTGCTGCTGGCGATGGCCAGGACCGGGTCGGCGGAGCGCGAGTTCTGGGTGCGCACGGTCGACCGCCGCGAGCAGACGGACGGCGATTTCCAGCGCGCCTGCGAGCTGATGCGCCAGACGGGCGCCCTGCAGGCGACGCTCGACCTGGCGGGCGGTTATGCGCAGAGCGCCAAGGCCGCGCTCGGCGACTTCCCGGCCGGCGCCTGGCGGATGGCGCTGTATGATCTCGCCGACTTCGCGGTGAGTCGGAACGCCTGAAGATCGCACCGTTCCTCCCCGGCGAAGCGGGGGGGGGCCATGGGCCGAGCGAAGCGAAGAGCGCATGGGGGAGGGGGCAAGCCCCCAGGCAGGGCGTCGCCGCTTCGAAAGCGCATCCACAAAATGAAAAAGGGCGACGCCGCGCTTGCGGCTCGCCCTCTCCACCACCCGCTCTTCGGCGGGCGGTCCCCCTCTCCCGCTTGCGGGAGAGGAGCTAAGCCTTGGTTGGCCTCACCCCGGCTGGATCATCTTCTCCGGACGGACGACGGCGTCGAACTCCTCGTTCGTCACGTAACCGCCGCCGACGGCCTCTTCGCGCAGGGTCGTGCCGTTCTTGTGCGCGGTCTTGGCGATCTTGGCGGCGTTGTCGTAGCCGATCTTCGGGGCCAGCGCCGTGACCAGCATCAGCGAGCGCTCGAGGTTGGCCTTGATGTTGTCCTCGCGGGCCTCGATGCCGGCGACCATGTTGTCGGCGAACGAAACGGCCGCGTCGCCCAGCAGCTGGGCCGACTGCAGGAAGTTGTAGGCCATCACCGGATTGAAGACGTTGAGCTCGAAGTGGCCCTGCGAGCCGGCCACCGTCATCGCGGTCTGGTTGCCCATGATGTGGGCGCAGACCATGGTCAGGGCTTCGGCCTGGGTCGGGTTGACCTTGCCGGGCATGATCGAGGAGCCCGGCTCGTTCTCCGGCAGGGCCAGCTCGCCCAGGCCCGAGCGCGGGCCGCTCCCCAGGAAGCGGATGTCGTTGGCGATCTTGAACAGGGCCGCGGCGGCGGCGTTCAGCGCGCCGTGGCTGAAGACCATGGCGTCGTGCGCCGCCAGGGCCTCGAACTTGTTCGGCGCGGTGACGAACGGCAGGTGGGTGATGGCGGCGATCTTCTCGGCCACCTTCCTGTCGAAGCCCACGGGCGCGTTGAGGCCGGTGCCGACCGCGGTGCCGCCCTGCGCCAGCTCATAGAGGCCGTAGAGCGTCTCCTTGATGCGGCGCACCGACATGGCGACCTGGTGGGCGTAGCCGCCGAACTCCTGGCCCAGCGTCAGCGGGGTGGCGTCCTGGGTGTGGGTGCGGCCGATCTTGATGATGTGGGCGAACGCGTCCGCCTTCTTCTTCAGGGCGGCGTGCAGATGCTCCAGCCCCGGCATCACGTGACGGGCGACCTGCTCGGCGCAGGCGATGTGCATGGCCGTCGGATAGGTGTCGTTCGACGACTGGCTCATGTTGACGTGGTCGTTCGGGTGGACCGGCTTCTTCGAGCCCATCTCCCCCTTGAGGATCTCGATCGCGCGGTTCGAGATCACCTCGTTGGCGTTCATGTTCGACTGGGTGCCGGAGCCGGTCTGCCAGACCACCAGCGGGAAGTGGTCGTCGAGCTTGCCGTCGATGACCTCCTGGGCGGCCATGATGATCGGCAGGGCGACGTCCTGGTCGAGCTTGCCGAGCTCCATGTTGGCCTCGGCCGCGGCGCGCTTGACGACGCCCAGGGCGCGGATGATCGGCTTCGGCTGCCGCTCCCAGCCGATCTTGAAGTTCTGGATCGAGCGTTGGGTCTGCGCGCCCCAGTACCGGTCGGCGGGAACCTCGATGGGTCCGAAGGTGTCGGTCTCGGTGCGGGTCGCGGTCATCAGGGCCTCCATCAGCGTCGCCGCGGTCTAACCGCCGCGCGCGCTCGCCGCAACGGCCGTGGCGATGGAAGCGGCGCGGAGCTATAGAGTGAAGGGCATGCTCGTCACCACCGCCAACGACCTTCCCGGCTATCGCATCACCGCCCATGTCGGCCTCGTGCGCGGCGTCACCGTCCGCTCGCGCAACGCCATCAGCAACCTCGGCGGCGCGATCCAGTCGATCTTCGGGGGCAACCTCTCCGTCTACACCAGCCTCGCCGAGACCGCCCGCCAGGAGGCCTACGACCTGATGGCGGCGCACGCGCGCGAGCTCGGCGCCGATGCGGTGGTGGCCATGCGCTACGACGCCAACGAGATCATGGACGGCATCACCGAGGTGCTGGCCTACGGCGCCGCGGTCAAGGTCGAGCGCCTCTAGCTCGTGGGCGAGGGCTGGATCCAGAGCGGCAAGGTCCGCGCCCGCGAGGCCGACGGCGCGATCGAGGTGGTGGTCGACGGCCTGACCACCCAGGCCAAGTACTACAAGCCGCTGATCTATGAGTTCTTCCGCAAGGAGTGGCGCGGCTCGCGCCCGGCCCCCGGGCCGCTCTCGGCCCGGCGTTCTTCGCAAGACGCCCCGCCCCCTTGGGGGGCGGGGTGGGGCGAGTTCGCCGTCGAGATCCGCATGGAATACGTCGGCGAGCCGCCCTGGATCGACCTCGACAACCTCGCCAAGGCGATCCTCGACGCCATCAAGGGCTACGTCTTCCACGACGACGCCCAGGTGGCGCGGCTGCTGGTGGAACGGGCGGCAGGCGAGCGCGAGCGGATCCTGGTGAGCGTGCGGAAGATCGGGGAGCTGGTGCGCGAGGGACATCCTTAGGGGCGCATTGATCGGACCGGCGGTCCCAGATCCCGCGCCCATTGGGCGCACACCCCAAAAAAGAAACCGGCCGCGCCGGGGGAAGGCGCGGCCGGTCTTAAGAGCCTCCGGTGGAGGGGAGGGGCTCTCAGCGGTACTGTTGCAGACGCGTGGTGCGCAGGCCGGCCAGGCCGTGGCGGTCGATCGAGCGTTGCCAGGCGGTGAACTCTTCGGCCGTCAGCGAATAGCGGGCGAGCGCGTCGTCGAGCGAGATGAGCCCGCCGCGGACGGCGGCGACCACCTCCGCCTTGCGGCGGATGACCCAACGCCCCGTGTTCGGCGGCGGCAGGTCCTTGAGCGTGAGCGGCGCGCCCGTGGGCCCGATCACATAGGCCTCGCCACGGGTGTTCGTGCGCGTCTGCTGTTGTTGCAACATGGCTCTACGTCTTTCCCACCATCATTGTTGGTAGGAACGATACGCGGCAGCTCCTAACGGCCGCTGAATCCTGAAAGTAAAGAAAGTTCTAATCACCGGCTCCCCCATGTACTGAAATGGCACAAGCTCTGCCGCCTTACAGTCGTTAAAAGTTATGCTGAACGTTGTTACCGCTTCATCTGAATGAGCTCGTCCAACATCTGGTCGGCAGTGGTGATGATCTTCGAAGAAGCCGAGTAGGCCTTCTGGGTGGTGATCAGGCCGGTGAATTCCTGCGACAGGTCGACGGTCGAGGCTTCCAGGCTGGAGGGCGAAATCACGCCGCTGCCGGCGGTTCCCGGGGCCTTGGCCACCATCACGCCGGCGGGGATCGCCGAGGCGTAGGTGTTGCCGCTGGACGGCTTCAGGCCGTCGGGATTGGGGAAGGTCGCCAGGCCGATCTGGGCGATCTTGCGGACCTGCTTGTTGTCGAAGATCGCCGAGACGAAGCCTTCGGAGTCGACCTGCACGGCGATCACGTTGCCGACGCCGGCGCCGTCGGAGTTCACCGACTTCAGCTGGTTGGGGGCCACGACCTGCGACAGCTTGGAGATGTCGAGCTTGATCGCCTGCTGACCGAGGCCGAGCGCGGACGCCCAGTGGACGCCGGTCGTGGCGGTGGAGTCGCCGAGGGTGAAGGTCGGCGCCATTCCCCCGGTGAGGTCCTGGAAGAAGCCGGTGCTGTTGACCGGATCGAAGTCGCCCTCCGCGGTGAAGGCGATGTCGCCGCTGGCGATCTGGCCGGGCGCGGCCCCGCCGGTCACGTCCGTGGCGGGCACGGCGTAGACTTCGGCGTGCCATTCGTTGGGGTTGGCGCCCTTCAGCACCGCCAGGGTCACCTTGTGAGTGCCGCCCGAGGAGTCGGTGACGCTCATCTCCATGGTGAAGTCAGGCTTGGTGCCGCCCGGCGGGCTGACGTTGTTGGCCTTGTCGTCGGCGTACTTTGCCATGCTGGCGGCAGCCGGGTCGTAGGCCGCCTCGCCGGCGGAGATCGCCTGGTTCTTGAACAGCGAGGCGTTCAGCTGCACGAGGCTGGTCGGGGCGACCGCGGTGCCCAGCGACTTGACGTTGATCGGCTGCATCGAGGTCAGGTCCGACGGGTCGACGTTGACGGTGCCGTCGTCCGCGACCGGCCAGCCCTGCAGGTAGAGGTTGGCGTCGTTCACCAGGTAGCCGTTGGCGTCGACGGTGAACGAGCCGGAGCGGGTGAACATCCGCTGGTCGGCGTTGGTCAGGCCCAGGCCCTTGTTGGTGACGACGAAGAAGCCGTCGCCGTTGATCGCGATGTCGGTGGCCGAGTTGGCGGTCTGGATCAGGCCCTGCTGGCTGACCAGCTGGCGGGTGATCGCCTGTACGCCGCCGGCGGAGTAGTGGCCGGGCACGGCCTGGGCGGTCACGACGCTGGAGAAGTTCGTCTGGTTGCGCTTGTAGGCGACCGTGTTGACGTTGGCGATGTTGTCCGAGATGGCCGCGAGCGCCGAGGCGTTGGCGACCAGGCCCGAGACGCCGGCCAGCATG
>NZ_DATELG010000143.1:0-10657 GCF_035276905.1 Phenylobacterium sp. | reverse complement strand
GAGCTGCACGAGATCGCCGAGAGCGGGATCACGCCGGCCGAACGCCTGCTCGAGCTCTACAACGGCCCCTGGGCCGGCGACGCCGGCAAGGTCTACGAGGCCTTCGCGTACTGAGGCTCAGTGCGCTTTGCGCCGGATCAGGTGCAGGGCGCTGGCGGCCGTCGCGCCGACGATCAGGCCGACCACAGCCGAAGCGGCGGCATAGGCCAGCCAGCCGGCCGCGACGCCGACGACCGGGGCCGCTCCGGCCCAGTGCTGCAGGCCATGCACCCACTCGGGAACCGGCGTCAGCCGGTAGCGCTCCAGGCCGTGGACGATGATGCCGCCGCCGACCCACAGCATGGCGGCGGCGCCGACGACGGTCAGGCCGTCGAGCAGCGGCGGCATGGCCCGGACGAGGCCGCGGCCGACGGCCCTCACGCCGCGCCCGCTGCGGCGGGCCAGGTGCAGGCCGATGTCGTCCATCTTCACGATGAAGCCGACCAGGCCGTAGACGCCGACCGTCAGCGCAAAGCCCACGGCCGCGAGCGCGCCCGCCTGCACGGCGATCGGGCGGTCGGCGACCGTCGCCAGCGAGATGGCCATGATCTCGGCCGAAAGGATCAGGTCGGTGCGCACGGCGCCCCCGACCTTGCGTTTCTCGAGCTCCTGGGAGCTGAGCGCGAGCTCGTCCGGATCGCATTCCCCCTGCGGCTCGTGAGAGATCGCTTCGATGGCCTTTTCCGCCGCTTCGAAACAGAGGTAGGCGCCCCCCAGCATCAGGATCGGGGTGATCGCCCAGGGCGCAAGGGCGCTGAGCGCCAGGGCGGCGGGCAGCAGGATGAGGAACTTGTTGCGCAGCGAGCCCAGCGCGATCTTCCAGACGATCGGCAGCTCGCGGTCGGGGGTGAAGCCCACTGCGTAGCCCGGCGTCACCGCGGCGTCGTCGACGACCACGCCCACCGCTTTCGAGCCGGCCTTGCCGGCGGCGCCGGCGACATCGTCCAGCGAGGCCGCCGCCAGCTTGGCGATGGCGGCGATATCGTCGAGCAGCGCGGCGAGACCCGAGGCCATGTCGTCCCTAATGACTTGCGACGCTCGGGATCGGCTTCGCCGAACCACGATAAACACGAAAAGTCCGTGTGAGCCGGAGCGGCGCAGCTTCTGCGGCTTGTTCGTGTATTTCGTGTATTTCGTGGTTCTTAGATTAACGGCAAGGGGTACCCCTCAGCGCACCGGCATCATCAGGTGCGCGTAGGGCGTCCCGGACCACATCACATAGGGCTGAGAGGTGTCCGGGTCGGGGCTCGCCGGGTACTGCGACAGCATCGCCGCGTCGCCGACCACCATCACGTGCGGACCGGTCTTGATCCAGTGGTTCGTGGCGGTGGGTTTCTGGGCGTAGGGGTCGGTGTTGCTGGCGTCGGTGCCGCCGGCCAGCATGTACATCACGCCCGCCTTCTGCGGCGGCGGCTGATGCTGCATCCAGGCCGTGGCCCAGGCGAGGGCGTTGGCGTCCAGGCACATCGGGTCGGGGCCCGGCGTCGCCGGCTGGTCCGGCATGCAGGTGAAGCCGTTCGTCCCCTGGCGCAGGGTCCGCATCTTTCCGTCGGCCCCCATGGCGACGATGGTGGCGTTCTTCGCCACCGCCGGCGGCGCGGCGGACATCGCGCTTTCGATCAGCGCGGCCTCCGAGGGCGCCGCTTTCGCACCCATGTTCATGTCCTCGCCGAGGACGGGGCCGCCGCAGACCAGACTGACGGCGAGGCCGCCCAGAGCGCACAGGGAGCTGGTGCGACGCATGGTGTCTTCCTCCGCATACGCCCGACTTGCGCGGAATATAACACCGTTATTTCGACTTCACCACGCGGCGGGCTCAGCGCCGGCCCTCGTCGCCGCTCGCGCGCATGTCCACGTTCGACGGCCAGTGCTCGCGCTGGCTGGCGCCGCCGCCGGCGTCGGTGTGCTGGACCACCTCGTCGATGCTGCGCTGCTCGCGCTGGCGCCGCTCCTGGGCGCGGAGCATCTCCTGCACCTCGTCGAGTTCGTCGCGGCGGTCGTGATGCTTCGGGTTCACCACCGCGTCGTCGACCTCGTAGAGGTGCACCTGCTCGGGATAGAAGGCGATGCGGCCGGCGATCGGCTCCATCGCTTCGAAAGGATGCTCGTAGGACCAGACGCCGTTCTCGAGGATCTCGCCGTCCATCGTCAGCGTGAAGTAGGCCGCGTCGCCCTTGTAGGGGCAGTGGGTGTGATGCTCGGTGCGGCCCATGTATTCCATGGCGACGTCGCTGCGCGGAAAATAGACCACCGGCCGGTAGGCGGCCTCGCGCAGGATCAGCGCCTCGTTGCTGTCGGCGATGACGTGATTGTTGAACTCGGCGCGCCAGCGGCGCTTGGCCGGTTCGAGCGTGATCGGATGGTCGGGGCCAGGCGTCAGCATCGGTGGGTCCTCCTTGCGGGCTCAACGCCCGAGCCGCGCGGGCGGGTCCCCTGCGGCAAATGTTACACCTTGTGACATCACGCGGCGCGTGATCTTTTCCCGCGATTCCAGCAGGATCCCTCCAAGATGGACATCGTATTCGTCGCCGGCCTCGTCGTCACCTTCGCCACCGCCGTCCCCGTGGCGCTGCAGCTGCGCCAGCATCCGCGGGGCCTGGCGATCCTGTTCTTCGCCGAGATGTGGGAGCGGTTCTCCTACTACGGCATGCGCGGCCTCTTGATCTTCTTCCTGACCCAGCAATTCCTGATGGACGACAGGCAGGCCAGCGCCGGCTACGGCGCCTACACCGCGCTCGTCTATCTGATGCCGCTGATCGGCGGCGTGCTCGCCGACCGGCTGCTGGGGACCCGCAAGGCGGTGGCCTTCGGCGCGCTGCTGCTGGTCGCCGGCCACACCGCCATGGCCTTCGAGGGCCGGCCGGCGGTGCAGGAGCTGACCTGGCGGGGCGCGAAATACGAGTTCGTGGCCCAGGGCCGCGCCGAGGACCGCATCGTGCGGCTGAAGGTCGGCGAGGGCCTCTACGACTATGCGCCGACCGCCGACGGCGGGCTTGCGGTCAAGGGCCTGCCGGCGGCCGCGCCGCTGCCCCCGGTGCTGCCGAAGGGCGCCTTCAGCCTGAGCGTCCGCGACGACAATCCGGTGTTCAAGGACATCATGTACCTGGCGCTGGCCCTGATCATCATGGGCGTCGGCTTCCTGAAGGCGAACATCTCCTCGATCGTCGGCCAGCTCTATCCGCAGGACGACCCCCGGCGCGACCCGGGCTTCACGCTCTATTACTACGGCGTCAACGTCGGGGCCTTCTGGGCGGCGATCGCCTGCGGCTGGCTGGGGCAGCGGATCGGCTGGTGGGCGGGCTTCGGCGCGGCCGGCGTCGGCATGCTCCTGGGCTATCTGGTGTTCATGGTCGGCCAGCCGCTGCTCGAGGGCCACGGCGGCCCGCCCGATCCGCAGCGGCTGAAGCGGCCGCTGCTGGGCCCGCTCAGCACCGAGGCCTCGACCTATCTGCTCAGCCTGGCCGGCGTGGTCGTCGTCTTCTTCGTGGTGCAGAGCGGCGGCCTGGTGGGCGCCCTCCTCGGCGCCGGGACGGTGCTCGTGCTGGGCTATCTCGGCTGGTACATGGTCACCCAGTGCAGCCGCGTCGAACGCGAGCGGATGATGCTGGCGCTAGTGCTGGTGGCGGGCTCGGTGGTGTTCTGGGCGCTCTACGAGCAGGGCGGCTCGTCGCTCAACCAGTTCGCCGAACGCAACGTCGACCTAAGGCTCTGGGCCGGCCAGTCGATGACCGCGGCCCAGGCGCAGTCGTTCCAGGGCGCCGGCATCCTCCTGCTGGCCCCGGTGATCTCGGCGATCTGGGCGTGGCTGGGCGCCCGCGGAAGGGATCCCAACCCGGTGTTCAAGTTCGCCATCGGCCTCTTGATGGTGGGCGCGAGCTTCTTCGTCATCGTCTTCGGCGCGCGCTTCGCCGGTCCCGACTTCAAGACCCCGCTGATCTATCTGGCGGTCGCCTACACCATCCAGACCACCGGCGAGCTGTTCCTCTCGCCGGTCGGCCTGTCGGAGATGACCAAGCTCGCCCCCCGGGCGCTGATCTCGACCATGATGGCGACCTGGTTCCTGGGCACCGCCGGCGCCCAGTGGCTGGCGGCGCAGATCGCCGCGCTGACCGCCGCCGACACCGTCAGCGGCCAGGTGCTCGACGCCGGCAGGTCGCTGGCGACCTACAACGACGTCTTCCTGAAGATCGGCGCCGGCGGCGTGGCCGCGGGCGTGGTGATGCTGGCGCTCTCGCCCTGGCTGAAGCGCTGGGCGCATGCGGGGGCGTACAGCCCGGCGGACCAGCCTGATCAGACTGTCATCCCGGAACGCGCGCAGCGCGTGTCCGGGACCCATACGCACTGAGGCTTCCGGACCAGTTGCAGCGGCGACGCCGCAGGAATTCCCTTAAAGATTCGTCCCGCCGACGGTCAGGCCGGCCAGCTTCAGCGACGGCTGGCCGACGCCGACGGGGACGCTCTGGCCGGACTTGCCGCAACTGCCGATGCCGGGGTCGAAGTCGAAGTCGTCGCCGATCATGGTGACGCGGGTCAGCGCCGAGGGGCCGTCGCCGATCAGGGTCGCTCCCTTCACCGGCGTGGTGACCTTGCCGTCCTCGATCAGATAGGCCTCGGTGCACTGGAAGACGAACTTGCCGTTGGTGATGTCCACCTGGCCGCCGCCGAAGCTGGTGCAGAAGAGGCCCCGCTGGGTCGAGGCGATCATCTCCGCCTGCGGGACCGAGCCGCCGAGCATGGCGGTGTTGGTCATGCGCGGCATCGGCATGTGAGAGTAGGACTGCCGGCGCGCATTGCCGGTCGGCGCAAGCCCCATCAGCCGGGCGCTCATCCGGTCGTGCATGTAGCCGACCAGGATGCCGTCTTCGATCAGGATGGTCCGCTCGGTGGGCGTGCCCTCGTCGTCGACGGTCAGCGAGCCGCGGCGGCCGGGAATCGTCCCGTCGTCGAAGACGGTGACGCCGGGCGCCGCCACCCGCTCGCCGATGCGGCCGGAGAAGGCCGAGGTGCCCTTGCGGTTGAAGTCGCCTTCCAGGCCATGGCCCACGGCCTCGTGCAGCAAGACCCCGTTCCAGCCCGGGCCCAGCACCACGTCCATCTCGCCGGCGGGGCAGGGGACGGCGTCCAGGTTGACGAGCGCCTGGCGCAGCGCCTCCTCGATCTGCTCCTGCCAGCGGTCCGGCGTGATCCAGGCCTCGAAGCCGCTGCGGCCGCCGGCGCCGGAGGTGCCGGTCTCGCGGCGGCCGTCGCGCTCGACGCTGATCTGCACATTGAGGCGGCACAGCGGGCGCACGTCGCGGATCAGCCGGCCGTCGGCGCGGACGATCTCGATCACGCGCCGTTCGCCGGCCATGGAGGCCAGCACCTGCACCACGCGCGGGTCGCGGGCGCGGGCCCAGGCGTCGATCTCCTGCAACAGCGCCACCTTGTCGCCGAAGTCGGGCGAGGCGAGCGGATTCTCCTCGCCGTAGAGCTTGGCGTTGGTGGGCCGCGGGGCCTCGGCGGCGACGCCGGCGTAGCCGCGCTTGGCCAGTGCGGCGGACTCGGCGGCTCTGCGGATCGCGGCCTCGGAGATCTCGCTGGCGTGGGCGTAGCCGGCGGTCTCGCCGGCCACCACGCGCAGGCCGAAGCCCTCGGTGGCGTCGTAGGCCGCGGACTTCAGCCGGCCGTCGTCGAACAGGAAGGATTCGCTCTCCGAGCGCTCGACGAACAACTCGCCGTCGTCGGCGCCGGCGAGCGCCTCGCGCAGCACCTGGCCGGCGCGTTCTGGGTCGACGCCGGCGGCGTCCAGGATCGAGGGGGCGGGGGAGGGAGCGTTCATGCACCGAAGATAGGGAGTGAGCGGCGCGCCGTCATCCTCCCTCCTTGATGGGCAGGGCGGCGGTTTGCTCTATCTGACGCTAGCGCCTTGGCAAGTTCCGGGGATGCGCGTATGCACGCCCGCGAAGGGGCGGACCGGCGCATCACTGCGCCTGCGCGCGCTCATTTCGTCAGGCGGCGGGATCGTCGGTTTCGCGAGACGCGGCCGCGCCAACCAGACCGAGGGGACATGAAGTCGAGGTTTAAGGGGATGCGGGCGTGGGCGACCGGTGTCGCCACGGGCGCAACGGCGGCGTTCTGGGGCGCATCGGCCCTCGCCGAGGACCTGGTGGGCCAGCCCACCGACAAGGCGATCGACCTGCAGCCGGGGGTGACCCCGCTACGGCACGACGCGATCTTCTTCCACAACGCCATCCTGCTGCCGATCATCACTGCGATCGTGCTGCTGGTGCTGGGCCTGCTCGTCTGGTGCGTCGTGCGCTACAACCGTAGAGCCAACCCGACGCCGGCGAAGTGGAGCCACAACACCGTCGTCGAGGTGATCTGGACCCTGGCGCCGGTGCTGGTGCTGGTCTTCATCGCCATCTTCTCGTTCAAGCTGCTGTTCGCCTACCACGACATGCCCAAGCCCGACCTGACCATCAAGGCGACGGGCTATCAGTGGTACTGGGGCTTCGAGTATCCCGACCAGAAGATCCCCGAGTTCGTCTCCAACATCCTGCCGGAGGATCAGGCCAAGGCGAAGGGCGTGCCCTACCGCCTGGCGGCGACCCAGCCGATCGTCGTGCCGGTCAACAAGACCGTCCGCGTGCTGGTCACCGGCGCGGACGTCATCCACGCCTTCGCCGTGCCGTCGTTCGGCGTCATCATGGACGCCATCCCCGGCCGGGTGAACGAGACCTGGTTCAAGGTCGATCGCATCGGCACCTACTACGGCCAGTGCCGCGAGCTGTGCGGCGTCGACCACGCCTTCATGCCGATCGAGGTCCATGTGGTCAGCCAGGCCGACTTCGACGCCTGGGTCGCCTCCAAGCACGGGACCGCCGCGGCCGCCACGCCGACGACCGTCGCCGCCTCCGCGACCGCCCCGGCCGCTCCCACCACTTCCGCCGCGCCTGCCGCGCCGGCCGCCCACTGATCTAGGACAAGCGTACGATGGCACACGCCGCCGCTCACGATCATGGCCACGACCATGGACACGACCATAAGCCGCCGTTCCTGGTCCGTTGGCTGTTCTCGACCAACCACAAGGACATCGGCACGCTCTACCTGCTGTTCGCCATCATGGCGGGCCTGGTGGGCGGGGCGCTCTCCGGCCTGATCCGCTGGGAGCTGGCCGAGCCGGGCATCCAGGTGTTCCGGCCGGGCAGCCTGCTCGCCCAGATGGGCCTGATCGAGGCCAGCAAGCACGGCTACAACGCCGTGGTCACCGCCCACGCCCTGATCATGATCTTCTTCATGGTCATGCCGGCGATGATCGGCGGCTTCGGCAACTGGTTCGTGCCGCTGATGATCGGCGCGCCGGACATGGCCTTCCCGCGGATGAACAACATCTCCTTCTGGCTGCTGGTCGCGGCCTGGGTGATGCTGCTCACCTCGATGTTCGTCGACGGCGGCCCGGGCAAGGGCTTCGGCGGCGGCTGGACGGCCTATCCGCCGCTGTCGACCACGGGCCACGCGGGCCCGGCGATGGACTGCGCGATCCTGGCGCTGCACCTGGCCGGCGCGAGCTCGATCCTGGGCGCCATCAACTTCATCACCACCATCTTCAACATGCGCGCGCCGGGCATGACCCTGCACCGGATGCCGCTGTTCGTCTGGTCGGTGCTGGTGACCGTCTTCCTGCTGCTGCTCTCGCTGCCGGTGCTGGCGGGCGCGATCACCATGCTGCTGACGGACCGCAACTTCCACACCCACTTCTTCGACCCGGCCGGCGGCGGCGACCCCGTCATGTACCAGCACCTGTTCTGGTTCTTCGGCCACCCGGAAGTGTACATCCTGATCCTGCCGGGCTTCGGCATCATCAGCCACATCGTCTCGACCTTCTCGCGCAAGCCGGTGTTCGGCTACCTCGCGATGGCCTACGCCATGGTCGCCATCGGCTTCGTCGGCTTCCTCGTGTGGGCGCACCACATGTACACGGTCGGCATGAACATCAATCTGCGCGCCTACTTCGTGGCCGCGACGATGGTCATCGCCGTGCCGACGGGCGTGAAGGTGTTCTCCTGGATCGCGACGATGTGGGGCGGCTCGATCGAGTTCAAGACGCCCATGCTGTGGGCGATCGGCTTCATCTTCCTGTTCACCGTCGGCGGCGTGACCGGCGTGGTCCTGGCCAACGCCGGCATCGACTACAGCCTGCACGACACCTACTACGTGGTCGCGCACTTTCACTACGTGCTCAGCCTCGGCGCCGTGTTCGCGATCTTCGCCGGCTTCTACTACTGGTTCGAGAAGATCTTCGGCGTGAAATACCGCGAATGGCTCGGCGCGCTGCACTTCTGGATCATGTTCGTCGGCGTGAACCTGGTCTTCTTCCCGCAGCACTTCCTCGGCCTGCAGGGCATGCCGCGCCGCTACGTCGACTATCCGGAAGGCTTCGCCTTCTGGAACAAGGTGTCGTCGGTCGGCTACGCGATCACCGTCGTCGGCGTCCTGGTCTTCCTGGTGATGCTGCTCGAGGCGATGGTCGCCCGCCGCAAGGCCGAGGCGAACCCCTGGGGCGAAGGCGCCACGACGCTGGAGTGGACGCTGTCCTCGCCGCCGCCGTTCCACCAGTTCAACGAACTGCCGGTCATCGAGTCCGAGGCGCACTGAGCGCCTGACCGGGAACAATCTGGGGGCGCGCACCGGAAACGGCTGCGCGCCCTTCTAGCTTTTAAGAGTATAAGTCCATGGCCATGGCTACGGCCCCCTCCGACACGCGCGCGCCCGCCCGCTGGCAGGACTTCCTGCAGCTCCTGAAGCCGCGGGTGATGTCGCTCGTCGTCTTCACCGGCCTGACGGGCCTGGTGGCCGCCGATCGTCCGCTGAACCCGGTCCTGGCGACGGTGGCGATCCTCTGCATCGCCGTCGGCGCCGGCGCCTCGGGGGCGCTCAACATGTGGTACGACGCCGACATCGACGCGAAGATGCGCCGCACCCGCGGCCGGCCGGTGCCGGCGGGCCGGGTGCAGGGCGCCGACGCGGCCGGCCTGGGCGTGGTGCTGTCGCTGTTCTCGGTCATGCTGATGGGCATGGCGCTGAACTGGCTGGCGGCGGGCCTTTTGGCCTTCACCATCGTCTTCTACGCCGTGGTCTACACCATGTGGCTGAAGCGCTCGACGGCGCAGAACATCGTCATCGGCGGCCTGGCCGGCGCCCTGCCGCCGGTCATCGGCTGGGCGGCGGCGAGCGGCTCTGCGCCGCTGAACGCCTGGCTGCTCTGCGCCATCATCTTCATGTGGACGCCGCCGCATTTCTGGGCCCTGTCGCTCTACACCACCGAGGACTACGCCCGCGCCGGGGTGCCGATGATGCCGGTGGTGAAGGGCGCGGCCTCCACGCGCCGCCAGATCCTCGCCTACACCGCGATCCTGGTCCCGCTCGGCGTCGCGCCGGCCTTCACCGGCCTTGGCGGGGCGGCCTATCTGGCGGTCTCGGGCCTGGGCGGGCTGGTGTTCCTGCTGCTGGCGGCGCGCCTTTGGCGCAGCCATGCCGGCGAAAGCGCCGACCCGCGGATGACCGACGGCCTCTATGACGTGCGCGCCGGCGCCAAGGACGCGCGCAACCTGTTCGCCTTCTCGATCCTCTACGTCACCCTCTTGTTCGCCACCCTGCTGGTCGAGCACGTGATGGGCCTTGCGGCCCTCCACCTGGTCTAAGGGAACAGTCCCATGAGCGATCCCGCCCGGGAGAGCGAGACGGAAGCCAGGGCCCGCCGCGGCCGCAACATCGCGCTGGCGCTGGGCCTCTTCCTGTTCGTCGTCCTGATCTTCGTCGTCACCATCGTCAGGCTGCGCGAAAATGCGATTCCCCACTTCTAAGGGCGCACCGCTGTCGCCGCAGAGGCGACGCAACCGCAAGGTGGTGGTGATCTGCCTGGCGGTCTTCTTCGGCATGGTCGGCGCGGCCTACGCCTCGATCCCGCTCTACCGCGCCTTCTGCCAGGTGACCGGCTTCGACGGCACCGTCAGCCGCGCCAAGGCCGCGCCCACGACGGTGCTCGACAAGACCGTGACCGTGCGCTTCGACGCCAACGTCAACGGCCTGCCGTGGGACTTCACCGCCGAGCAGACCGCCCAGAAGGTCCAGCTGGGCGAGACCAAGCTCGCCTTCTTCAAGGTGGTGAACAACTCCGACCAGCCGGTCACCGCGCGGGCGGTGTTCAACGTCGTCCCCGAGCAGGCCGGCAGCTATTTCAAGAAGCTGCAGTGCTTCTGCTTCTCCGACCAGACCATCGGCGCCCACCAGACGGTCGAGATGCCGGTGCTCTATTTCGTCGATCCGAAGTACGCCCAGGACTTCGAGACCAAGACCGCCAAGGAGATCACCCTCTCCTACACCTTCTACCCGGCCGCCGACGCGCCCAAGGCCGGGCCGAAGGGGTAGAGAGCCGCGATCCTCCCCCAAAGGGGAGCATCTGGCCGCTGCCCCCCTTTCCCCCTTGGCGGACCCCGCAGCGCAGGTCTATAGCGTCACGCGAAACGGCGTCCGGCCCGCGTGGAATCAGCGGGCGCGCGAGCGCCTGGGGGATTTAGAGGATTAGGACCGCGATGGCCCAAGGCGTTAAGCACGACTATCACCTGGTCAACCCGAGCCC
>NZ_DATELG010000142.1:0-14654 GCF_035276905.1 Phenylobacterium sp. | reverse complement strand
TTGCTGCACCTGGGCGTGGTCGACCGCCACCACCTCGCCCTGGGCGAGCTGCTTGCCGAGCGCGTCGACGGCCTGGTCGTAACAGGCCAGCCTGGCCTTGTCGTCGGTCAGCCTGCGGCAGTCGATGGCCGCCTGGACGGCCTTCGGCGGGGGCTGCGAGTCGCCCGCCGCGACTGCGGATGTGGCAAGAGTGGATAAGAAAGTGACGGTCACCAAGTGACGCGCTGCCGGGAAAGTCACCACGGGTCCGCCTCATTTCGTCGTGACGCCGGGGCCATTGTGAGAGCCGGTCCGCGCGCCTAGCTTTGCTTCACCGCCATCAGAGCCCATGCCCGCGCGCGCCGCAAGGGCCTGTCGATGAAGCGGAAACCAGGCGGGGGCCGGTCGCGTGGGTCGGGCTCGAAGCGGATCTGGCGCAAAGCCCTTCCGATGTGCTCGGCGGGGGGCGCGAGCGGGCTGTGACCAGAATGTGACATTGAAGCCGGATTGCGTTGCAACATTGTGGCTTCACCGTTGACGCTCATTTCGCGCGAGACGTAACACAGAGGTAACCGGGCGCGACCGTGACCTGGGACCGCACACTCGAACGCATGGCGGGACGCGGACGCAGCAGGCCGGACCGCCGGAGGAACAACCATCGTGAATAGCAAACACGTGCGAGAGCGCCTTCTGGCGTCTTCCATGATCGCCGGCGTGGCCGTGGTCGGCCTGTCGGCGACTCAAGCGTCCGCCCAGGCGGTCCAGCCCGCGCCGGCCGCCCCCGCCGAACAGGGCGTCACCGTCCAGGAGCTGGTGGTCACCGGCTCGCGCATTCCACAGCCCAACCTGACCAGCATCAGCCCAGTGCAGAGCGTCAACGCCAAGGAGATCCAGATCGGCGGGCGGCCGAACACGATCGACTTCCTGATGCAGCTGCCGCAGACGACATTCAATACCAGCTCCGACTTCGGCCCTACCTCGGATGCTCTCAATAACCCGGGCGGCAGCGCTACCGTCGACCTGCGTGGCCTCGGCCCGCAGCGCACCCTGGTGCTGATGGATGGCCGACGCCTGGGCATCGGCGATCCGAACACCGGCAACACCAATCCGGCGCCCGACATCAACCAGATCCCGTCGCAGCTGATCGACCGGGTGGAGGTGCTGACGGGGGGCGCGTCCGCGACCTATGGCTCCGACGCCGTCGCCGGCGTCGTCAACTTCATCATGAAGCACAATTTCGAGGGTGTGCAGGTGGACGCGCAGTGGGGCGTCAATCAGCACAGCCAGCACAACGACTACATGCAGGACCAGCTGCGGCTGAACGGCTACCCGGTCCCGGACTCCAAGTGGGACGGCAAGTCGGCCGACTACAGCCTGATCTTGGGCGCCAACGCCCCGGACGGCCGCGGCAACGTCACCGCCTTCGTGACCTATCACGACCAGGATCCGGTGTATCAGAGCGCCCGCGACTTCTCGGGTTGCCAGCTGGACACCGATGGTAATTGCTTCGGCTCCAGCAACTCGAACATCTTCTACACCTCGGATTCAACGATCAATCCGAACGCCTACTCGGTTCTGGGCCACTCGTTCGTCCTCAACGGCACGCCGGGCACGACGCCCCCGGCGATCTTCAACGCGAACCCGTACATCACCCTCCTGCAGCAGGACACGCGCTACACCGCGGGTTTCTTCGCCAACTACGAGGTGAGCAAGCACTTCAACCTCTACTCCAGCTTCAACTTCATGCACGACGAGACCCATACCGAGGTCGCGCCGGCCGCCCTGTTCCAGGGGACGGGCGCGCAGCCTTCCGGCGGCTTCCTCGTCAACTGCAACAACCCGTTGCTGAGCAACCAGCAGGCGACCTTGCTCGGCTGTTCGGCCGCCGGCATCGCCAGCACCAACTTCCAGAACCCCGAAACCGCCGACATCTTCATCGGCCGTCGGAACATCGAAGGCGGCCCGCGGAAGTTCGATTACGAGCACGACAACTTCCGTATCGTTCTCGGCACCAAAGGCAAGCTTTTCGGGCCGTTCAACTACGACCTGTACGGGTCGTATTACCGGACCTCTGTCTTCGTATCGAACCGGAACTTCATCAGCATCTCGCGGACCCAGAACGCGCTGCTGGTGAACGGGGCCGGCGAGTGCATCAGCGGCGGAAGCTGCGTGCCGTACAACATTTTCCAGGACGGCGGCGTCACCCAGGCGGCGCTGGACTACCTGACGGAGGACGGCACCTCGAAGGGCACCACCACGGAGCGGATCATCGAAGGCACGATCACCGGCAACCTCGCCGACTACGGCGTCAAGTCGCCGTGGGCGACGGACGGCGTCGGCGTGTCGGTCGGCTTCCAGTCGCGGCGTGACCAACTGACCTACAATCCCGATGAAGCTGAGCTTAGCAACGACCTGTCGGGTTTCGGCGGCGCCGGCGTGATCGTCGACAACAGCCTGAGCGTCATGGAAGGCTTCGGCGAAATCCAGGTGCCGATTGTCCAGGACATGCCGTGGGTGCATGACCTGACCTTCAACGGCGGCTACCGCTATTCGCACTACTCCACCGACGTGAACGCCAGTACCTGGAAGGCGGGCCTGGAGTATGCGCCGACGCCGGACATCCGATTCCGCGGTGGGTTCAACCGCGCGGTGCGGGCGCCGAACATCATCGAGCTCTACACCCCGCAAGCGGTGACCAACACCAGCGACGTCCCGATCGATCCCTGCGCCGGCCCCGCGCCCACCGCGAGCGCCGCGGCTTGCGCCAACACGGGCGTACGGCCGGGCCAGTACGGCACCATCCCGCAGTGCCCGGCCAATCAGTGCGCCACGCTTACGGGTGGCAATACCGCGCTCAATCCCGAAAAGGCGAACACCTACACGATCGGCGTCCTGCTCACGCCCCGCGCCATCTCGGGCTTCACCGCCAGCGTCGACTACTGGCACATCAAGCTGAACGACATCATCACGAACATCCCGCTGGCGGTCAGCCTGAATGAGTGCCTGGCCACCGGCAATCCGACCTTCTGCTCCAACATCGTCCGCAACCCGGTCAATGGGAACCTGTTCGGTACGACCGTCGGCGCGGGCTACATCGTCGGCACCAACGTCAACGTCGCGTCGGAGGAGCTTGACGGCCTCGACGTGCAGGGCGGCTATAGGCTGGGCCTGGACCGCTTCGGTCACGACGAATGGGGCAGCGTGGCGTTCGACTTCATCGGCAGTTACCAGTTCCACCAGAAGAACACCCCGCTGCCCGGTTCGGACACCTACGACTGCGCTGGACTGTTCGGCCCGACCTGCTCGGGCCTGTTCCCGAAGTGGCGCCATACCTTCCGGGTGACCTGGAACGCACCGCATGACGTTCAGGTGTCGGGCGCATGGCGCTACATCGGCGGGGCGACCTTCGAAGAAGACACCGACGAACCGACGATCGGTCAAGGCTCGACCACCGCCTTCACCCACAAGGTCAACGCGGTGAGCTACTTCGACCTGGCCGCCAACTGGAACGTCAACGAGAAGCTCGCTGTCCGCGGCGGCATCAACAATCTCTTCGACAAGAACCCCCCGCTGATCGCGAACACGATCGTCGGCGGCGCCCTGCCGAACAGCTATCCGACCTACGATCTTTTGGGCCGCCACCTGTTCGTGGCGCTGACGGCCCGGTTCTAAGCGTCTCAGCCAGGGGAGGGGCGCCTGGGGGCGGCGAGAGCGATCTCGCCGCCCTTTTTCTTTCCGCGTGGATGGCGAAACCCAAGGCCCGACTGCCCCAGAGGGAAAACAAAGCCTTAGATCAAAAGACGCTCGTTAAGGTAGAGCTTTCGCAGGTCTTGCTGCGAAGTTGAGCAAATCCACTCAAAGCTGCTGCATTTTCAAGGCGCAACTGATTGGCGAATGCTGGCGCTAAGAGTTCCTCAAGCAACTCCTACGATTAATGCGACCGCGCGCGCCGGCGGCACGCCAGCGCTCCAGTTGCGATGAAGGCCCGGGAGGCGGGCGCGATCTTGGAGAGGCGGTCCTGTCCGCATGGCAGGCGACCCGTCGGAGGGATTAGACTTGGGTTCGAAGAGTGTGCGGACACGCCTTCTGGCGGCTTCCGTCTCGACCGTTGCGGTTCTCGCCGGCCTCGCGGCCGCACCGGCCTCCGCTCAGGACGCGCCGGGCCCGGCGCTGTCGGAGATCGTGGTCACGGGATCGCGGCTGCCGCGGCCGAACCTGGATCAGCCGACTCCGATCGCCGTTCTGCACATCGAAAACGCCCCTCCGCTGGCGCTCGGCGACCTTATCGCGCAGCTGCCGCAGGCCGGATACGCCGGAACCCTGCGGGCCAACTCCAACAATTTCGGCAACGGCGCGGGGATCAGCTCGATCGACCTGCGCGGCCTGGGCGTCTCGCGCACCCTGGTGCTGGTCGACGGACAGCGGCACGTGGCGGGCGACCTGACCACCAATGCGGTGGACGTGAACTCGATACCGCCGGCGCTGGTCGACCGGGTGGAGGTGATCACCGGCGGCGCCTCGGCGATCTACGGCTCGGACGCGGTCTCCGGCGTCGTCAACATCATCACCAAGAAGCGGTTCGAAGGGCTGGCGGTCGACGCCCAGATGGGCGGCTACAGCGAGGGCTTCGGCGCCAAATACAACGCCTCGATGACCGCCGGACGCGACTTCCTCGACGACCGGCTGAACGTGGCGGTGAGCGGCTTCTGGCGCAAGGAGCGGGGGATCGGGGCGAGCGACCTGCCCGGCGCGCACAACTACGGCCTGATCGTCAATCCGGCAGACGTGGGCCCGGGAGGCTCGCCGGTCCCCAACGACGGCATTCCCGATCGCCTGTACGCACCCAACGTCGGCAGCGAGTTCACCACGCGCAATGGAACGTTGGTGAACATCTCGACCCTGCGGCCGATCATGTTCGACGCCGCCGGCAATCCCGTCGCGACGCCGCAGCGGACCGGCTCCAACAGCCTCGCCTATGGCCAGTTGCCGGCGAACTGCGCCAACTGCTTCTTCCCCGAGGACTTCGAGCAGATCTCCTCGCCGATCGAGACCAAGGGCTTTGCGCTGAACGCCAACATGGACTTCAGCGCCCACCTGCACGGCTTTGTCGACGCCAAGTTCGTGCAGAACGACGTCGAGAACGACGTCCAGCCGTCGGTTTCCGCGATCTCCGCCGCCTACCTGCTGCGCCCGGACAACGCCTTCCTGACGCCGGCCATCGCGGCGGCGCTGGACCCGGGGTCGCTGTACCTCATCTCCAAGTTCCTGAACGACGGGCGGTCGCAGGACATCCGCCGGCGCACCTGGCGCGTCGTCGCCGGGCTGAACGGGGATTTCGACGCCGGCTTCGCGGCGGTGAAATGGGACGGGGCGCTGAACTACGGCGAGACCGACACCCGCATCGTCGACCGCAACCTGATGATCACCCAGAACTTCTTCGCGGCGCTGGATTCGGTGATCGACCCGGCCACCGGCAAGGCGGCTTGCCGCATCAACGTGCCGTCGGCGCCGCAGACGGGCCTGGGCGCCGGCGCGCTCAACCCCTCCGGCTGCGTGCCGTACAATCCGTTCGGCCAGCTGAACAGCGCCGCGGCGATGGCTTACTCGTTCGGCGATTTCGGCATCCATGACCTGCTGACCCAGCAGGTCGCGAACCTCAACGCCACCTTCGACACCAGCCGCTTCCTTGAGCTGCCGGGCGGTCCGATCGGCGTGGCGACCGGGGTCGAGTACCGGATGGAGCGCACCCGCGAGCGCAACGATCCGATGCTGACGGCGGGCGAGACGGAGAACGTCGCGACCGACTCCTCGGGCGGCTACAACGTCTACGAGGCCTATCTGGAGCTCAACGCCCCGGTCCTGAAGCATGCGGGCCCGATGCTCGATGAGTTGAGCTTCGACGCCGCCTGGCGCGGCGCGCACTACAGCACCGTGGGCAGCGTCTCGACCTACAAGCTGAGCAGCGTCTACGGCCCTGCGCCCTGGCTGAAGTTCCGCGGGACCTATTCCCAGGCGATCCGGGCGCCGAACATCACCGAGGGCTTCCAGCCGCTGTCGGGGGCGGTCTTCTCTGGGGTGAAGGACCCTTGCGACTCCACGCAGATCAACACGAACATCAACTACGCGGCCAATTGCGCGGCGGCCGGACTGCCGCCGGGCTTTACCTCGCTGTCAAACCTTTCGATCCAGGGTACGGCCTCGGGCAATCCCGACCTTAAGCCGGAAACTTCGATCAGCTACACGGCCGGCTTCGTGCTGCAGCCGCCGATGATCCCGAACCTGGCGGTAACGCTCGACTACTATTCGATCAAGATCAAGGACGCGATCACCGAGGTGCAGGCCCAGGACGTCGTCGACAACTGTTACGGCTCCAGCGGCGGTCTTGATCAGACCTATTGCAGCCTGTTGATGCGCGATGCGAGGCAGCAGCTCTCGTTCATCAGCACGACCTATGTGAACGCCGCCAAGCTGTTCACCGACGGCTGGGAGCTGCAGGTCAGCTACGCCGCCGATGTCGCTCCGCTGACCAGCCGCTGGCGCTACACCGAGGGCCTGACCGGACGGCTGAGCTTCAACCTGACGGCGGACTATCTGATGCGCCTGCGGAATTTCCCGTTCCAGCAGAACCCCGGCGACGTGAACATCATCGAAGGCACGGCGAGCACGAGCTTCGGCGCCAATCCGCAGCTGAAGGGCATCGCCCAGCTCGACTACCGGCAGGGGCCGACGACCGTCAGATGGACGACGCGCTACATCGGCAAGATGGCGCTCTTCAGTCGCGACCCGAGCGCGGCGGACCATTCGGAATCGCTGAACATCCCGTTCACCGAGCCGACCTTCTACCACGACGTGGCGGTGCGCTACCGGATGGGCGGCGAGATGCAGGGAACCGAGCTTTCCGCCGGAATACAGAACCTGTTCGACGAGCGGCCGCCGTTCACGGTGATCGGCGTCGCCCAGGGCACTGGCCAGGGCCTGGCGTTCGATCTCGGCCGGTTCATGTATGTGGGCGTGCACTACCGGCGGTGAAGGCGGGCGTAATCCTTAAGATGCTCCCCCGCAGCCCAGAGGGGGAGGATCTGCCCTAACGTATCCGCTGCGGCGCCAGCACCATCGCCCCGCCGGCGCGCAGCCGCGCCTGGGCGGCCTGGTCGATGATCGCCTCGGCCCGCGGATCGCCGAACACCCAGGCGGCGGCGGCGAGCGTCTTGGCCGAGGCGGCCTCGATGCCCAGCAGCTTCTGCAGCGCTTCGACCGGCGAGGCGCTGGGGGTCATGCGCTTGAGCTTCACTTCGCCGGAGATGTGGGCGAGCGCCTTGGCCCGGTCCACCGCCTCGTAGAAGCCGCCGACCTGGTCGACGAGGCCGAGCCCGCGAGCCTGGGCGCCGGTCCAGACGTGGCCCCTGGCGATCGCCTGCACGCGTTGCAGCGGCAGATTGCGGCCCTCGGCCACCCGGGTGAGGAAGTTGCCGTAGATCTGGTCCATCCAACCGGAAAAGGCGGCGCGCTCCTGGGGCGTGAACTCCCGGCTCGCCCCGAAGGCGCCGGCGTAGGAGGAGCCCACGCCCAGCTGGCGGATGTCGACGCCGAACTTGGCGAGCGCGGGGCCGACGGCGAATTTGCCGCCGAAGACGCCGATCGAGCCGGTGAGGGTCGTGGGCTGGGCGACGATGGCCGAGGCCTCCGACGAGACCCAGTAGCCGCCCGAGGCGCCGTAGGTCCCCATCGAGACCACCACCGGCTTGCCGGCGGCCTTGGCGGCGCGGACCGCGGCGAGGATCTGCTCGGAAGCGGTGTCGGAACCGCCGGGCGAGTTGAGGCGGAAGACGATGGCTTTGACGTCCTTGGCCTTGATGGCGTCGTAGAAGGCGTCCGAAAGGTCGTCGGAATAGATGTTCGAGCCGCCGGTGAACGGGTTGCGCGCCCCGTCCTTGCCGGTGACGATCGCCCCCTCGGCCTCGATCACCGCGACGGTCGGCCCGGTGGAGGGCGTGCGGCGGCGACTGCGCGCATAGTCGTCCCAGTCGACGGCCTCGGCGCCGGATCCGGCCTTCTTCAGCAGCGCCTGCTCGGCGTCGCGGACCTGGCCCACCTGGTCGATCAGGCGCAGCTTCTGGGCCTGCTCGGCGAGATAGGGGCCGGCCTCCAGCGTCTGGCGCAGGACGTCGGGCGACTGTTTCCGGTCGCCGGCGGCGGCGGCCAGGTTGGAGGCGTAGATCGAGCCCATCCAGGACAGCTCGGCCTCGCGGTGCGCCGGCGTGTAGTCGTCATAGAGGTAGCCGTTGATGGCGTTCTTGTACTGGTAGCGCTGCTCGTAGTCGGCCTTGATCCCGTACTTGTCGAAGAAGCGCTTGAGGAAGATGTCTTCGCTGGCCAGGCCCGTGACCTGGAAGGAGGACGCCGGCTGCATCCAGAGCTCGTCGGCGGCGGCCCCCAGCATGTAGGTGGCGGTGACGACGCCGGAGGGATAGAGGCCCTGGCTGTGGGCGACGACCGTCTTGCCGGCGGCGCGGAACCGCCGGATCGCCAGCCGCAGCTCATCGGCCGCGCCGGGCTCGACGCCGCCTTCGGGCAGGCGGATGAAGAGGCCCTTGACCCGGTCGTCGCCCTCGGCGCGGTGGAGGGTCTCGATGATCGACATCACCGAATTGCCGCGGTGGCTGATGCCGCTCAGAGGGTTCTGCGGCGACTGGTCGGTGAGCGGCTCGCGCAGGTCGAGCTGGAGCACGGCCTTGGCCGGGACCGCCTCGGGCCCCGCGGCGTTGGCGGCCATGGCGATCAGCACGATCGGGACGCCGATCAGGAAGATCAAGAGACCCGCGAAGACGCCCGCCGCGGTGATGAGGAACTGTTTCATCGTCGATCAGCCAGCCTTCAACCGCTCCGGTCCTGGCGGCTGTCGCACACATTCGCAGCGGCGGGAAGATGGCGGGTGGGCCGCGGCCTTTGCCCGCAGACGCGCTTTCGGTCCGGCTGCAGACCCGGTCCGTCTCGACTCTGTGATCGCGCCCGAGCGCTACCGAACGCTTACGGACCATTGTTCTTCAGCGACACGTCAGAGTAGAGTCCGAGCTCCACCTTAGCGAGGAGCGGCCATGTCGTTTCAGGACTGGCTCCTGAACCCCTCGGGTCTGACGCCGCATGGCTTCTGTCTGAGTTGGGCGCCGGGGCTGGTGACCTTGCATGCGGGATCGGACGCAGTGATCGGCATCGCCTATCTCTCGATCCCGCTGGCGCTGGCCTCGTTCGTGAACCAGCGCCGCGACCTGCAGTACGGCTGGGTGGCTTATCTGTTCGTCGCCTTCATCATGGCCTGCGGGGCGACCCACCTGTTCTCGATCCTCACCCTCTGGGTTCCGGCCTACGGCGTCGAGGGGCTGGTCAAGGCGGTGACGGCGATCCTGTCCATCGTGACGGCGGGGCTGCTGTGGCCGCTGATCCCCAAGGCGGTAGCCCTGCCGTCGGCGGCCCAGCTGTCGGCGCTGAACGCCCAGCTGCGCGAGAGCGAGGCCAGGGTCCGCCAGGCGAATCTCGAGCTGGAGGCGCGCGTGGCGGAGCGGACCGCCGAGCTGCTGCAGTCCAACCTGCAGCTGACGGAGGCGCTGGCGCAGCGCGACCTGTTGCTGCGGGAAGTCTACCATCGCGTGAAGAACAACCTGCAGACCGTCGACGGCCTGATCGTCATGCAGGCGCAGCAGCTTTCGGATCCGCCGGCGAAGAAGGCGCTGCTCAGCCTGCGCAGCCGGGTCTTCGCCCTCGGGCTCGTCCATCAGCAGCTGATGGGATCGGACAACCTGAAGACCTTCGACGTCGAGCCCTTCCTGCGCGAGCTGTCCGAGAACATCGTCGAGGGGGGCGCAGGCGAGGAGATCAGCCTCTCGGTGCGCGCCGTTCCGCTGAAGGTCGGCCTCGACTTCGCGATTCCGCTGGGCCTGCTGGTGACCGAGCTGGTGACGAACTCGCTCAAACACGCTTTCCCCGACAGAAGAGGCGCCATCGACGTGATCCTGGAGCACACTGACGACGCCACCGTCGCCCTGGTGGTGGCCGACAACGGCGGCGGAGAGGAAAGGGCCCAAAGGCCGGTCGAGAGCGCCAGGCCGGCGCTTGGGACCAGCATCATCACCGGGCTGGTGGCGCAGCTGAAGGGCACCATGGAGGTGCGACGCGAGAACGGCACGCGCAGCGAGATCCGCGTCCCGGCCCCTGTGCTGTCATGAGCGAACTTGCCGTCATGAGCGACCTGCAGACCTGCGTCCTCGTCGTCGACGACGAGTTCCTCATCGCCCAGGGGCTTTGCCTGCAGGTGGAAGACATGGGCCTGCCGGTCTGCGCCACGGCGGCGACAGCCGAGGAGGCCGTCGCTGCGGCGCTGGAACACCGGCCCATGGTCGTGCTGATGGACGTGCGCCTGCAGGGTGAGCTGGACGGCGTCGACGCCGCCCTCGCCATCCACGAGCGCGTCGGCTCGAAGCTGATCTTCGTCACCGGCTCGCGGGAGCCGGCGACGCTGGACCGGATCGGCCTGGATCACCCGTCCGCCGTGCTGTTCAAGCCGGTGTCCGATCGCCAGCTGCGGATGGCGATCGAAGGCGTGGCGCGCGGATAGGTCGGGAGCGTGCGTCCTACCCGGCTGCCGCCGTTCGTGGCCTGGAGGCCCTTGTCGGTCCAGCCGCCGCCGAGGGCGCGGACCAGGTCGACGCTGGCCTGCAGCCGCCGGGCCTGCAACTGGATGACGGCGCGTTCGGCCTGCAGCGACGCCGCCTGGGCGGAGACCACGTCGAGGTAGGTGCCGGCGCCCTGGCGGTAGAGGCTGAGCGAGATCTGCTCGGTGTGGCGCGCGGCGTCGAACGCGGCCTGCTCCTGGCGGGTCTCCTCGGCGATGCGGTTGAGGAGGGCGAGGTTGTCCTCGACCTCCTGGAAGGCGGTCAGCACCACGCCCTTGTAGGCGGCGCTGGCCTCGTCGAAGGCGGCGTTGGCCTGCCGCACGCCGGCGCGGCGCCGGCCGCCGTCGAACAGGGCCATCGCCAGCTGCGGTCCCAGCGACCAGTAGGCGTTGGGCGCGGAGAGCAGCTGCTGCGCCCAGCTGGAGGTCTGCCAGCCGCCGCTGGCGGCGAGCGTTACGGTGGGGAAGAAGGCCGAGCGGGCGACGCCGATGCGCCGATTGGCGGCGAAGGCGCGCCGCTCGGCCGCGGCCACGTCGGGACGTCGTTGCAGCAGGACCGACGGGGCGCTGACGGGGGTGGGCGGCAACGGCGGCAGCGTCGCGTCCACCGGGACCTGGAAGGTGGTGGCCGGCGCGCCGACCAGGCTGGCGATGGCGTGCTCGAGAAGCGCGCGCTGGGCGCCGACGTCGGTGCGCGCGGCCTCGGCCGACCGCAGCTGGGTCTCGGCCTGGCCGACATCGAGGCCCGAGGCGGCGCCGCCTTCGTGGCGCACCTGGGTCAGCTGCAGCGCTTTCCGGTAGTTCTCGATCGCCAGCTCGAGCACGCGGGCCTGGGCGTCCAGGCTGCGCAGCGTCAGGTAGGAAGCGGCGAGCTGAGCCTGGAGGGAGAGGCGCGTGGCCGCCAGGTCCTCGGCGCTGGCGTGGGCCTCGGCCTTGCCCGCGGCGACCTCGTTACGCACCCGGCCCCAGAGGTCGAGCTCATAAGAAAAGGTCCCGCCGACCTGGGCGTTGTCGCCGCGCAGCGGCCTGCCGGTCGAGCCCAGCCGGCCGGCGGACTCCTGCTCGCGGCCGACGGCGGCGTTTGCGCCCACCTGCGGGAAGAGGTCGGCGCGGGCCTGGGCGTAGAGGGCGCGGGCCTGGCCGTAGCGCGCCAGCGCCTGGGCGAGGTCGGGGTTGCCGGCCTCGAGCTGGGCTTCCAGCGCATTCAGCCGCGCATCGCCGAAGGCGGTCCACCAATCGCCGCGCGGGGCGGCGTCGGCCGGCGCGGCGGGCGTCCAGGGACCAACCTCCTTGTAGGCCTCGGGCAGGGCGGCCGCGACCTGCGGGACCTTGTAGGCGGGCGCGGCGCAGCCGGCGAGGGCGGCGGCCGCGGCGACGGCCGCCAAGGCGGGGCGCCACCTGAAGTGGGGGAATGCAATGTTCATCGAACCCGCCTTAGCCATGGCTGGCTCCGCGCACATGCGCCTCGGCCGAGGCGCCGGCGATGCGCACGAGGTCGCCCGACTGCAGGGTGTCGGCAGGATTGTCGATGACCTTGTCGGCGGCGGTGACGCCGCCGATCACCTCGACCGCCGCGCCGAGATCGCGGGCGACGGTCAGCTTGCGGATCTGCACGCGGCTGTCGGGCCCCACCACCGCCACTGCCAGGCCGTCGTGGCGGGCGATGACGGCGCTGGCCGGGATCCTGAGCGCGCCGTCCGCCGGCGGCAGGTCGAAGCGCACCTGGGCGTACTCGCCGGGCTTCAGCGCCTGGTCGGGATTGTCGATCCAGAGCTCGACGGTCTGGGCGCCGGTCGCGGGATTGATCGCCGTCGAGGTGTTGACGAGCTTTCCGGTGAAGGTCCGCCCTGGATATTCCGGGACGGTGAGGGTCGCGATCAGGCCGGGCTTGAGCTGAGCGGTGTAGGACTGCGGCGCCTGGACGTAGACGCGCAGCTTCTTCTCGTCGGCGACGATGAAGAGCGGTTGGCCGGTGGGCGCGCCTTCGGCCACGAGTTGGCCGATGTCGGCGTTGCGGGCGGTGACCACGCCGTCGAACGGCGAGGTGATCCGCTTGAAAGACTCCAGGGCCAGCAGGCGATTGAGATTGGCCTTGGCGGAGTTGACCAGCGAGGTCTTGGCGGCGAGGTCGCCATTCTTGTCCTCGGCGTCCTGGCGCGAGACCGCGTCGCTGGCGAGCAGGCCCTGCCAGCGCTTGGCGGTGGTGGCGGCGAGCCTCTGGTTGGCCTCGGCGACGGCGAGGTCGGCGCGCGCCTGGGCGACCTGGGCGTCGAGGTCCGGCGAGTCGATCTCGGCGAGCAGTTGGCCGGCCTTCACCGGCGCGCCGATGTCGGCGTACCACCGCTTGACGTAGCCGTTCACCCGCGGGTGGATCGGAGCGCTGTTGAAGGCCTGGACGGCGCCAGGGAGCTGCAGCGCGCCGTCGCCCTCGCCGCCGGGCTTCAGCGACGCCAGCGTCACCGTCGGAATGGCCTGATCACGGCTCCAGGAGCTCATCTCCTGGTGCGCCATGACCCGGCTGACGGTCCCGCCGACCACCACGAGCGCCGCCACGCCGCCGGCCAGCAGGGCGGCCAGCCTGAGCTTGCGGTTCGATCCGGGCGGCGGGGCTTGGTGCGCGAGGACGGCGCCGGGGGCGGCGTCGGTCTGGAAGGAATCAGGCATGTGCGGGTTCGCCTTCGGGGGAGGAGGGCGCCTGGACCGTGCGGGCGTGTTTGCGGCCGTGCACGATCGAGAAGACCACGGGGACGAAGAACAGGGTTGCGGCGGTGGCGCAGATCAGGCCGCCGATGACGGCGCGGCCGAGCGGCGCGTTCTGCTCGCCGCCGTCGCCCATGCCGAGCGCCATCGGCGCCATGCCGATGATCATGGCCAGCGCCGTCATCAGCACCGGGCGGAAGCGGGTGAAGCCGGCCTCGATCGCGGCGGCGACGGCGTCGCCGGTGGCGTCCAGCCGCTCGCGGGCGAAGCTGACGACCAGGATGGAGTTGGCGGTCGCCACCCCCATGCACATGATCGCGCCGGTCAGCGCCGGCACCGAAAGGGTGGTGCCCGTCGCGAACAGCGTCCAGACGATCCCGGCCAGCGCCGCGGGCAGGGCGGTGATGATCACGAACGGGTCCAGCCACGACTGGAAGTTCACGACGATCAGCAGGTAGATCAGCACCATCGCGCCGACCAAGCCGAAGATCAGGCCGGAGAAGGCCGCGTTCATGGTCGCCACCTGGCCGCGCAGCGTCACCGTCGAGCCCTTGGGCGCCTCGGCGGCGTGCGCCTTCATCACCTTCCGGATGTCGCGGGCGACGCCGCCCAAGTCGCGGCCCTGGGTGGTGGCGTAGATCTCGACCACCGGCTGGACGTCGTAGTGGGTCACGACGGCGCTGTCGGCCGCCCGGGTGATCGTCCCCAGGCCGCCCAGCGGCTGCCCGCCGGTCGAGCCGCCCGCCGGCGTCACCGGCACGTTGGCCAGGTCGGAGAGGCTGGTCATCTGGTGCTGCGGCGTCTGGGCGACGATGGGGTAGGAGGCGCCGTTCTTCGGGTCGAGCCAGAAGGTCGGCGCGCTCTGCGAGGTGCCGGCGAGCATGGCGCCGACGCTGGTGGTGACGTCGCGCTCGGTCAGGCCCAGACGGTTCATCCGGGTCCGGTCGACGTCGACGCGCAGCGCCGGGCTCGCCTGCGACTGCTGGATGCGGGCGTCGGCGATCCCCGGGATCTGCTTGATGTCGCGCAGCAGCCTGGCCGCATAAGCCTGGTTCTCGGCGACGTTCTTGCCCGCGACCTGCAGGTCGATCGGCGCTGGCGAGCCGAAGTTCAGGATCTGGCTGACGATATCGGCGGGCGGGAAGGAGAAGGTCGTGCCGGGGAAGGCGCGGGGCAGCTCCTCGCGCAGCTTCTTCACATAGGCCGCCGTCGGATGATGGTCCTTCGAAAGGGTCACGAAGACGTCGCCGTCCTGGTAACCGATGACGCCGGTGTTGTTGTAGACGGTGTTGATCGAGCTGGTCGGCAG
>NZ_DATELG010000141.1:0-4637 GCF_035276905.1 Phenylobacterium sp. | reverse complement strand
CGACTCTCCGGCCCACGTGCCGCCGAAGCCCGCCGCGCTGGCGAAGGCGCAGGCCCGCAAGCCGGCCCGCCCGCGCGAACGCGTCGACGGCATCGAGCCCAACCGCCATCACCGCATCGCCCGCGAGCGCGACGAGATCGCCGCGCGCCTCGACCTGCACGGCTACGACCAGGACCGCGCCCGCGCGGTGCTCGAAAGCTTCCTGCACCGGGCCTGGGACGAGGGTTTCCGCGCCGTGCTGGTGATCACCGGCAAGGGCCTACAGGGCGACGGGATCCTGCGCCGCCGCACGCCCGAGTGGCTGGCCGCGCCGCACTTGGCGAAGATCGTCGCCGGCGTCTCCGAGGCCCATCGCCGCCACGGCGGGGCCGGCGCGCTCTATGTGGCGCTGAAGCGAAGGCCGAGGGGGTAGTTCCGTCCCTTAACTAAGGGAGGGATTTCACGTCCGCAGCCGCCAGCCCGTGGCGAAGATCCGGCCGACGATCACCACGCACACCAGCATGAAGCCGGCGGTGGCCGCGAGGCTCAGGCCCACGCCGACGTCGGAGATCCCGTAGAAGGCCCAGCGGAAGCCGCTGATCAGATAGACCACCGGGTTGAACAGGGCGATCTTCTGCCAGATCTCGGGCAGCATCCGGATCGAGTAGAAGCTGCCGCCGAGGAAGGTCAGCGGCGTGATCACCAGCATTGGGATGATCGACAGCTTCTCCCAGCCGTCCGCCCAGACGCCGGTGATGAAGCCGAACAGGCTGAAGGTGACCGCGGTCAGCACCAGGAAGGCGACCATCCAGACCGGATGGGCGATCTCGAAGGGCACGAACAGCCGCGCCGTGATCAGGATCACCGTGCCCAGGATCACCGACTTCGAAGCCGCGGCGCCGACATACCCGCAGAGGATCTCGGCCGCCGAGATCGGCGCCGACAGCACCTCGTAGATCGTTCCGGCGAACTTCGGCATGTAGATCCCGAACGAGCCGTTGGAGATGCTCTCGGTCAGGATCGACAGCATGATCAGGCCGGGCACGATGAAGGCGCCGTAGGAGACCCCGTCGACGCTGGCCATGCGCTTGCCGATCGCCGCCCCGAAGACGATGAAATAGAGCGAGGTCGTGATCACCGGGGCGGCGATCGACTGGATCAGGGTGCGGAAGGTCCGCGCCATCTCGAACTTGTAGATGGCCGCGACGGCGTGGACGTTCATGCGCGGCTCCTCACCAGGCTGACGAAGATCTCTTCGAGCGAGCTCTGGCTGGTCTGCAGGTCCTTGAAGTCGACGCCGCGCTTGGAAAGCTCGCGCAGAAGATCGGCGATGCCGGTGTGCTCGGCCTGGGCGTCGAAGGTGTAGACCAGCTCCTGGCCGCCGGCCGCCAGCTCCAGCTGGTAGCCGTCGAGGCCGGCGGGCAGGGTGGTCAGCTGCTCCTGCAAATTGAGCGTCAGCTGCTTCTTGCCGAGCTTGCGCATGAGGACGGTCTTCTCCTCGACCAGGATCAGCTCGCCCTTGGAGATGACGCCGATGCGGTCGGCCATCTCCTCGGCCTCTTCGATGTAGTGGGTGGTCAGGATGATGGTGACGCCGCTCTCGCGAAGCCCGCGGACCATCTCCCACATGTCGCGCCGAAGCTCGACGTCGACGCCGGCGGTGGGCTCGTCGAGGAACAGGATCCGCGGCTCGTGGCTCAGCGCCTTGGCGATCATCACCCGCCGCTTCATGCCGCCGGACAGGGCCCGCAGCTGGGCATCCTTCTTGTCCCACAGCGACAGGTCCCGCAGCACCTTCTCGATGTAGGCCGGGTTGGGCGCCTTGCCGAACAGGCCGCGCGAGAAGGAGACCGTCGCCCAGACCGTCTCGAAGGCGTCGGTGGCCAGCTCCTGCGGCACCAGGCCGATCTTCTCGCGCGCGGCGCGGAAGTCCTTCCGGATGTCGTGGCCGTCGGCCACCACGCGGCCGGCGGTCGGCTTGACCAGGCCGCAGACCACGCCGATCAGCGTCGTCTTGCCTGCGCCGTTCGGCCCCAGCAGGGCGAAGATCTCGCCCTGGCGGATCGTCAGGTCGACGCCCTTCAGCGCCTGGAACCCGCCGGCGTAGGTCTTGGCGAGGCCCTCGATGGTGATGATCGGCTGCACGGGTCACCCTCGGATCGCGCGGTGAAGGTAGGGAAGCGGCGGCGCCTACGCCAGGACCAGCGAGAGCAGCGCCTCGGCCCAAGGACGCTCGTCGCCGCGACGCGCCGACACCACGGGGACGTCGCCGGCGAAGCTGCGCACCAGCTCCACCGTCTCGGCGAAGTCGGGCGCTTCGGCGTCGGCGTCCTCGCTGACCGCCAGGGCCAGGACCGGCAGGCGGCGCGCGCGCAGGACCTCCAGGGCGGTGAGGACGTGGCTGACCGCGCCCAGATAGGCGCCGCCGACCAGGATCGAGGGCAGGGCCAGATCCTCCGGCAGGTCGAGGGCCGTCCCATCCTCGGCGATCGGCGACATCAGCCCGCCCGCGCCCTCGAGCAGCTTCAGCTCGGCTGGGCTGCGCTCCAGCCATTCGGCGCAGCGCTCCACGATCGCGGCGATCTCCAGGCGCACGCCTTCGCGCCGGGCGGCGATCGGCGGGGCCAGCGGGGCTGTGAAGCGCAGCGGGGAGACCGAGTCGAGCTCGGCCTCGCCGAGGCCCAGCGCGTCCAGCAGCCGGCCCGCGTCGCTCTCCGCCCAGCGGGCGGGTTCGAAGCCGCTCAGCACCGGCTTGAAGGCGTCGCAGGCGAGGCCCCGGGCGCGCGCCGCACGGATCAGGGCGCAGGCGACGTGGGTCTTGCCGATGTCGGTGTGGGCGCCGGCGACGAAGAGCGCCGGCGCGTTCAGCGCGGAAGCCATGGCCGCAGGGCCTCGATCAGCTGGTCGACCTGCTCCTCGGTGTGCTCCGACGAGAACGCCAACCTGAGCCGCGCGGTCCCGGCCGGAACCGTCGGCGGGCGGATCGCCACCGCCAGCAGGCCTCTGGCCTCCAGGTCGCGGGCGGCCGCCAGCGCGGTCTCGGCCTCGCCGAGCACGATCGGCACCACCGCGCTCTCGGCGGCCGGCAGGTTGAGGGCGGCGGTCAGGCGCCGGGCGCGGGCGATGGGGCCGGCGACGCGCTCGGGCTCGCGGGCGATGACGTCGAGCGCGGCCAGGGCCGCTGCGACGTTCGCCGGAGGCAGGCCGGTCGAATAGACCACCGTGCGGGATCGGGTCTTGATAAAGTCGATCACCGGCTTGGTCGCGCAGACGTAGGCCCCGTAGCCGCCGATCGCCTTGGACAGCGTGCCCATCTGCAGGTCGACGCGGGCGTCCGCAAACAGCTTCGCCGTTCCGCTGCCGTCGCCGACCACCCCCAGGCCGTGGGCGTCGTCCACCAGCAGCCAGGCGTCATGCGCCCGCGCCGCGCGGCTGATCTCGTCCAGCGGGGCTATGTCGCCGTCCATCGAGAAGACCCCGTCGGTGGCGATCAGCGTCCTGCCGGCCTCGCCCCGCAGGGAGGCCAGCTTGGCGGAGAGGTCGGCGACGTCGTTGTGGCGGAAGGCGACGGTCTGCGCGCTGGAAAGCTTCGCGCCGCTCCAGATGCAGGCGTGCGCCAGCTCATCGACCAGGATGAGGTCCCCGGGTCCGACGAAGGTCGGGATGATGCCGGCGTTGGCCAGGTAGCCGGAGCCGAAGATGCAGGCGGCCTCGGTCCCCTTCAGCGCCGCGAGCCGCGCCTCCAGCTCGGCGAACAGCGGGTTGTCGCCGGTGATCAGCCGCGAGGCCCCGGACCCGGTCCCATAGGTTTCGATGGCCGCCTGGGCGGCGGCCTTGACCGCGGGGTGATGCGAGAGGCCCAGGTAGTCGTTGCAGGAGAAGGAGACCAGCCGCCGGCCGCCGCGCTCGACGAAGACGCCGTCCCGGCGCCCGGTCGGCCGCAGGGTGCGCAGCAGGCTGGAGGCGGCGAGCTGGTCGATCTTGCCTTGGGCGAAGGCGGTCAGGGTGTCGGTCACGCGTCCGCTATGCCCCACCTTTGACACGTGCGAAAGAGCCGCGGCCGAAACTCTCGCGGAGCCCGTCGATGCCGTCCCCAACCTCTGGCGCGCCCGATTGGCTGGCGGCAGGCGCGCGCCATGTCTGGCGCCCCTACTGCCAGATGAAGACCGCCCCCGCGCCGCTCGCCGTCGCGCGGACGGAAGGCGCGCGCCTGATCCTGGAAGACGGGCGCGAGCTGGTCGACGGCGTGGCCTCCTGGTGGACCGCCTGCCACGGCTACAACCACCCGCACATCCGCCAGGCGGTGGAGCGGCAGCTCGCGCGCGCGCCGCACGTGATGTTCGGCGGTCTGGCGCACGCGCCGGCCTATCGGCTGGCGAGCCGGCTCGCCGCCCTGCTGCCCGGCGACCTCGACCATGTCTTCTTCGCCGAGTCCGGCTCGGTCTCGGTGGAGATCGCGATGAAGATGGCGCTGCAGTACTGGATCAACCGCGGCGTCACCGGCCGCACCCGGTTCCTGTCCTTCCTCGGCGGCTATCACGGCGACACGCT
Organism: Phenylobacterium sp.; assembly: GCF_035276905.1. Classification (GTDB taxonomy): domain Bacteria; phylum Pseudomonadota; class Alphaproteobacteria; order Caulobacterales; family Caulobacteraceae; genus Phenylobacterium. Next base: position 107 of record NZ_DATELG010000141.1, on the reverse strand, counting down.
CGCGACGATGACGATCTGCGACCCGGAGGAGGGGATGCACAGCCTCTTCGCGGGCGTCATGCCGGCGCAGCACGTGACGGCGCTGCCGACCGACGAGGCCTCGGAGG
>NZ_DATELG010000140.1:0-10424 GCF_035276905.1 Phenylobacterium sp. | reverse complement strand
CGAACCGCCCCGGGGCCCCGCCCAGCGGGCCGTGCGCGCCGATGGCAGCCAGGACCTTCCGTTCGACAGCGACGAAGACGAACCCGACGACGACGTCACCCGCTAGCGCTCGCCACCACGGCCACGCTCGCGCGTTGGTGTTCCATGACAGACCTATCCTTTGTGAATCAGCCACGGCCGTTCCGCGTCTGGAAGGCGGCCGCACTCGCGCTCGGCCTCGCCGGCGCGCTTGGCCTCGCCGCCTGTCTGGGTCGCTCCGACGCGCTTGCCGGAAAGAACGCCGAGCTGGCCTTGGCCACGCTGAAGGCCGCGCCCGAGCACGGCTTCGCGGCCGAGCGTTTCCACGTTCAGAAGATCGAGCGGCTGCTCGCCTCCCACGACCGGACGGACCGCGCCGCCGCCGCCCAGGAGCTGCGCACGGCCCTGGCGGACTACTCCCGCGCCCAGCATGGCCTGACCATCCCAAGGACCGCCTTTCCCCGCGATTGGGGCCTCAAGCCCGCGGCCTATGACGCCGACGCGAGCCTTGCTCAGGCGCTGCAGGCCGGGACGGTGAAAGCGTGGTTGGAAGAACAGGCCCCGCCCTCGCCCGCCTACCAGGCGCTGCAGAAGGCCTATGTCGCCTACCAACGGATCGCGGCCGCCGGCGGCTGGCCGACAATCGAAGCCACGCCGCTGCAGCCGGGTGCTCAGGGCGCGCAGGCCGCCGTCCTCAGGACGCGGCTCGCGTTGGAGGACCCGCAGTTCGCCGGCGCGCCACAGGCCGCTCCCGTCGACGCCGCACTGATCGCGGCGCTCCAGCGGTTCCAGGCCGCTCACGGCCTGCCCGTCAGCGGCCAGCTCGACGCCGCGACGGTCGAGCAGCTGAACGTTCCGGTCCAGGCCCGCGCCGCCCAGCTACGCGCCAGCCTGGAGCGCCTGCGCTGGCTGCCCCGCCAGAAGCCTGCGACCCGCATCGACGTGAACATCGCCGCCGCCGAGATGAGCTATTTCCGCGACGGCCGGCTCGCCGCCCGCCTGCTGGCGGCCTCAGGGCGGCCGGGCGGCGACGAGACGCCGATGCTGAAATCCGCCGTCGACGCGATCGTCCTCAATCCCCCGTGGAACGTGCCGCCCGAGATCGCCGAACGGGAGATCCTGCCCAAGGGCGAGGCCTATCTGCAGGCCAAGGGCTTTTCGATGAGGGACGGCCGGCTCGTCCAGCACCCCGGTCCGGACGCAGCGCTCGGCGCTGTGAAGTTCGACTTCCCCAACCCCTATGCGGTCTATCTCCACGACACCCCGGCCAAGGCGGCCTTCGCCAGCTCGCAGCGGGCCGTCAGCCACGGCTGCGTGCGCCTGGCGCAGGCGGTCGGCTTCGCCAAGCTCCTGCTGGCGGACGAGCCGGGCTGGCCGGCCGGGCGCGTCGACCAGGCCCTGGCCTCGGGCGAAACCCTGCGCATCAGCCTGACGCACAAGGTCCCGGTGCGGCTGCTCTACCTCACCGCCTATCCCGAGGGCGACCGCATCGCCTTCCGGCCGGACATCTACGGCTGGGACGCCCGGCTCTTGCAGATGCTCGACCATCCGCCGCGCGGCCGGCGGGCCTGACCGCTCAGGCGGCCGGCGCGGAGAGCTGAGCGCCACCCTCGACGGCCAGCGCGACGTCGAGGGCGCGGATCGCCTCGTCGGCGGTGACGACCGGCCGGGGCGCCGCGCCGCGCACCGCCATCAGGAAGCTGGCGATGCTGGCGCCCAGCGGATCGCGCCCGGCCGGTGTATCGGCGAAATCGGGGTCCAGGCCGAACGGCGTCGTATTGCGGAAGGTGCGCGCGACGAAGTCGATCTCCACCTCGCCAGAGGGGAACACCACCCGCATCGTCCGCTTGCGCGCCGCAGCCTGGCGCGAGACGTCGAAGCGGGCGCTGAAGCCGTCGTCGAAGGCGAGCTCGGCTAGGGTGTCGTCCCAGCCGCCCGACGCCCTCAAGCCGCCCGTCAGCGGCCTGGCGGTCGTGAGCGAGAGCGCCAGGTCGATGTCGTGCACCATCAGGTCGAGCACCGCCGAGACGTCTCGGCTGCGCTCCGAGGGCGGACCGTGGCGCAGGGCTTCCAGCCTGAGCGGCTGTTCGGGCACGTCGAGCAGGCCCATGGCGCGGAAGACCACGCGCTCCTGGTGGCCGCAGGCGAGGACCAGGCCCTTCGCCGCCGCGCTTCGCCGGATGCGCTCGGCGTCGGCGACGCTGACGGCGATCGGCTTCTCGACATAGACCGGCTTGCCGGCGGCCAGCGCCGCCAGCACGTGCTCGGCGTGGACCGTCGCCGGCGAGGCCACGGTCACCACGTCCACGGCCTCGAGGAAGGCGTCGAGCTCGTGGAAGGCCCGCCCGCCCAACGGCATGGCCACCTTGGCTGCGCGGTCCGGGTGGGGGTCGAGCACGGCGGAGAGCACCGCGCCGTCCTGCTGGGCGTATTGCCGGGCGTGATAGCCCCCGAACACGCCCGCGCCGATGACGCCGCCCCGCAACGCTGCTGAATCAGCCATACCGTTCTCCGGATCGGCCGATGCGCCTAGCAGTTCAAAGCGCCGGACGCCACCCGAAGGCGATTGGCCGGGCCCGGCGGGCGGAGTAGAACCGCACCCTCAGCCTCGGTTTGGAGCCTCACGTGCCGCGCCTGTTCAGCGCCTTCATCATCGTCGACTGGAGCGCGGCCTCTAAGCCCACCACAGGCGCAGATTCGATCTGGATCGGCGTCCTGAAGCGTGACGTCCGCTTCCGCATGGCCTTCGAAAGCTACAATCCGCCGACCCGCGCCGAGGCCGAGAAGCGGCTGGCGGCGGTGCTCGACGACCTCAGGAAGCGGGGCGAGCGCGCGCTGCTGGGCTTCGACTTCTCGTTCGGCTTCCCGCGCGGTTTCGCCGCGGCCATGAACCTCGCGGGCGATCCGCCGTGGCGCGCGGTCTGGGACCAGCTCGACAAGATGGCCAAGGACAAGGCCGACAACACCAACAACCGCTTCGGCGTCGGCGCGGAGATCAACCGGCGCCTCACCGGCGGCCCGTTCCCGTTCTGGGGCTGCCCGCCGAAGGACGCCCTGACCACCCTGCAGCCGAAGCGCAGCCGCCCGCACGGACCGGACGACCTGCCGGAGTTCCGCCACGCCGACCTCGCGGCCAAGGGCGCAGCGGCGATCTGGAAGCTCTATTACAACGGCTCGGTCGGCGGTCAGTCGATCCTCGGCATACCCGCGCTGCGCCGGCTGAAGCTGGCCCGGGGCGAAGCGGTGAAGGTCTGGCCGTTCGAGACCGGCTTCAAGGCGCTGACGGAGGACGCCCTGGCCGGCGTCGAGGTGGTGGTGGCCGAGACCTATCCTTCGCTGCTGAAAATCCAGGCGGGCGCCGGCGAGGTGAAGGATCTGGCGCAAGTGCGCGGCGCGGCTGAACATTTCGCCCGCCTGGACGAGGCGGGCAAGCTCGCCGCCCTGTTCGCCCCACCGGCGGCGACGCCGCCTGACGTCGTGGTCGACGCCGAGCGGGAGGAAGGCTGGATCCTGGGCGCGGGCAGCTGAGCGCTTGCGGCTACTGATAGACGCCGCGGCGTCTCATTTCCGCGGTCATCTGGTCCGCGCGCCGCAGGTCGGGATAGACGTACCGCGCCATCTCCGGCGTACGCCGCCCCGCATCGTACGCGGCGAGGACCTGCCTGATGTGGCCGCAGTAGCGCAGGATCACGTAGCGGCCGGCGACTTGGTGCCCGACGCCCACCGCCAGCACGACGAATAGCGCGACGGACATGTTCCGCGGGTTGAGCCTGCCGACGGCGCGACTGCGGATCGCCAACAGCACCACGATCCCGATGTGCAGCGGCGCCAGCAGCACGGAATAGCGGATGGGCACCTGCATTCCGGCGCTGGCGTTGAGCCGACCGACAACCGCCATCGCGGCGGCCGCAAGGGAAAACAGGATCAGACTGCAGCAGAACCGGTCCAGGCGATCCCGCGCGGCGGCGCCTCGCGCCGGCCTCGCCGCCAGGTAAAGCCCCAGCACGACGAGGAGCAGGCCGATCGACGGGCCGACGAATTGCGCCACAGGCTGAAAGCCGGCCGGCGTCGACATCCTTTCCGACGAGGCCGACCAGGGCAGGCCGCAGAAGGTCAGGAAATAGCGGAGCATCCGAACGCCGTGTTCGACCGGCGTCTCGGGCGTGACCTGGGTCTGGACCGCCATCTGGCCGGCGGTGAAGACGAAGATCGCAACCAGGATCGGGCCGGCGACCCACAGCAGCGGCAGTCGGCCGCGGTCCGGGCGTCGCAGCACGGCGATCATCAGAACCGGCACGGTCGCAAGCCCGACGCTGTTTCCCATCGCCGCCCCCGCCGCGAGAGCCAGCAGCCCGAGCGCCGCCCCGACGCCGTTGGCCTGGCTTTCGGCCAGAAGAAAAGCGGCGACGGCGAAGGTCGCGGCGAAGACATAGGGCGTGTTGATGGAGACGCTCACGTCGAAGGCGTTGAGCGAGGTCCAGAGCGCCAGCGGCGCGACAGCGGCCAGGACGCACGCCAGCGCCTTGTCCTCGACGCCGCGCCAGATGTGGCGCGCGGCCAAGACTGCGGCGGCGAGCACGGCTAGCAGAGCGGCGATGGAGAAGATCGTCGACTGGCCATGGAACACCCGGACATCCAGGCTCGTCAGCAACCTGAGCCAGACGATGTGGTGGCCGTTGTGCGGCGCCCAGAGGTAGCCGCCGGGATCATGCTGGTCCTGCGCCTGGAACTCGATCGCAAGAATATCAAATCCGTCGCCATAGGGCGCCCGGATGAAACCCCGGACGACCGTGTCCAGGAACAGCGTGAGGTAAACGGCCAGCCCGACCGCGAGGACCGCCAGGACTCCACTTTCCGCCCCGGGCGCCCGGACACGCCGAAGCTCTGCATTCCGTCGGAGCGCTCGGGCTTCCGACGAGGTCGTTCGATTCAAGCTTCCACTCCAGGGGCGTTGCGCGCGCGGGGGCGGCGCAGGCGCCGCAGGATCTACCCGAAAATCTTAGACGCTTGCAAAGCGCGACAGCCGCGAGTCGCGCCGATCCAGCTGCCAAAGGCGGGCGAGCAGCAGGCCGCACGACACGAGGCTGGCCAGGATGACCGCCCACACCAGACCCTTGACCCCCATCCCCTCGGGAATGGCCAGGCACCAGGCGAGCGGCGCCATGATCACGATGTAGCTGGTCAGGTGGGTCCCCGTCGGCAACCAGACATCGCCCCGGGCGCGCAGGGCCTGGGCGGCGACCACCTGCAAGGCGTCGGGAAGGAACATCAGACAGGTCAGCGCGAGGCCGGCGCCGGCGATCGCGAGGGTCTGCGCATCGTCGGTGTAGAGCCTGGCGATTGGACCCGCGAGCGGCCACACCGCCAAGGCGAGCACGACCCCGTAGACGGCGGTCACGAGGACCGCCGTCGCCGCGGCGCTGCGTGCGCCGGCGGCGTCACGGGCCCCATAGGCCGAGCCGACGCGCACCGCCGCCGCGGTCGCGAGGCCCAACGGGGCCATGAAGACCACCGCGGTCACATTGAGCACGATCGCCCAGCCCGCGACCGCGAGCGCGCCGATCCAGCCGGCGATGACGTTGAGGCTGTTGAAGGCTGCGACTTCGAAGAAGTTCGACAACCCTGCGCCGAGGCCGATCTTGCGCTGTTCCGCCTCCGCCTTCGGGTCGCGCGGCGCGCGGTCGAAGACGCCGAGCGCCCTCGCCTCGTCCATGCGCGCGATATAGCCCAGCATGAAGAGGCAGAGCGCCGTCCGCGCCCCCAGGGTCGCGCAGCCGCCGCCCACGGCGCCCAGCGCGGGCAGGCCGAAGGTCCCGGGCACCAGCAGAAGGTCGAGCGCCAGGTTGACCCCATTCGCGATCCACATCGCCCAGGCCGCGGCGCCCGGCCGCTGCAGGCCTTCCAGCCAGAAGCTCGCCGCGACGCTGACCGCATAGGGCGGCAACGACAGGGCGAAGATCAGCAGCGGCGCGCTGGCGCCGTCGGCGAGGTCCTTGCTGAGCCCGATGGCGTGCAGGAACGGCGGTCCGGCCAGCATGAGCACGAGCGTGGCGGCCAGGCCGATCCACAGGCTGTAGACCACCCCGCGGCGCAGGACCGCGCCCGCCTCGCCCAGCCGGCCGTCGCCGACCGCGCGCGCAGTCATCACCTGCACCCCGCTGAGCAGGCCCACCACCATGGTGATGACGACATTCGTCGGCGCCCAGCCCAGCGCGTGATAGCCGAGCTGCGCCGCCGAATAGCGCCCGACGACGATCGCGTCGGACAGGCCCATGACCATGATGCCGAGCCTGGCCAGCACGACGGGTCCGGCCAGCTTCAGGAGCGGAACGAGTTCAGGGCGGACGGTTATGGCGCGGTCTCCGGCGCGGGAGACCGCTGGGGCCGCGGAACGGTCCATGGGTGGGGCCGGCTTGTCAAAGAGGAACCGGTGAAGTGGGGACGGCCTAGCTGGGCCGCAAGGGTCAGCCCCTCCCTCCCTTACTCACTCCGCCGCGCGCATCGGGACCTGGCTGCGCTCGTGCTTCAGCTTCTCGGCGACCAGGAAGGCCAGCTCCAGCGCCTGCTCGCCGTTCAGCCGCGGGTCGCAGTGGGTGTGATAGCGGTCGGCCAGATCGCCCTCGGTCAGCGCGCGCGCGCCGCCCAGGCATTCGGTGACGTTCTGGCCGGTCATCTCCAGGTGCACGCCGCCCGGATGCACGCCCTCGGCCTCGCAGATCTCCACGAAGCTCTTCACCTCCGAGAGGATGCGGTCGAACGGCCGGGTCTTGTAGCCGGTCGAGGCGGTCAGCGTGTTGCCGTGCATGGGATCGATCGCCCAGACCAGGCTGCGGCCGTCGGCCTTGGTGGCGCGCAGCAGCTTGGGCAGGCGCTCGGCGATCTTGTCGGCGCCGAAGCGGCCGTAGAGGGTCAGGCGGCCGGCCTCGTCCTTCGGGTTCAGCACGTCCATCAGGCGCAGGATGTCGTCGCCTTCCATGGTCGGGCCGCACTTGACGCCGATCGGATTGCGGATGCCGCGGAAGAACTCCACGTGGGCGCCGCCGAGCTCGCGGGTGCGCTCGCCGATCCACAGCAGGTGGGCCGAGGTGTCGTACCACTCGCCCGAGGTGGAATCGACGCGGGTCATCGCCTCTTCCAAGCCGAGCAGCAGGCCTTCATGGCTGGTGAAGAACTCCACCTGGTGCAGGCTGGGGTGGCTCTCGGGCGTGACGCCGATGGCCTCCATGAAGGCGAGGCTGTCGCTGATCCGCCGGGACAGCTCCTCGTAGGCGGCGCCCTGCGGCGAGCCGGCGACGAAGCCCAGCGTCCAGCGGTGGATGTTGTGCAGGTCGGCGTAGCCCCCCGTGGCGAAGGCGCGCAGGAGGTTCAGCGTCGCCGCCGACTGGGCGTAGGCCTGCAGGAGCCGGTTCGGGTCCGGAGTGCGCGCCTCGGCGCTGAAGTCCATGCCGTTGATGATGTCGCCGCGGTACGACGGCAGGGTGGCCTCGCCCTGGGTCTCGATGGGCGAGGAGCGCGGCTTGGCGAACTGGCCGGCCATCCGGCCCACCTTCACCACCGGCTTGCCGCCGGCGAAGGTCAACACCACCGCCATCTGCAGGATCAGCCGGAAGGTGTCGCGGATATTGTCGGCGTGGAACTCCTTGAAGCTCTCCGCGCAGTCGCCGCCCTGCAGCAGGAAGGCCCGGCCCTGGGCCACCTCGCCCAGCAGCGTCTTCAGCCGCCGCGCCTCGCCGGCGAACACCAGCGGCGGCATGGCCCGGAGCATCTGCTCCACCTTCGTCACCTCGGCGGCGTCCGGATAGTCGGTCGGCATGTGCTTGCCGGGCTTCGATCTCCAGGAGGCGGGCGTCCAGTGTTCCATCGTCGTCTCGAACAGGTTCCGGCATCTCCGCGAAACGCGCGGGAGCGGGCCTTCTACTCCGATATCGGGCGTCAGGTCGACTTCGTGTTGCCGGCGCTGCTCTGCAGCATGGCGGCGAGCACCGGGATGAAGGCCCCGAGCGCCATCCACCACTGCTGCCAGATCCCGTAGTTGAGCCAGGCGAACAACAGGAAGGCCACGACCGACCCGGCCACCGCGGAACTCCCAAGATCGGGCTCCTCGCGTTCGAGCCGGATCAGGCTGAGACCCCAGAAGGCCGCGGCGGCCACCGCCCCGATCAGGCCGAGCTCCAGCCAAACTTGCAGGGCGGCGTTGTGCGGATGGAGATCGATGCCGTTCCCCATCGCCCGGCTGGCGTCGAGGCCCCAGCCACGCACCGGCTCCTGGCTGATCCAGTCGAGGGTGTGGCTCCAGTAGCTCATCCGCGCGCCCCAGGAGTACGGGATGGCGTGCTCCAGAAATCCGTAGTCGCCGCTGATCCGCACCATCCAGATCAGCGCCGGCATCAGCAGGGTGAAAGCCGCCGCCCCGCCGGCCATGAGCCGCGGACCCAGCCTCGGCTGCAGCCACACCAGCAGCATGGCGATCGCCGACAGCGGGAAGGCCAGCACCGGCGCGTCGGCGTTGAAGACGTCCGCCGCCAGGACCGTGCCGAGGATCGTCGCGGCCAGCAGCACGAGCTGACGATAGCGTTTCAACGTTCCGACCATCACCACGGGCCAGAGAACCGCGAGGATGAAGCTCGAATGGCCCACGTTGGTCTGCGCCCGATCCATCGCGATCGGCGCCAGAAAGCGCTCGTGCAGCGCCTGGTAGAAGCGCGCATTGGTGAAGACGTCCGCCAGCAGCATTACGGCGTAGAACGCCAGTCCCCAGCCCAGCACCTTGAGCGCCAGGTCGTTCAGCCGTGGATCGGCCCGGCGTGCGCCGCAGAGGGCGCTCCAGAACAGCGGGAGCGCGAGCGCGAGCTGGACGATCACCCGGTGGTCGATCTGCTTCGGGTGGGACGGGCTCCAGGTGGTCGACACCGCACCCCACACCAGCGCGCCCAGCAGCACGATCAGGACCGGCCGGTCGTTGTCGGTGATCCTGAACGCCCCGAGGCTGAGGACGCCCATCACCGCCAGCAGCGGGGCGAAGCCGAGCGGCGAGAGCCAGCCGATCAGCGGGATCAGCACAGCTGCGCCCACGTTCACCCAGCCGCACCAAGCGGCCAGGCCGCCGCGCGCGGCTTGCCGCGCCTGGGTCATCACCGTCGCGGTCACGCGGCCTGTCCCAGGCCCTGCGGCACATACTTCTCGCGCAGGGTGACCAGTTCCTCGGCGAGCGTCGGGTGCACCGCGCAGGTGGAATCCCACTGGCTCTTGGTGACGCCCATCTTCATGGCCACCGCGGCAAGTTGAATGATCTCGGGGGCGTCCGGTCCCACCACGTGGCAGCCGACGACCTTTTCGCTCGCGGCCTCGACCACCAGCTTCACCAGGACGCGTTCAGAGCTGCTGGTCAGGGCGTATTTCATCGGCTTGAACCGCGCCAGATAGACATCGACCTTGCCGAGCTGATGCCGAGCATCGGCCTCGGAAAGCCCGACCGAGCCGATCGGCGGTTGCGAGAAGACGGCCGAGGCGACCATCTCGTGGTCGAAGGTGGTGGGCGCGTCGTAGAACACCGTCTGGGCGAAAGCGTGGCCTTCACGTATCGCCACCGGCGTCAGATTGATCCGATCGGTGACGTCGCCCACCGCCCAGATGTTCTCGACGCTGGTGCGGGAATAATCGTCGACCAGCACGGCGCCGTTCTCGTCCAGCTTGACGCCCGCCGCTTCCAGCCCGAGGTCCTGGACATAGGGCTCGCGGCCGAGGGCGAACATGACCGCGTCGCTCTCACAGGAATGGCCGTTGGTGAAGCGGCTGAGATATCCGCCGGCGGTCTTCTCGATCGCCGCATGCTGGGTCGCCAGGATCACCTTGATCCCCCGCTTCGTCATCTCCTCGGTGATGTGCGCGCGGATGTCGTCGTCGAAGCCGCGCAGCACGTTGGGCCCGCGATGCACCAGGGTGGTCTCCACGCCCAGGCCGTTGAAGATCCCGGCGAACTCCAGCGCGATATAGCCTCCGCCGGCGATGACGATCCGCTTGGGCAGCTTTGGCAGGCCGAAGGCCTCGTTCGAAGTGATGGCGTGCTCGACGCCCGGCAGCTCGCGCGGCATCCACGGACGTGCGCCGGTGGCGATCAGGATCTTGTCGGCGGTCGCCGTCCCGCGGCCCTCCATCTCGACGGTATGGGCGTCCAGCAGGCGCGCTCGGGCGTGCACCATCTCCGCCCCGGCGTTCTGGAGGTTGCGGACGTAGATGCCGGAAAGCCGGGCGATCTCCTTGTCCTTCTCGGCGACGAATTTCGGCCAATCGAAGCTCGTCTCGCCGACGGTCCATCCGTAGTCCGCGGCCATCTCGAAATGGTGGGCGAACTCCGAGGCGTAGACCATGAACTTCTTCGGCACGCAGCCGCGGATCACGCAGGTGCC
>NZ_DATELG010000139.1:0-8136 GCF_035276905.1 Phenylobacterium sp. | reverse complement strand
GAGCGGGGTCACCGTCTGGGCCCCGGGCTGGCCGGCTGCGAGTTCGCCGCTCGCGTCGAGGCCGACGTCGAGCGCATCGCTGGCCACGCCGTTGCGCTGGGCGCAGTCCTTGAGCGTCAACTCGCCGACCAGCAGGCCGTTGACGAAGCAGCGCAGCGGCTTGGCCGCATCGATGCGGCCGACGTTCGCCCCCGCGGCGTCGATCACCAGCCCGCCTTGCGAGGCCGGCGGCGGCGGCGTGCGCTCGCCGTGGTGGCCGCGGACCAGGGCGAAGGCGATCAGGCCTCCCGCCGCCAGCGCAACCAGGGCGCCCACGAGGGCGAACCGAAGGCGGGGTTGGGCGAGATCCATGTACACCCGCTAGACTGCGGGCGCGCCGGATTCAACCCGTGATGCCGAACAGCGAGAGAGTCGAATCGGCGCTGCCGCCGCTCGAGCTCGAGCCGCCGGTCAGGCGGTCGAGCGCCGCCTGGTAGTTGGAGATCTGCGCGGTCATGTAGGCGGGTACCGAACTCGAGCTCGAGCCCGAAGCGCCTGAGGCCGCAGGCTGCTGCGACTTCGGCGTGGCGGCCGCGACGAGGTCCTTGTAGGCCTGCCGGATCACGTCCTGGGCGCTCGCCAGCTCGGCGAGCGCGTGGCCCACCTGATCGTCGCTCGACAGGTTGAGATCGGTCGGAAGGCTCAGCCCATAGATGTTCGGCTTGCCGTCGGCGGCCACGGTCTTGCCGCCCGCGGTGGTGGTCGTCGCCCGGACGACGCCGACCGGGATGCCCAGCCCGCCCAGCGCGTCGGTGTCGCCCTTCCCGGCTCCGAACTGCAGCACCGCGTTGTTCGTCACCGGCTTGATGGTCAGCTGATGGCCGCCATCCGCCGAGGCGGTCACCTGCACATCGGCCGTGAAGCCGGAGGCGCGGCGGATCTTCAGCGCCAGGGTGTCCAGCGTGTCCGTGGCGTCGATCGTCACCGTCTGCGGCGCGCCGCCGTTCGAGGAGACGGTGAACTGGTCGCCGGCGCGCACGGAGCTCACCGCCGTGATCTGCTGGGTGGCGTCGAAGTTCAAGGTCCCGGTGGGCAGGCCCAGCCGGTCGAGCACGCTGGCCCCCTGGGGCGCCACGGCGATGGCGGTGGGCGCGGCCTTGCCGCTGGTCCCGGTGAACCGGCGCGACCAGTCGACCGTCCCGGCGTCGACGTCGAGGTTGGCCAGGAAGCCGTCCTGGGTCCCCACCGGCGCCTGGCCGTCCGGCAGGTCGGCGCCGGCGGCGCCGGCGAGCCACACTTGGCCGTCCGACACCGCCATGGCGGTGGCCTTGTCGGCGCCTGAGCCGCCGTAATAGGCGAGCCGGTCGGTGGCGCTGGCGTTGAGGTCGGCGCTGATCCGCGCGGCGAAGGCGTCGAGCCCGCCGGAGGCGGCGCTGGTCACGGTGTCGACCGCGAGCTGCGGGTTGCCTGAGGTTCCCCCCACCACCAGCTGACCGTTGGAGTCCAGCGCCAGGCCGACGATGTCGCCGCCCTCGAGGTCGCCGAGGTCGCGGGTGTTGGTCTGCACCGGCGTCTCGCCGGAGACGTCGAACTGGCGCAGCACGGCGTGGCCGTTCTCGTTGCTGGCGACCGTCACCGTATCGCCGTCGACCACCAGCCCCTTGGGCTTGTCGGCCCCGCTCGTCCCGAACCCCTGGGTGAAGACGGTCGTGGCCTTGCCGGTCGCGCTGGTGGCGAAGGCTTCGATGTAGCCGTCCCAGTCGCCCTGGGCCGCGCCGCCGCCCGGCATGGCCGACTTGGTCTGGCCGGCGACATAGACCGTGTTCCCGTCGGCGCTGAACGCCACCTGATTCACCTGGTCGTCCTGGCTCGCGCCGCGGCGCTGGGTCCAGACCTCCTGGCCGTCGTTGTCGAACAGGGTGACGAAGCTGTCGGCCGAACCCGCATAGGCGCCGGTCACGCCGGAGTTGAGCGCGCCGTTGGTCGCCCCGTCGAGCGTCCCGCTGACCGAGCCGCCGATCGCCACCTTGCCGTCCGCCGAAACCGCCAGGCTCAAGCCCGTGGCCGAGTTCGAAGCGCCCAGGGTGCGCGTGTAAACGAGGTGGCCCGCGGCGTCGTACTTCAGGAGGGCGACGTCCTGGTCGCCCTTGATCGATTGGCCGTCCACCGTGCCGTCGACGTCGGCCAGCATGTAGACCGAGCCGTCCGGGCCCACCGCCTGAGCGTGGACCGTCTTCACATTGGAATCGAGCCCGTTGGCGAACACCCGCCCGTCGACCCAGTTGGCCTGGCCGGCGATCCGCGCCGGATCCGGCACGGTGTCGGTGTCGGTCTGGAACTTCAGCAGCTGCTGGGAGACGGTGCTGTCGTTGGTCTTGGAATTGTGGTCCGGATCGGGATCGCCGACCTGCTGGGCCAGATAGACCGCGCCGGCGGTCTGCGGGGCGCTGAAGTTGACCGTCTCGCCGGTCCCCGCCGTCACCTTGAGCCCCCACTGGTCCGACCCGGCCGGCAAGGTGATGGTCTGCGAGCCGGCGGTGATCTTCTGCGGCTGTCCGGGGGTGCGCACCGTGCCGAAGCGGGTCTCGACGCCGGCCGCCTTCAGCTGGTCGTTGATGTAGTTGACGACGTTGGCGATGCTGCGCGTCTGGTCGGGCATGGCCGACAGGTCGATCGGCACGTCAAAGGTCTGTTTGAGCCGCGTGACCTGGATGTCGAACTGCACGTCGCCTTCGAACGCCGGGACAGAGTCCGAGGCCGAGGTGGCGAGCGGCGGGGTGTCGTACTCCGTCGCCTGGTTCGGCACGGTCAGCTTGGTCTTGTCGGAGGCGTCGGTCTCGCCCTGCGTGACCCGGATCTTGTCGAAGCTGGCGGCGCCTATGTAGCTCGACACCTCGGCCATGCCTTTGAGGAAGGCCTTCTGCAGCTCGGTCTTCTGGATGCTGCTCGTGCCCGCGGCCTTGATCTGGTTGGCCATGTCGCTGAGCGTGCCCAGCCCCTGGTAGAGGGCGAACAGCTTCTTGTAGTCGGCGCTGGCCCCCGGCAGGTCGAGCTGGGCGGCGCTCTCGTCGACGATCTTGTGGCCGGCCAGGGCGGAGGTGACGTTGGCGCTGGCCTGCTGAGCGGTTTCCTGGGTGTTCCAGGGCGGCGTCGGCGCGACCTTGCTGCTGGTCGCGGAGCTCGAACCCGAGCTGGAGCCCGACGAAAGCGGCACGCCGGCCTTCGCCTGGTAGTAGCCCAGCAGGATGCTCGAATCGATCCCGATGACCATCGAACCGCTCCGCGGGCGAGATCCCGCACTTCGACGCTAGTCGCAGCGCCGGTTACAATCCGTTAACGCGCGGGTTCAATTCGGTCAGGCGCGCGGACTGCCGGCCTACTTGAAGAGCTGCAGGATCATCTGCGGCGACTGGTTGGCGATCGACAGCGCCTGGGCGCCCAATTGCTGCTGGACCTGCAAGGCCTGCAGCGAGGCGCTTTCCTTCGCCAGGTCCGCGTCGACGAGGTTGCCGACGCCGGCCTGCAGGGTGTCGGTCAGCTTGCCCACGAAGTCGGAGTGCGAGGTGATCTGCTTGGCCTGCGAGCCAAGCGAGCCCAGCGCCTGGTTCACGTTCTGGATCGACTGGTTGAGCTGCGCCAGCACCGCGGTGGAGATCGTGACGCTGTCCAGCGAGGAGCCCACCGACATGGTGATGATCTGGCCGGCCCCCGGCCCGCCTGTGCCGGCCAGGCTCATGTCCTGGGTGGAGAGCGTGATGTAGGAGCTCGCGGCGGAATTGGCGAGGAACTGAATGCTCGTCGCGCCCGATCCGCTCAGCCCGTTCAGCAGGTTGGCGCCGTCGAACGCGGCGTTGTCCGTGACCTGACCGATCTGCCGCAGGATCGACTTGAATTCGGAATCGAGGGCCGTCCGCGAGGCGGTGTCGATGGAGGTGTCCATCGCCGCGACGACCTTTTCCTTCAGCTGCACCAGCAGGTCCGAGACCGTCGCCCCCGCCGTCATCGAGACTTCGGCGATCGAGTTGGCCCGATCCAGGCTCATCTTGACCGCGCCGAGCGCGCCGATGTCGGCGCGCTGGTTCTGGGCGATCGACCAGACCGCGGCGTTGTCCTGGGCCGTGGCGATCTTCAGACCGGTGTTGATGTGGTTCTGGACTTCGCCGATCTGGTCGTTCGTCTTGTTAAGGTTTTGCAGCGCAATCAGCGCAGGCTTGTTGGTGTGCACGCTGATCGACATGACGGATTCTCCTAGTCGTCTCTCGCCCGACTCGCTTCGCCCGAGTCGCGTGGGCTTCCAAGGAGGCTAGGAATTTTATGGTAATCGAAAGGTTAACGACGAACGCCGCCGCCGGGCTTCCGGGGCGGTTTCTTTAACCATGAGGCCGATCCCGTTAAGGCTTTCGGCGGCCAGGAAACGAGCGATCAGGCCTTGGTGCGGATCACGCCGCCGGCCTGGTAGTTGGCGTCCTCGCGCATCCGCAGGACTTCCTCGCGCGGGTACTGCTGGACCACCTCGCCGGTGCGGGAGTTGACCGTCTTGTAGACGTAGCTCTGCGCGGCGAGATCCTCTTCGATGATCAGCCGCAGATTGACCTCCTCCTCGTTCGGGAGGACGCTGTCCGATTGCGCAGCCGCGCCCGAGGCGCCGGCGGCCGCCCGGCGGCCATAGGGGTTCTCCGGGGGGACTGCGACGGGGACTACCTTGTTCTGCATGCTCCTGTTCGCTGGCGCGGAGCGTCAGCGCTCCTCTGTCATGCACGAACGGCGGGAAGGTCGCCCTCCCCGCCGCCATGCGTGCGCGAGCCCCGCCAAGGGCCCGCGCGGCTTTGGCCTTAGCGGAAGAGGCCGAGCAGGATCGACGAGGACTGGTTCGCGATCGACAGGGCCTGGACGCCAAGCTGCTGCTTGGTCTGCAGGGCCTGCAGCTTCGCGCTTTCCTTCGCCAGGTCGGCGTCGACGAGGTTTCCCACGCCGGCGTCGATCGAGTCCTGCAGCTTGCCGACGAAGGTCAGGTGCGAGGACAGCGCCTTCGAACCGGTGCCCAGCTTGGAGAGCGCGCTCGACACATTCGTGATCGCCGTGTTGACCGTGGCGATCATGTTGGTGGCGGCCGTCTGGGTGCCGATCGTGGCCGTCGTCGACAGCCCGTTCAGCGCGCCCGTGCCGCCCAGCGACAGATCCTGCGCCTGCACCGAGATCACCTGGGTGCCGTCGGCGTTGGCGAGCGCCTGGATCTGCGCGCCGCCGTTCTTCAGCATATTGGCGCCGTTGAAGTCGGCGTTGTTCACCGCCTTCGTGATCTGGTCGCGGAGCGACTTGAAGTCGTCGTTCAGCGCGATCCGGCTGTTGGTGTCCAGGGTGGTGTCGGAAGCGGCCAGGGCCTTCGACTTCATCTGAAGCAGCAGGTCCGAGACGCTTTCGCCGGCCGACAGGGCGACGTCGACGGTCGACGAGGCGCGCTGCAGCGAGTCCTTGACGGCGTCCAGCGATTGCGAGGTCGCACGCTGGTTCTGGGCGATGGCCCAGACGGCGCCGTTGTCCTTGGCGCTCGCCACCTTCAGGCCGGTGTTGATCCGGGACTGGGTGGTCGCGAGTTCGTTTTGGGTCACGGCCAGGTTTTGCAGCGCGGCCATGGCGCTGACATTCGTATTGACGCTGTTCATAGACATACGACTGTACCTTTCTCAGGGACCGGCGTCGTTTTGACTGCCGGGGGCTTTTTGCCCGGCAGTCTTTGCAGCAAGGCAGGCGCCAACCCGGCAAAGCTTGCCGCGCATCACAAGCCACTGAAATCACAGTATTATAGGTCTGTTATCCAAGGTTAAGCCCGGCAGCTTTTGCCGAGCGCCTCGCCCGCGCACTGCAATTCTTGCCCAGCGCGGTCGGCAAAACTTGCCGGTGGCTAGGCAAGAAAAAGCCGGGCGGCCCCGAAGGACCGCCCGGCCGCGACTGTCCGGCCTATTTGAACAGAGACAGGATGCTCTGCGGCGCCTGATTGGCGATGGACAGCGCCTGGACCCCGAGTTGCTGCTTGGTCTGCAGCGCCTGGAGCTTTGCGCTATCCTTCGCTAGGTCGGCGTCGACCAGGTTGCCCACGCCGGCATCCACCGTGTCTTGCAGCTTTCCAATGAAGGTCAGGTGCGAGGCCAATGACTTCGACCCCGTGCCGAGCGCCGACAGCGAAGCCGAAACATTGATGATCGCCTGGTTGATCGTGGTGATCATCCCGAGCGCCAGCGACTGGGTGCCGATGGACGACGTGTCGGTCAGCGCCGACAGCGCGCCGGTTCCCAGATCCATCGGCTGGGCCTTGACCGTGATGGTCGCAGTCCCATCCGAATTGGCGAGCGCGGCGATGTCCGTCGGGTTGCTCCCCTTCAGCATGTTCGCGCCGTTGAATTCCGCGTTGTTCACGGCCTTCCGGATCTGGTCGCGCAACGAGACGAAGTCGTCGTTGAGCGCGACGCGGCTGTTCGTGTCGAGGGTCGTATCCGAAGCCGCCAGAGCCTTTTCCTTCATCTGAAGGAGCAGGTCCGAGACGGACTCCCCCGCGGCAAGCGCCACATCGACGGTCGATTGACCGCGCTGCAGCGAGTCCTTCACGGCGTTCAGCGACTGCGACGTGGCCCTCTGGTTCTGGGCGATAGCCCAGATTGCGCCGTTGTCCTTCGCACTCGCCACCCGCAAGCCGGTGTTGATGCGTGTCTGAGTGTCGGACAGCTCCTTATCGGTCGCATTGAGGTTCTGGAGCGCCACCATGGCGCCCACGTTCGTGTTCACTGAATTGTACAGCATCGCGTCGCATCCATTCTGGAGGGGTTCGGCCAGCTTCGGCTGGCGGGCGATTTTTCGCCGGACGCTGCATCGCAAGCCGCGGGCCAGGCAGCAGGCGACTGTTTTTATTAGGCTTATGGCCTCAGAACGACGAACTCGGCATGGTTAACGAATGCCGATCGGCACATGCTGCCCAGCGCCCCTGCCCCACACTTCCCGCCCTGACCGCTTCGCGGTCTGTCCCTCCCCATCAAGGGAGGGATGTGCTAATAACTGACGGGTCAGTTATCAGGGGCCGTGATGTCGGGCGAACCACGCTTCCGGCGACGCAAGGCCGACCGGCCGGCGGAGATCGTGGCGGCGGCGCTGGCGGTGTTCGCCGAGAAGGGCTTTGCGGCGGCGCGGCTGGAGGAGATCGCCCGCCGCGCCGGGGTCTCGAAGGGCGCCCTCTACCTCTATTTCGCGACCAAGGAAGAGCTGTTCCGCGCCGTCGTCGGCCAGGCGATCGCGCCCAATGTGCTGGGCCTGCGCGACATGTTCGCCCAGCATCCCGGCCCGTTCCGCGACCTCCTGCGCCTGGTCGCCGAGCGCCTGACCGCGGCGGCCGGCGCGCCGGCCTTCGGCGGCGTGGCCAAGATGGTGATCGGCGAGGCGCGCAACTTCCCCGAACTCGCCCGGGTCTGGCACGACGAGCTGGCGGCCCAGGCGCTGGACGCGCTCGCCGCGGCCATCGCCGCCGCCCAGGCCCGCGGCGAAGTGCGCCCCGGCGATCCGCGCGCCTACGCCCTGCAGATCGCGGCGCCCTTGGTGATGGGGGTGATCTGGCGCGAGACTTTCGTCCCCGTGGGCGCCCCGTCCTTCGACCTTGCGGCCCTCGCCCATCAGCACGTCGAGACCCTCGCCAGCGGGCTGCTTCAGGAGACCGCCCGATGAAGCGCCCGCCTCCGCTCGTCCTGCTCCTGCTGCTCGCGGCGGCCGTGCTGATCGTCGGCCTTGCGCTCGCCCCGCGCTTCCGACGCGCCCCCACGCTCTCGGGCTACATCGAGGGCGAGCCGCTCTATCTGGCGGCCCCGGTCGCAGGCTCGGTCCGCTCGGTCTTCGTGGTGCGCGGCGCGCAGGTGACGGCCGGCCAGCCGCTGTTCGTCGTCGATCCGCAGCAGCTGCAGGCCCAGCGCGACCAGGCCGCCGCCGAGCTCGCCGCCGCCAGGGCGCAGGCGCAGGACGCGCGCAAGGGCCAGCGGCCGGTGGAGCTCGCGATCCAGGACGCCAACATCGCCGCCGCCGAGGCCGAAGCCCGCGACGCCGCCGTCCAGTACCGGCGCGTGCAGGAACTCGCCCGCGCCGGCGTCAATTCCCAGGCCCAGCTCGACGACGCCCGCAAGG
>NZ_DATELG010000138.1:0-5794 GCF_035276905.1 Phenylobacterium sp. | reverse complement strand
CTCATGGCTCAGCGCCACGAAGCCAAAGCCCGCCTGGCGCGCCAGCTCGCCCGCCGCGCCGTCTCGGCCACGCCGACGACGCCGCCGGCCGGGCCGGAGACCACTGCGTCGCGGCCGCGGAAGGCCTCGGCCCGCACCAGGCCGCCGGCCGAGGTCATGAAGTAGAGCGGCGCGCCGGCCACGGCCTCCGCCACCTGTCGGACATAGGCCTGCAGCACGGGCGTCAGATAGGCGTCGGCGACGGTGGTCTCCGCCCGCGGCAGGAAGCGGGGCAGGGGCGAGACCTCATGGCTCAGCGCCACGAAGCCAAAGCCCGCCTGGCGCGCCAGCTCGCCCGCCGCCAGCTCGTGCGCCGGGTTCAGGTCGGCGTGCAGGAAGGCGATCGCGCAGGATTGAAAGCCCTCGGCGACCGCGGCCGCGAGCCGGGCCTTGAGCGCCTCGGCGCCCAGCGGGCGGACCACGCCGCCGTCGGCGCCCAGCCGCTCGTCCGCCTCGACGACGCCGGCGTAGAGCGGGGGCGCCTTGCGGATGTCGAGGGCGAACAGCTCCGGCCGGGCCTGGTCGCCGATGACCAGCGCGTCGCCGAAGCCCGTGGAGGTGACGAACAGGGTCCTGGCGCCGGCGCGCTCCAGAAGGGCGTTGGTGGCGACGGTCGTGCCCATGCGGATCGCCGCCACCCGCTCGGCGGGGAAGGGGGCGCCGGGCGCCGCGCGCAGGATCCTGCGCATCCCTTCGACGGCGGCGTCCGTATAGGCGGTGGAAGACGACAGGAGCTTGAGCGAGGTCTCGCGCCCGTCGGGGCTGCGACCGATCACGTCGGTGAAGGTCCCGCCGCGGTCGATGGCGAAGCTCCAGGCGCTGTCCAAAACTTAATGTCTCCTGGCGACTACCATCGTTGTGTTGCAGCCTGAGCCGTCCTAAGGCTTTCACCTACTCCGATGAGCTTCTGGCGCAAAATCGCGGGCCTGGCGGTCCGGAACCTGGACGAGGCGGACTGCCCGACCTGTCCGCCCGGATTGCCGGGCGAGGACCCGGCCTTCACCACCGCGGTGACGGCGCTGGGCGCCAAGCTCGCCAAGGCGGACGGCCGCGCCCAGGCGTCGGAATACGAAGCCTTCGCCGAGGTCTTCCAGCCGGAGCCGGAAAGCCAGGGCAACGTGCGGCGGCTCTACCAGCTGGCGCGCCAGACCACCCGCGGCTTCGAGAGCTACGCGCGCCGGCTGGCCAAGCGCTATCGCCACTGCCCGCAACTCCTGGAGGACGTGCTCGACGGCCTGTTCTTCGTCGCCACCTCCGACGGGGTGGTGAGCGCCGACGAGCTCGCCTACCTGCAGCGGGTCTCCGAGCTGTTCGGCCAGAGCCCGCTGACCTTCCGCCGGCTCAAGGCCACGCACCTGGGGCTGGAGAAACAGGACCCCTATGCGGTGCTCGGCGTCGCCCACGACGCCCCCGACGGGGAGGTCCGCGCCGCCTGGAAGGCCCAGCTCTCCGAGGCCCACCCCGACCGGGCCCGCGCCCGCGGCCTGCCCAGCGAGTTCATCGACGTCGCCGAGGCCAAGGCCGCGGCCATCAACGCCGCCTTCGACACCGTGATGCGCGAGCGCCGCTCCCTGGCGCTTCAGGGGGCGGCATAGTCGCGCAGGCGCGCTGTTCACAGATCATCTTCAGTTGACGTGGGGAACCTGTGGACCAACATAGGTGGTTACAGCCTGCGGCAAAGGCTGGTGTGAGGACGCCATGGTGAAAGAATTCGCCGTCCGGGAGGGATCCGCGCTCCGCAGCTTGGCGGCGATCGGCGGCGCCGTGGCCACCGGCGCGGCCGTGATCGTGGGCGCGGTGATGGCGGTGTTCGCCGCCGCGACCGTGGCGGTGATCGCCATCATGGCCAGCGCGCTCCTCGCCTTCTCCGGTTTGGCGCTGCGCGCGCGCCGCTCCGCGCGGGCGCGCCGTCGTCAAACTGACGTGATCGAAGCGCGCCACCTCGGCGGCCACCACTGGGTGGCCTATGGCTGGAACGAGCGCGGCTGACTGATCCTCTCCGGCAGGGGCGTGGCTTTCACCATGGCGTCCTTCTCCCGCAAGGGGGAGAAGGGCGATTTGTCGGGATTCAGGCGTTTTTCGTTGCAGGCGTTGCGGCCGCCTTGACGCTTCGAAGCGGGAAGAGCGGATGAGATGAAGATGATATCTACGCCCGCCGCGGGATCACCACCGGCAGCCGCTCGTAGCCCTTCACGAACGAGGAGTAGACGAAGGTCGGCTCGCCGGTGACCTCGATCACCGGGAAGCGCCTGAGGATCTCCTCCCAGATGATCTTCAGCTGCAGCTCCGCCAGCCGGTTGCCGATGCAGCGGTGGATGCCGAAGCCGAACGAAAGGTGCTGGCGCACCCTGGGCCGCTCGATCCAGAAGTCGTTCGGCCGCGCGATCACCGTCTCGTCGCGGTTGCCGGAGACGTACCACATGGCGACCTTGTCGCCCTTGCGGATGCGCTTGCCGCCGAGCTCGACATCGCGGGTGGCCGTGCGGCGCATGTAGGCCACCGGCGTCTGCCAGCGGATGGTCTCCGAGACCATGGCGGGGATCAGCTCGGGATCGGCGCGCAGCAGCCGCGCCTGGTCCGGGTTCCGGCTCAGCGCCAGCACCGAGCCGGTGATGGTGTTGCGGGTGGTGTCGCTGCCGCCGACGATCAGCAGGACCAGGTTCCCGAGGTACTCCAGCCGGCTCATGTGCCGCGTCGATTCGCCATGGGCCAGCATCGAGATCAGGTCGTGCCTCGGCGCGGCGTTGGCCCGTTCGTTCCACAGCTGGCTGAAGTAGCCGACGCACTCCAGCAGCTCTTCCTTGCGCTGCTCGTGGCCGCGGCCGGGTTCGAACAGGTGGCTGTCCGGCGGGGCGGTCGTCACGTCGGCCCAGCGCGTCAGCTTGCGCCGGTCCGCCCAGGGGAAGTCGAACAGGGTCGCCAGCGTCATGGTGGTGAGCTCGATCGAGACCTTGTCGACCCAGTCGAATTCCTCGCCGATCGGCAGTTCGTCGAGGATCCGACCCGCCCGCTCGCGGATGACCGGCTCCAGGTTGGCGAGGTTGGGGCCCGAGACGATCGGGGCGACGGTCTTGCGCTGGTCCTCGTGCCGGGGCGGGTCCATGGCGATGAACATCTGCAGCGTGAAGTCCGGATCGGGGTCCGGCAGGACGATCGCGGGTTCCGAGGAAAAGGTCTCGTGGTCGGTGTCGACCGCGACGATGTCGTTGTAGCGCGTCACCGACCAGTAGCCGCCGATCTCGGGCACGGGCGAGACCGCCCAATGCACCGGATCCTCGCCGCGCAGCCGTTCGAAATAGGGCCAGAAGCTGTCGGTGCGGAAGAGCTCCGGGTTGGCTGGATTGATCTGCGCCAGCGGCATGGCGTAGGCCAGCTCGCGCGCGGCGTGCTGCACGTCGAAGGCGCCGTCGTCCATCGGGGTCTCCAGGCTTTGCGAGGACTATAGGCGCTCCAGCACGCGGAAGACGAAGGGGTATTGGTCCTGCTCGGACGCCGGATGCGCCTCGCGCCGCACCTCGCGCCAGCGGCTCTCGTCGATCGCCGAGAGCCTTACGTCGCCCTCGACCTCGGCCTCGACCTCCGTCAGGTAGAGCCGGCGCGCGCGCGACAGCGCCAGCTCGAACAGCGAGGCGCCGCCGATCACGCAGATCTCGTCACGGCCGTCCTCCTCGGCCTGCTCGCGGGCGATCTGCACGGCTTCGGAGAAGTCTTCGCAGGCCACGGCGCCCTGCGGCTCGAACGAGCCGTCGCGCGACAGGACGATGTTGGTGCGCACGACCAGCGGCTTCTTCGGCAGGCTCTCCCAGGTCTTGCGGCCCATGATCACCGGCTTGCCCATGGTGACCGCGCGGAAGATCGCCAGGTCGCTCTTCAGCCGCCAGGGCAGGCGACCGTCCTTGCCGATGACGCCGTTGCGGGCCCGCGCGATCGGGCCGGCGGAGAGGGTGATGCGGGACATGGGCCCCCCTTACACCGCGATCGGCGCGGCGATCGCCGGGTGGGCCTGATAGCCTTCCAGCTTGAAATCCTCGTACTCGAAGCTGAACAGGTCGGGCTTGTCCACGATGCGCATCGTCGGCAGCGGCAGCGGCTCGCGGGTCAGCTGCAGGCGGGCCTGGTCGAGGTGGTTCAGATAGAGGTGGGCGTCGCCGAAGGTGTGCACGAACTCGCCCGGCTCCAGGCCCGTGACCTTGGCCATCATCAGGGTCAGGAGGGCGTAGGAGGCGATGTTGAACGGCACGCCCAGGAAGACGTCGGCCGAGCGCTGGTAGAGCTGGCAGCTCAGCTTTCCATCGGCGACAAAGAACTGGAACAGGCAGTGGCAGGGCGGCAGGGCCATGTCGTCGACGTCGGCCGGGTTCCAGGCGCTGACGATGTGCCGGCGGCTCGACGGATTGGTCTTCAGGCTGTGCACGACACCCGCGATCTGGTCGATCACGCGGCCGTCCGGCGCCGCCCACGAGCGCCACTGTTTGCCGTAGACCGGGCCGAGGTCGCCGTCGGCGTCGGCCCACTCGTCCCAGATGGTCACGCCGCGCTCCTGCAGCCAGCGGACGTTGGTGTCGCCGCGCAGGAACCAGAGCAGCTCCAGGATGATCGACTTGCGGTGCAGCTTCTTGGTGGTCAGCAGCGGGAAGCCCTTGGAAAGGTCGAACCGCATCTGCCGGCCGAACACGCCGAGCGTGCCGACGCCGGTCCGGTCCTCGCGCTTGATCCCGTTCTCCAGGATGTCGGCGAGCAGGGCCAGGTACTGCCGCTCCGGATGGTCCGGCGGCGCGACGGCGCCTGAGTGGGCGAGGGGGGCGTTCATTGGGACGAGGTTATCCCACGGGAGGTCGAGTCGGAACGCAGCTTCACCCCCCGAACCCGCCCTCGTCGAGATACTCCTGCTCGGGCGCGGTCATCGCGCGGCCGAGGGCGGGGTTGCGGTGGGGGAAGCGGCCGAAGCGGGCGATGATGTCGTGGTGGATGCGCGCCCACTTCAGCAGTTCGGCGTCGCCCAGTTCGCTGGCGATCGCGATCGCGAACTCCTGGTCGGCGAGATCCTCAGAATGCTCGAACGGCAGCACGAAGAACTGCCGAAGGCCCGGCTCCACGGCCAGGTGGAAGCCGGCCTCGACGGCGGCGCGGGCGACGGCGCGGGCCTTGCCGTCGGTGGCGAAGGCGTGGCCCGAGCCGCGGTAGAGGCTGCGCGGGAACTGGTCGAGCAGGATCAGCAGCGCCAGCGCGCCCTCCGCCGTCGTGGCCCATCGGTCGTACTCGCCGCGCGCGGCGGCGTGGTGCACGGGCTCGAACTTCAGGCGGATGGCCTCGTCGAAGGCCCGGGCGTGCTTGAACCACTTCGAGGGGCCGGCCGAACGCCAGAAGCCCAGGATGTCGTTGGGGATCGCCGGCACGCGCGCTTGAGCTCCGCTTCTGGTCCGGCAGACTTGCCCCCGGGCTCCGTCTCATTCAAGTCGGGTTCAGGCTGGGCCGTGCACAACGGCGGCCCAGGACAACGCATGCGGCCGCGCTTCGGCCGCCCGGAAAAGACGATGAAATCGAGACTGATCAGCCTGGCCGCCTTGCTGATGGCAAGCGCCGCCACAGGCGCGCTGGCCCAGACCCAGCCGCAGATCGAGAACGGCGGGCCGATGTGGAACGCCGGCCAGCAGGCCAAGGCGCGCCAGGCCCAGGGCCAGCCCGCGCAACAGCCGCCGCCGGAGCACGGTCCGCACCGCCCGCAGCAGGCCCCGCCGCCGCCCCAGGCCGGCCA
>NZ_DATELG010000137.1:0-23074 GCF_035276905.1 Phenylobacterium sp. | reverse complement strand
ATCCGCGCCGTGCGCCTGGAAGATGCTCTTCGCCAGATCGAGCCCGATCGTTGTAACCTCGCCCACGGACGCCTCCTTCGTAGTGGTGCTTCAACACCTCCACTCTGGCACTTCGAGGCCGTCAGGAGGCGTCCACCCCATCGCACCTTGCTGGTCCCGACTCTCAAGGCCGGCGACCTGGTGATCATGGACAACCTCGGCAGCCATCGCGGCAAGCTGGTCCGCAAGGCCATCCGCGCCACCGGCGCCAAGCTGCTCTTCCTGCCGAAATACTCTCCCGACCTGAACCCCATCGAGCAGGTCTTCTCGAAGCTCAAACAGGGCCTGCGAAAAGCCCAGGCGCGATCCTACGACGGTCTCCTGACCGCCACCGCCGAGTTGCTCGACACCTACGACCCAGAGGAATGCCGAAACTACTTCGCCAACTCAGGATACGGAGTCGTCTGATCTCAACCCGCTCTAGGCGTCGTCGTCCTTGTGCGACCGCTTCTCGGCCCGTGCCGTCTGGCGCTTGGCTTCGCGGTCCTTCTGTTCCTGCCAGTAGGCCGCGCCGTCGTCGGGCTTGAACATGGTGCGCGGCGCGCCGGCCTTGTCGGCGACGGCGAAGACGTTGGCCTTGGCGTCGTAGAACAGGGTGTCGCCGTTGGCGCGGGCGAACGTCTCCACGCCCTTGGGCGGATGCTCGACGAAGGCGTGCGCCTTCCGGACATAGTCGTCCAGGTTCTTCGCCCCAAAGGACTCGCCGTTGCGGTCGAAGGCGTGCTGGGCGCTTTCATCGGCGGAATATCGCCGGCTGGCGGCCCACACCGGCTTGCCGTCCACCAGCTTCACCGGATCCTTGCGGTGGTCGACCTTCGGCGCCTCGGCGGACGGCGCGGTCGTGCCGGCCGTGGCCATCTGGCTCCCGGCCGCCTGCTTGCCCACGGCCGAGGGGCCGTTGTCGCACCCCGCCAGCACCGCCAAGGCCGCCGCCATCAGGGCGCCCGCGGCCAGCGGCGCCTTTCTCATCCCAGCCATCATCCTGCTCCCAAAAGCCAAGCTGGAACAAAGAAAGAACAGAAAAATGCGAACGAGTCGAGTCCTTCCCGCACAGGTGGCGCCCCATTCGGCCGCGTTTGTCCCGCGCGGCCTCTTGGCTTAAAGCTGCGCTCCCATGCGTTCGAGGGGCTGGCCTTGGCCGAAGAGCGGATTCTCCTGATCGTCGGCGGCGGGATCGCGGCCTACAAATCTTTGGAGCTCGTCCGGCTCTGCCGCAAGGCGGGCCTCGCCGTGCGGCCGATCCTGACCCAGGCGGGAGCGGAGTTCGTCACCCCGTTGTCGCTCGCCGCGCTCGCCGAGGACAAGGTCTATTCCGAGCTCTTTTCGCTGACCGACGAGGCGGAGATGGGCCACATCGAACTGTCGCGCTCGGCCGACCTGGTGGTGGTGGCGCCGGCGACCGCCGACCTGATGGCGAAGGCCGCGGCGGGCCTGGCCTCGGATCTGGCCAGCACGACCCTGCTGGCCACCGACAAGCCGGTGCTGATGGCGCCGGCGATGAACGTGCGGATGTGGGAGCATCCGGCGACCCGGCGCAACCTCGCCCAGCTCAAGGCCGACGGCGTGCTGTTCGTCGGTCCGGACGAGGGGCCGATGGCCTGCGGCGAGTACGGCGAGGGCCGCATGGCCGAGCCGCCGGCGATCCTGGCGGCGATCCAGGCCGCCCTTTCCGTAGCGGGCGCCCGCCCGCTCGCGGGGAAACGCGCCATCGTCACCGCCGGCCCCACCGCCGAGCCGATCGACCCGGTGCGGGTGATCACCAACCGCTCGTCGGGCAAGCAGGGCTTCGCCATCGCCGGCGCCCTGGCCGAGCTGGGCGCGCAGGTCACGCTGGTCGCAGGCCCCGTCGCCCAGCCGACCCCGCCCGGCGTGACCCGCCTCGACGTCGAGACCGCCCGCGAGATGCTGGAGGCCTGCGAGGCCGCCCTGCCAGCCGAGATCGCCGTCTGCGTCGCCGCCGTCGCCGACTGGCGGCCGCAGACGGCGGGCGCGCGCAAGCTCAAGAAGGGCGCCGACGGCCCGCCGCCGATCGCCCTGGTCGAAAACCCGGACATCCTGGCCACGCTGGCGAAGTCGCCGAAGCGGCCGCGGCTGGTCATAGGCTTCGCCGCCGAGACCCACGACCTGGAAGAGAACGCCCGCGCCAAGCTGGCGAAGAAGGGCTGCGACTGGATCGTCGCCAACGACGTCAGCCTGCCCGGCGTGATGGGCGGCGACGACAACACCGTGGCCATCGTCAGCCGCGGCGGCGTCGAGCGCTGGGACCGTCTTTCAAAGGGCGCCGTGGCGCGCAAACTGGCCGAACGGATCGCCGAGGAGCTTTCGTGACCACTTCCCCCGTCATCCCGATCCAGCGCCTGCCGCATGGCGAAGGCCTGCCCCTGCCGGCCTATGAGACCGCGCACGCCGCCGGCATGGACCTGCGCGCCGCCGTGCCCGAGCACGAGCCCTTCGTGCTGAAGCCCGGCTCGCGCTACGCGGCGCCGACGGGCCTCGCCTTCGCCCTGCCGGTGGGATTCGAGGGTCAGGTTCGGCCGCGCTCGGGCCTGGCGCTGAAGGCGGGCGTCACCTGCCTGAACACGCCGGGCACGATCGACGCCGACTATCGCGGCGAGGTGAAGGTGATCCTGATCAACCTCGGCGAAGAGGACTTCACCATCCGCAGGGGCGACCGCATCGCCCAGCTGGTCATCGCCCCGGTCATCCAGGCCGGCTGGCGCGAGGTGGAGAGCCTGGACGAGACCGCTCGCGGCGCGGGCGGGTTCGGCTCGACGGGCCAGGGGTGACGTCGCTCGCCATTAAGGCGGAGACCTGAACCCCAGCACGTCCTGCATGTCGTAGGCGCCGGCTGGCTTGCCGGCCAGCCAGCGGGCGGCGGCGAGCGCGCCCTTGGCGAAGAGGCCGCGGTCGCGGGCCGAGTGCGACAGGGTGAGGATCTCCTCGTCGGACCCGAACACCACGCTGTGCTCGCCGATGATCCCGCCGGCGCGCAGCACGGAGAAGCCGATCTCGCCCTGCAGCCTCGCGCCTGTGATGCCCTCGCGGCCGTGGCGGGCGACCTTCGCCAGCTCCACCCCGCGGCCGCGGGCGGCGGCCTCGCCCAGCATCAGGGCGGTGCCGGAGGGCGCGTCGATCTTGCGGCGGTGGTGGGCCTCGAAGACCTCGACGTCGTAGTCCGCCGGCAGCGCCCGGGCGGCCTGTTCGACCAGGCCCATCAGCATGTTGACGCCGAGCGAGAAGTTTCCGGCGCGCAGGATCGCGAGGCGCTGGGCCGCCGCCGCCAGGGCCGCGAGCTGAGCTTCGTCGAAGCCGGTCGAGCCGATCACCAGGGCCGGCCCCCCGCGCGCGGCGCAGGTCTCGGCCAGCGCGGTCGAGGCCGCGGCCGTCGAGAAGTCGATGACCACGTCGGCGGCGGCGAGCGCCGCGTCTTGAGCGACCAGCTCGACGGCGGGATCGCTGACGCCCGGCCGGTCGAAGCGGGCGGCCAGCCGCAGCTGCGGATCGGCCTGCACCGCGGCGGCGACGGCGCGCCCCATCCGGCCCAGGGCGCCGGCCACGGCGATCTTCAACGGCTCGCTCACGCGCTTCTCCCGTTCGTCAAAGGCGCGCCGTTAGTCCCGCGCGACGGTCCCCGGGTCAATGGCTTCCCCGCTCATCGCGGCGAGGACGCCTTCTGCATCACGAATCACGTCCTCAGCACATAAGTGAAGGTTGTTCCGCAGGTTCCGGCTCTGTAGGTTCGCGCCTCCGACCGCCGCCTCGTCACAGGGAAACGCCGCCACATGAGCGACGCCGAAAAGCGTACATTCACCGACGAGGAAGTCTTCAGCTTCCACAAGCACCCGACGCCCGGAAAGATCGCCATCGCCGCCACCAAGCCGATGGCCACCCAGCGCGACCTGAGCCTGGCCTATTCGCCCGGCGTGGCCGTTCCGGTGCTGAAGATCGCCGAGGAGCCCGAGACCGCCTACGACTACACCTCCAAGGGCAACCTGGTGGCGGTGTTCTCCAACGGCACCGCGATCCTGGGGCTCGGCAACCTGGGCGCGCTGGCCTCGAAGCCGGTGATGGAGGGCAAGGGCGTCCTCTTCAAGCGCTTCGCCGACGTCGACGCCATCGACATCGAATGCTCGGCCACCGATCCGGACGAGATCATCACCGTCGCCAAGAACATCGGCGTCACCTTCGGCGGCATCAACCTCGAGGACATCAGAAGCCCCGAGTGCTTCCGCATCGAGGCCGAGCTGCAAGAGCTGCTCGACATCCCGGTGTTCCACGACGACCAGCACGGCACGGCGATCATCTCCGCCGCCGGCCTGATCAACGCCTGTGCGATCACCGGGCGCGACATCTCCAG
Organism: Phenylobacterium sp.; assembly: GCF_035276905.1. Classification (GTDB taxonomy): domain Bacteria; phylum Pseudomonadota; class Alphaproteobacteria; order Caulobacterales; family Caulobacteraceae; genus Phenylobacterium. The sequence goes on along the minus strand of NZ_DATELG010000137.1, from coordinate 18,678 downwards.
GATCAAGGTGGTGCTGAACGGCGCGGGCGCGGCGGGCATCGCCACGCTCGACCTGATCAAGGCCATGGGCGTGTCGCCGCAGAACGTCATCGCCTGCGATTCCAAGGGCGTGATCTGGCGCGGCCGCACCAACGAGATGAACCAGTGGAAGAGCGCCCACGCCGTCGAGACCGACGCGCGCACGCTCGCCGAAGCCCTGCAGGGCGCTGACGTCTTCATCGGCCTGTCGGTGAAGGGGGCGCTGACGTCGGAGATGGTCAAGGCGATGGCGCCGAAGCCGATCATCTTCGCCATGGCCAATCCCGACCCGGAGATCACCCCGGAGGAGGTCTACGCCGTCCGGCCCGACGCCATCGTCGCGACCGGCCGCAGCGACTATCCGAACCAGGTCAACAACGTGCTCGGCTTCCCCTACATCTTCCGCGGCGCGCTCGACGTGCGGGCGCGGCGGGTGAACATGGAGATGAAGATCGCCTGCGCCAACGCGCTGGCGCAGCTCGCCCGCGAGGACGTGCCCGACGAGGTCGCTTCCGCCTATCACGGCGCGCAGCTGAAGTTCGGGCCGGAGTACATCATCCCGACCCCGTTCGACCCGCGGCTGATCTCCTACATCCCGCCGTTCGTCGCCCAGGCGGCGATGGACACCGGGGTGGCGCGCAAGCCGATCGAGGACATGGACGCCTACCGCGCGACGCTGGCCCAGCGGCTCGACCCGACCGCGGCCTTCCTGCAGAAGCTGCAGGGCGCGGTGCAGGCGGGGCCGAAGAAGAAGATCGTCTTCGCCGAGGGCGAGGAGCCCAGCGTCATCCGCGCGGCCTACGCCTTCCAGTCCAGCGGCCTGGGCGACGCCATCCTGGTCGGCCGCGAGGAGCTGGTGCACAACAACATGCACCTGGTCGGCCTCGACCCGAAGGACGCCAAGCTCGAGATCATCAACGCGCGCCTCTCCCATTGGAACGAGGCGTTCGTCGAGAGCCTCTACCAGCGTCTCCAGCGCGAGGGCTTCCTGCGGCGCGACGTCCAGCGGCTGATCAACCAGGACCGCAACTCCTTCGCCGCCTCGATGGTCGCCGCCGGCCACGCCGACGGCATGGTGACCGGCGTCACCCGCGCCTTCGACCAGGTGCTGGGCGAGGTGCTGCAGGTCATCGACCCGGCCCCAGGCGGGCGGGTCATGGGCATGAGCGTGGTGCTGGCCAAGGGCCGCACCCTGTTCATCGCCGACACCAACGTCACCGAGATGCCCGACGCCGAGGACCTGGTGGAGATCGCCATCGAGGCGGCGAGAGCGGTGCGCAACCTGGGCTACGCCCCCAAGGTCGCCTTCATAAGCTACTCCTCCTTCGGCAATCCGATGGGCGAGCGCTCGGAGAAGGTGCGTGAGGCGGTGGCCATGCTCGACGAGATGGAGGGCCTGGACTTCGAGTACGAGGGCGAGATGCCGCCGGAGCTGGCGCTGATCCCCGAGGCGCGGGTCAACTTCCCGTTCATGCGCCTGTCGGGCGCGGCCAACGTCCTGATCATGCCGGCGATCCACTCGGCCGCCATCTCCACCCAGCTGATCCAGGCGCTGGGCGGGGCCACGGTGATCGGCCCGATCCTGCTCGGCCTCTCCAAGCCGGTGCAGATCTGCCCGCTGTCGGCCTCGGTCTCGCGCATCCTGCAGATGGCCACCGTCTGCGCCCACGACGGCGACCTGGCGGTGGTGGAGGGGTAAGGGCCGAAGACGCCCCCTCCGTCTCGCTTCGCGAGCCACCTTTCCCGCTTCGCGGCGGAGGATCTGGGCCAAAGGTGCTCCCCCGCATAGCGGGGGAGCTGTCCCGAAGGGACTGAGGGGGCGTTCGGCGTCGCCGCCCCAGAGGAGCCCGTTATGCCCGCCCTCAGCCTCGGCATCGACTTCGGCACCACCAACACGGTGCTGGCGCTGGCCGGCGCGGACGGCCCGGCCGAACTCCTGCGGCTCGACGCGCCCAGCGGCTGGGCCACGGCCTTCCGCTCCGCGCTCGGCTTCCAGGCGCCGCACGATCGGCCGGGCGAGCGGACCGTCGCCGCCGGTCCCTGGGCGATCGAGGCCTATGCGGAGGATCCGCACGAGGTCCGCTTCATCCAGTCGTTCAAGACCTTCGCCGCCTCGGCGAGCTTCAACGAGACCCAGATCCTGGGCCGGCGCTACAAGTTCGAGGATCTGCTCTCGGCCTTCCTGCTGCGGCTGCGCGAGCACGCCGACGGGCGCCTGCCCGAGTCGCCGCGCATCATCGTCGGCCGGCCGGTGGTGTTCGCCGGCGCCTCGGCCAGCGCCGAGCTGGCGCTGGCGCGCTACGAGGCCGCGTTCCGCCGGCTGGGCTTTACGGAGATCCGTTACGCCTATGAGCCGGTCGGCGCGGCCTTCTTCTTCGCCCGCGAGCTGACCCAGGACGCCACCGTGCTGGTCGGCGACTTCGGCGGCGGCACCTCGGACTTCTCGATCATGAGGTTTGAGCGGCCAAAAGCGGGAGAAGGGACGGGCTCGATCAGCGCCCATCCGCTCGGGCGGTCCGGCGTCGGCGTGGCCGGCGACGCCTTCGACTACCGGATCATCGACAACCTAGTCTCACCGGCGCTCGGCAAGGGCTCGGCCTACGAGAGCTTCGGCAAGACGCTGCCCGTGCCCAATCGTTACTACGCCGCCTTCGCCCGCTGGGACCAGCTGGCGCTGATGCGCGCCAGCCGCGAGATGCGCGAGATCCGCGCGCTCGAGCGCGACGCCGTCGAGCCGGAGAAGATCGGCCGGCTGATCGAGGTGCTGGACGAGAACCTCGGCTACCAGCTCTATCGCGCGGTCTCGGACCTGAAGATCGCGCTCTCCTCGCACACCTCGGCCGAGTTCCGCTTCCAGGCCGGCTCGATCGACATCGGCCGCCAGGTGGCGCGCGCAGAGTTCGAGGCCTGGATCGCACCGGAGCTTTCGCTGATCGAGGCCGCCGTCGATGCGGCGCTGGCGGACGCCGGGCTGCCGGCGGCCGGGATCGACCGCGTCTTCCTCACCGGCGGCTCGTCGCTGACGCCGGCGGTGCGCGAGATCTTCCGCCGCCGCTTCCCGCCCGAGCGCATCGAGACCGGAGCGGAGCTGGAGTCCATCGCCTCGGGCCTGGCGCTGATCGGCCGCGAGCGGGACCAGGACCGGTGGACGTCGTCCCTCCCTTGATCAAGGGATGGATTTTCTCAGCGTCGGGCTGCCCAGATCCATCTCGCTCGCCGGAATCACTTCCAGGTTCGGCCGCGCGGTCTTCAGATTCCCCGCAAAGCTCTTGGCGTCGCCGACCACCACCACGCTGGCGTTCGCCGGATCGAAGGCCTTGGCGGCGAAGGCCTGGACGTCGGCGGCGCTGACGCCCTCGATGCGGGCGGTGTAGCGGGTCAGCTCGTCCAGCGGCACGCCGTAGAGGGCGTAGTTGCCAAGGACGTCGGCCAGGCCGCCGGAGGTGGCGAGGTTGCGGCCGAAGGCGCCGATCAGCACCGACTTGCGCGCCTTGAGCTCGGCGTCCGTCGGCGGCGCGGCGACCAGGCCCTTCATCTGCTCGTCGATCAGCGACAGCACCTGCGGGGCGGACTCGTTCTTGGTCTGAGCGGTGGCGCGGAAGAGGCCGGTGGTGCGGTTCGCCGCGAGCCTCGAGGAGGCGCCGTAGCTCAGGCCGCGCTTGACCCGGATCTCCTCGTTCAGCCGCGCCGAATAGCCGCCGCCGAGCACGGTGTTGGCCACCACGGCGGTGTAGTAGGCCGGGTCTGCCCGGGCGACGCCGGGCTTCAGCACGTTGACCGAGGCCTGGCCGGTCCCGGGCAGGTCGATGGCGACCGTCCGGGGGCTCGGCGTCGGCCTGATCGTCGGCGCGGCGGCCAGCGGGGCCGCGGGCTTGGCCCAGTCGCCGAACCACCGCTCGGCGAAGGCGAAGCCCTGCTCGGCGCTGATGTCGCCGCTCAGCACCAGGACGGCGTTGTCCGGCCGGAACCAGGCGCGGTGGATGGCGGCGAGGTCCTGCGGCTTCAGCCTGGCGATCGACTGCGGGGTGCCGGCGGCGACGTGGCCGAACGGGGTGCCGGCGAACACCACCGGGCTTGCGGCATAGCCGGCGATCTCGCCCGGCTCCTGGTAGGCCACCTGCAGGGCGTCGAGCGAGAGCTGGCGCTGGCGCTCCAGCTCCTCGGGCTTGAACGCCGGATTGCGCGCCACGTCGGCCATGATCGGCATGGCGGCGTCGAGCTTGTCCGGCATGACGTTGAGCGTGACGGAGGAGGACTCCAGCCCGGCGCCGGTCTCGAGGTTGGCGCCCAGCGATTCGGCCTGGCGGGCGATCTCCTGCGCCGAGCGCGTCGTCGTTCCCTCGGTCAGCATGTCGGCGGTCATGCCCGCTGCGCCGGCGAGGCCGGCCGGGTCGGCCCAGGCGCCCGTCTTGACGGTGAGGTCGGCGGTGACCAGCGGCAGGTCCGACGAACGGGCGACGATCACGCGCAGGCCGTTGGCCAGGGTGCGCTCGGCCGGGACCGGCAGCACCGGCTGCACGGCGGGGCCGATCGGCGGCGCCTTCTGGCGCTGGTCCGGCGGCAGCAGGGCGTAGGCGGGGCCGGTGTAGGCGGTCACCGTCCTGGGCGGCGCAGGTTCGGCCGGCGCAGCCTCGCCCTTGGGCCGCTCGCTCTCGGCGCGGTAGCGGATGGTCATGCGCCGCTGCGGGTCGAGATACTTCCGCGCCACCCGCTGCACGTCGGCGGCGGCGACCGCCTGCAGGTCGGCGAGCTCGGTGTTGGCCCTGGCCGCATCGCCCTGGATGCGCAGGGCGTAGCCCAGGGCGAAGCCGCGGCCGTCGATGGTCTCGCGCTCGCGCAGCTTGGCGGTGACCAGCTGGTTCTTGGCGGCCGCCATTTCCCCCTCGTTGGGCGGGGCGGCGCGCAGCCGCTCGACCTCGGCCAGGAGGGCCGCCTCGCCCTCCTTCAGGTCGTGGCCGGAGGCCATCACCGCGCCGACCATGAAGTTTCCGGGCTGCTGCGGCAGGTCGGCGTTGGAATAGACCTCGGTGGCGATCCGCTTGTCGTAGACCAGGCTGTCGTAGAGCCTGGCCGACTTGCCGCCCGAAAGGATGGCGTCCAGCACCTTCAGCGCCGGCGCGTCCGGATCGGAGGCCTTGGGCCCCAGCCAGGTGATCGCCACCGCCGGCAGCGGCACGTTGGGGCCGTAGCCGTCGAAGACGCCGGGGCCGGTGCGCGGCGGCTCCACCGCGGTCACCTTCTGCATCGGCTGGTTCGGCGCTTTCAGCGGGCCGAAGTACCCATCGATCCAGGCGTTGAGCTGCGCCTCGTCGAAGTTGCCGACGACGATCAGGGCGGCGTTGTCGGGGCGGTAGTATTCCTGGTGGAAGGCCCGCACGTCGTCGAGGGTGGCCGCGTCCAGGTCGGCGATCGAGCCGATCCCGGGCCGATGATAGGGGTGCGTCTTGTAGGTCGCCTCGGGCACATAGAGGGTGAACAGCCGCCCGTAGGGCTGGGCCAGCACCCGCTGGCGCAGCTCCTCCTTCACCACGTCGCGCTCGGACTTGAAGTTGGCCTCGTCGACCACCAGCGAGCCCATGCGCTCGGCCTCGGCCCACAGCAGCCGCTGCAGGTGGTTGGCCGGCACCACCTCGTAGTAGTTGGTGAAGTCGTCCCAGGTCGAGGCGTTGTTGAAGCCGCCGACGTCCTCGGTCAGCCGGTCGAAGCTCTCCGGCGGCAGGTCCTTGGTCGCCTTGAACATCATGTGTTCGAAGAGGTGGGCGAAGCCCGAGCGGCCTTGCGGGTCGTTCTTCGAACCGACGCCGTACCAGACCTGCACGGTGACGTTGGGCGTGGTCCGATCGAGCGAGGTGTAGACTTCGAGCCCGTTGGGCAGCACCCGGCGCTTGAAATCGATCGCTGGCACGACGCTCTGCGGCTGGGTGACGGCCGGCGCGACTGGGGTCCGGGCCAGGGCCTCGGGCGCGACCGCCGTGGCCGTCAAAAAGATGAGCGCCAGCCCGGCGGCATGGATCGTGGAGAGCATGGGGCGTCCTGGGATGCTTCAGCCCGCGAAGGCTTAGCATCCCAGCGCGCAATCGGAAGCTTAAGGCGATGTCATGTTGGCGCTGCGAGACGGCCCGCTGGGTCAAGATTTAGTGGAACCAGAAACCACACGAACGGGTGCACGCCTGGCATCGGGGCGGCCTCGCTTTGGAACCACGGAAAACACGGATCACGCGGAAGGGTCGACACCGCGAGCGTATCGTCGTCGGACTCACTAGAGCATTCGGCGGTTCGAATGAACCGACAAATGCTCATAAGTCTTTGAATTTAGACCATTCGCGACACCGAACCGGCATCCACTTCGGCTGCGAATGGTCTAGGACTCAGTGCATTCCCGAGCCGCCGGCCAGCTCCTTGACCATGCCGGCGACGAAGTCCTTGGCGTCGCCGAACAGCATGTGCGTCTTGTCGAGGTAGTAGAGGTCGTTCTCGATGCCGGCGAAGCCAGGCTTCATGCTGCGTTTGATGACCATGACCGCCTTGGCCCGGTCGGCCTCGATGATCGGCATGCCGGCGATGGCGCTCTTCGGGTCGTCGCGGGCGGCGGGGTTGACCACGTCGTTGGCGCCGATGATCAGGGCCACGTCCGTCGTCGGCAGGTCGCCGTTGATCTCGTCCATCTCGATCAGCCGCTCGTAGGGGATGTTGGCTTCGGCCAAGAGGACGTTCATGTGGCCGGGCATGCGGCCGGCGACCGGATGGATGGCGAAACGGACGTCGACCCCCTTGTTCTGAAGCGTCTGATAGAGCTCGGAGACCTTGTGCTGGGCCTGGGCCACGGCCATGCCGTAGCCGGGGACGATCACCACCGAGGCGGCGTTCTCCAGCATCAGGGCGGCGTCCTCCTGGCTGGCGGAGCGCACCGGCCGCGCTTCGCCGCCTGCCCCGGCGCCCTCGACCACCTGGCCGAAGCCGCCGAACATGACGTTGGCGAAGGAGCGGTTCATGGCCTTGCACATGATCACCGCCAGGATGAAGCCCGAGGCGCCGTCGAGCGCGCCGGTGATGATCAGGAGCTTGTTGGACAGCGCAAAGCCCATGGCGCTGGCGGCCAGGCCCGCATAGGAGTTGAGCAGCGCGATCACCGTCGGCATGTCGGCGCCGCCGATCGGAGCGACCAGCATCAGGCCGAACAGGGCCGAGAGCGCCACGAAGGCGATCAGCAGCGGACCGCTCTGGGGATGCAGGGCCAGGACGACGGCGCAGCTCACCGCCGCCAGGAAGACCACCAGGTTGAGGGCCTGCTGGCCCTTGAAGATCATCGGCCGGGTGGGAACTAGCTCCTGCAGCTTGGCGAAGGCCAGCACCGAGGCGGTGCAGGTCAAAAAGCCGAGCAGCATCTCGAAGCCGAGCGCGGCGGAGGCGAAGCTGAGGGCCGCGCCGGCGGCCGCCAGCTTGGTCATCTCGACGACGCCGATCAGGGCCACGGCCAGCGCGCCCAGGGAGTGGCTGATGGCGGTTCGCTGCGGGATCGCCGTCATCGGCATCATGTAGGCCAGCGGCACGCCGATGGCCGAGCCGAGCAGGAGGGCCGCGGCGATCAGCTTGTAGTCCACCACCTCCTTGAGCAGCAGCGTGCCGACGATCGCCAGCAGCATGCCGAACTCGCCGACGAACACGCCGCGACGCGAGGTGGACGGGTGGCTCATCCACATCAGCGACAGGATGAAGCAGATGGCCGCCACCAGATAGGCGGCCTCGACGAGAGGGTTGCCGATCACTTCGAAGGCCCCTTCTTGAACATCTTCAGCATGCGGTCGGTGATCAGGAAGCCCGACACCAGGTTCACGGTCGCGGCGGTCACGGCGACGAAGCCGAGGACCTTGGCGAGCGGGGTGGTGTGCTCTTCGCCGAGGATGATGATCGCCCCCACCACCGCCACGGCGGCGATGGCGTTGGTCAGACTCATCAGGGGCGAGTGCAGCAGGGTCGAGACCCGCTTGATCAGCTGGAAGCCCAGGAAGGCCGCCAGCACGAAGACCGCGATCAGGTCTGGGTTGAATTCAGCGCGCATGGCGGGGCTCCGGGTGGTCAGGCGGCGGGCGCCGGGAAGACGACGGCGCCGCGGCGAACGACGCTCGACGCCCTGAGGATGTCGTCGTCCGTCTCGGCGCCTTCCGGCTGCTCGAACAGGTGCTGGACGAAGGCGAGCAGGTTGCGGGCGTAGAGGGTGGAGGAGTCCACCGCCACGCGGGCCGGCAGGTTCTCGTAGCCGATGACGTGGACGCCGCCCGCGGTGGTCGTCACCTGGCCCGCGACCACGCCCTCGACATTGCCGCCCTGCTCCACCGCCAGGTCCAGCAGCACCGAGCCCGGCCGCATGGAGGCGACCTGCTCGGCCGAGACCAGCCGCGGCGCCGGCCGCCCCGGGATCAGGGCGGTGGTGATCACCATGTCCTGCTTCTTGATGTGGTCGGAGATCAGCGCAGCCTGCTTGGCCTGATACTCGGCGCTCATCGCCTTGGCGTAGCCGCCGGCCGATTCAGCGGCCTGGAACTCCTCGTCCTCGACGGCGACGAACTTGGCCCCCAGGCTCTGCACCTGCTCCTTGGCGGCCGGGCGCACGTCGGTGGCGGTGACGACGGCGCCCAGGCGCCGGGCCGTGGCGATGGCCTGCAGGCCGGCGACGCCCGCGCCCATCACGAAGACCCTCGCCGGCGTGATGGTGCCGGCGGCCGTGGTCATCATCGGCATCGCCCGGCCGTAGACGGCGGCGGCCTCGATCACCGCGCGATAGCCGGCGAGGTTGGCCTGGGACGACAGCGCGTCCATCACCTGGGCGCGGGTGGTCCGCGGCAGAAGCTCCATGGCGTAGGCGCTCAGGCCCTGGGCGGCGATGGCCGCCAGCAGCGGGGCGTTGCGCGACGGGTCGAGCAGGCCCACCACCGTCGCCCCGCGCCTCAGCCTGGCCACCTCGGCGGCCTGCGGCGGGCGGACGGTCAGGAGGGCGTCGGCGGCGGCGAGGACGGCCGCCCGGTCGACCAGCTCGGCCCCGGCCGCGGCGTAGTCCGCGTCCGGAAAGCTGGCGGCGATCCCCGCCCCGCGCTCGACCAGCACGGTGACGCCGCCGGCCTTGAACTTTTTCGCCGCCTCGGGCGTGAGCGCGACCCGCGCCTCGCCCGGAAAGACCTCCTTCACTACGCCGACGGCGCGCGAGTCCGAACCCATGCCAGCTCCCGTCCCACTCCCGGCGGAATCACTGCGATTCCGTACCAACTTCGCGGCGTCGACCGGAGTGGTCGTCCGCCGCCCTTAAGCTGCGACTCTAGCCCCAGCGAATATTGCGAACTCTGGCGTAATGGCGGCATCTGAAGCTGCGGTCAACACGCTCGTTTCAAGGATCGCGGAGACGAGCTGCGCCGGCCGCTCAATATGATATGCGTATTTGTACCATTTTTTGGGCGCCGACCGCCTTTCGGCTCGACCCGCGCAGGGCGCCGTTTGGAGCCATTGGGCGCGCAACCACTTCCAGCCCGCTGGCGGCCCGGCCGCGGCGGCGGTATTGCATTTTTGCGAGATCCGGATTGCATGAGCGAGGCGATGTTCGATTGGGACGACCTGCGCATCTTCCTGGCCGCCGCCCGCTCCGGCTCGCTGGCCGCGGCGGGGGACAAGCTGGGGATCAACACCGCCACGGTCGGCCGGCGGATCGCGCGGCTGGAGACGGCGCTGAAGTCGACGCTCCTGGTGCGCTCACGCTCGGGCCTGCAGCTCACCGCCGCCGGGGCCCAGCTCCTCGCCACCGGCGTCGAGGCGGAAAACGCCATGGAGCGGGCCGCGCGGGTGGCCCATCCCGACGTGGTCGCAGGAACGGTGCGGATCAGCGTGGCGGAAGGTTTCGGCACCGCGGTGCTGGCCCCGGCGCTGCCGGCGCTCGCGGCCCAGCGGCCAGGCCTGCGGGTCGAGCTGGCGGCCACCTCGGGCTTCCTGTCGCCCAGCCGGCGCGAGGTCGACATGGCGATCACGCTCAGCGCGCCCGACGCCCATCGGCTGGTGGTCGAGCCGCTGACCAAGTACCAGCTCGCGCTCTACGGCTCGCCGGCCTATCTGCAGCGGCGCGGCATGCCGACCGGCGCGGACGACCTGCAGCGGCATCAGATCGTGGGCTATGTCAGCGATCTGATCTTCGCTGCCGAGCTGCGCTACCAGGACGAGATCCTGCCGGGCCTGACGCCGACGCTGGCCAGCTCCTCGATCCGCGCCCAGCGCGAGATCGTCGCCGCCGACGGCGGGGTCGGCGTCCTGCCCTGCTTCATGGCCGAGGGACTGGTCCGGGTCCTGCCCGAGGTGCTGCTCGAAAGGCGGCTGTGGCTCAGCACCCATTCCGAGGTGCACGACACCGCCCGAATGCGGGTGGTGCGCAACTGGCTGCGGCAGCTGGCGCAGGACAACCTGGCCCGGCTGGCGCCCTACGAGGCATGAAGGCGGCCGGCGTCGAACGCTGTCGGCGAAGCCGACGGAGGGGGCGTGTTCGGCCCCTCAGCCCGCCAGCGCCTCCGGCGCGAGCGCGGCCATCTCCGGCAGCGGCTCCATCACCGCCTCGGCGAGGCCCGGCGCCAGCGACAGCACCTGGCTGGCGAAGATCCGCGCCAAGGAGGCCTTGGCCTTCAGCCAGGGCGCGTCCGCGCCGGCCGCGTTCAGCGCCTGGCGCGCCAGGAACCAGCCGCCGATGACGTCGCCGGCGAGCTTCAGATAGGTCGTCGCCCCCAGCAGGCTGGCCGCGCCCTGGTTGGCGAGCTGCCACTCGGTGGCCTTCTCCAGCGCCTGGACGCCCAGCGCCAGCCGGCGGCCCACGCCCGCCAGATCGGCGGTTTCGGTCAGAGCCTCGGCGGTGACCACCATCTCGGCGCACAGCTCGCGCATGGCGGCGCCGTCGGTCATCTTCAGCTTGCGGCCGGACAGGTCGATCGCCTGGATGCCGTTGGTCCCCTCGTAGATCGGCGGGATGCGGGCGTCGCGGTAATGCTGGGCGGCGCCGGTCTCCTCGATGTAGCCCATGCCGCCGTGCACCTGCAGCGAGGCCGAGGCGACCTCGACGCCCATGTCCGTCGACCAGGCCTTGGCGATCGGCGTCAGCAGCTCCTGCCGGGCCAGGGCGCCGGCGCGCTCTTCCGGCGTCGGGGCGACCCTGGCGAGATCCGCCAGCACGCCGGTCATCAGGCAGAGACCGCGCGCGGCCTCGATCCTGGCCTTCGACAGCGTCAACGTACGGCGCACGTCCGGATGGTCGTAGATCGGGCCCGAGGCGCCGGTCGCCCACAGCGCCTGGCCCTGGATCCGCTCCTGGGAGAAGGCCAGCGCCTGCTGGAACGCCCGCTCGGCGATCGCCACGCCCTGGACGCCGACCTCCAGCCGGGCGGCGTTCATCATGACGAACATGTGCGAAAGGCCGTTGTTCAGCTCGCCGACCAGCTCGGCCTTGGCTCCCTCGTAAAGCATGACGCAGGTGGGCGAGCCGTGGATGCCCATCTTGTGCTCGATCGAGGCCGGCCGGAAATCGTTGCGCGCGCCGAGAACGCCGTTCTCGTCCATCAGCCTCCGCGAGGTCAGGAACAGGCTGATGCCCTTCACGCCGGGGGGCGCGTCGGGGGTGCGGGCGATGACCAGGTGGACGATGTTGTCCGCCATGTCGTGGTCGCCCCAGGTGATGAAGATCTTCTGCCCGTGAAGCGTGTAGCCGCCCTCGCCGTCGGGCTTGGCTGTGGTGGTCAGGGCGGCGAGGTCGGTGCCGGCCTGCGGCTCGGTCAGCACCATGGCGCCGGTCCATTCGCCGCTGACCAGCTTCGGCAGCACGTACTTCTTCTGCCGCTCGGTGCCGTGGCGCGTCAGGGCCTCGATCGCGGCCAGACTGAGCATGGGGCACAGGGAGAAGGCCATGTTGGCCGACTGCATCATCTCGAAGACCGCCACCTCGACGGCCTTGGGCAGGCCCTGGCCGCCGAACTCCGGCTCGGCGACCAGACCGGTCCAGCCGCCTTGAATGAACTGCTTGTAGGCGTCGGCGAAGCCCGGCGCGGCGGTCACCCGGCCGTTGGCGTACTGGGCGCCCACCGTGTCGCCGATCCGGTTGAGCGGCGCCAGGACCTCGTTCGCCAGCGAGCCCGCGGCCTCCAGCACCGCCTCGACGGTCTCGAAGTCGGTGTCCACGTAGCCCTTCTCCAGCACGGCGTCGAAGCCCGCCGTCTTCATGGCGAAAGCCAGGTCTCGGACCGGCGCGCGGAAGGTCATGGATCGGCCTCAAGGGGCGAAGGATTTCCTGCGCTGTTTAGGCCAACGCAGAGGGCGTTCCAAGCGCGGGCGCGCGCCCTCCGTCGAGATCGACCACGAGCCCTTCCGGATTCCTTGGCGACCGGGACTTGAACGCGGGCGGGAAATGGTACAGGCGCGCAATGACGATTGACTGGCCTCTCCGCCAGACCTACGCCCGAAGCCCGGCCAGGCGATGGGGACGGCCTGGAACGCCTCGGTTCGAGGGGAAGCAAATCGTGATCGACCTTTCTGGACGCGTCGCCATCGTCACCGGAGCCGGCAGGGGCCTGGGCCGGGCGCACGCCAGGCTGCTCGCCAAGCGCGGGGCCAAGGTGGTGGTCAACGACCTGGGCGAGGCGGCCCAGGCGGTCGCGGCTGAGATCGTCGCCGACGGCGGCCAGGCCTTCGCGGCGCTGGGCTCGGTGTCGGACGTCGAGGCGGCGCAGGCGATGGTCGACGAGGCGCTTGGCCAGTGGGGCCGCATCGACATCCTGGTGAACAACGCCGGCTTCCTGCGCGACAAGTCGTTCGCCAAGATGACCCTCGACGACTTCCGCCAGGTGGTGGACGTCCACCTGATGGGGGCCGTGATCTGCACCAAGGCGGTCTGGGAGACGATGCGCGCCCAGAACTACGGCCGCGTCGTGATGACGACCTCGGCGGCCGGGCTCTACGGCAACTTCGGCCAAGCCAACTACGGCGCCGCCAAGATGGCGCTGGTCGGCTTGATGAACACCCTGGCGATCGAGGGCGCGAAGAACGATATACGCGTCAACTGCCTGACGCCCACCGCCGCCACCCAGATGCTGGAGGGCCTGTTGCCGGCCGAGCCGCGCGAGCTCCTGAAGCCGGAGGCCGTGAGCCCCGGCCTGCTGGCTCTGGTGCGCGAGGACGCGCCGACCAAGACCATCCTGTGCGCCGGCGCCGGCGGGTTCGAGCTCGCCTACGTCACCCTGACCCAGGGCGTGCACGTGGGCGCTGGCGACGATGCGGCCGAGCAGGTCGCGGCGCAGTGGGGCGGGATCGCCGACCGGCGCCACGAGCATGTGCCGGCCGACGCCTTCGCCCAGGCCCGGCTGGAACTGGCCAAGGCGGGCCTGAACCTGGAAATGAGGGACGTGAAATGAGCAGAGAGGCAGTCATCGTCTCGACGGCGCGCACCGCGATCGGCCGCGCCTACCGCGGCGCCTTCAACGCCACCAAGGCCCCCACGCTCGCGGCCCATTCGATCCGCGCCGCGGTCGAGCGGTCCGGCGCGGACCCGGCCGAGATCGACGACTGCATTATCGGCGCGGCCCTGCCCCAGGGCGACCAGGCAACGATCGGCCGAACCGCGGCTCTGCGCGCCGGCCTGCCGGTGACGGTGGCCGGCATGACCATCGACCGGCAATGCTCGTCCGGCCTGATGACCATCGCCACCGCCGCCAAGCAGATCATCGTCGACCGCATGGACGTGGTCGTCGCCGGCGGGGTGGAGTCGATCTCGCTGGTGCAGACCCCGGAGGTCCGCCTGGGCGCGGACCCTGAGCTCGTGGCCATGCACAAGGACGTCTACATGCCGATGCTGCAGACGGCCGAGACCGTCGCAGCCCGCTACGGCATCGGCCGCGAGCGCCAGGACGCCTATTCGCTGGTCTCGCAGCAGCGCACCGCCGCGGCTCAGGCCGCCGGCCAGTTCGACGACGAGATTGTCCCGGTGACCACGGTGATGAAGGTGACCGACAAGGCCACCGGCCAGGTCAGCGACCAGACCGTCACCATCGCCAAGGACGAAGGAAACCGCCCCGACACCACGCTGGAGGGCCTGGCGGGGCTGAAGACCGTCGTGCCCGGCGGGGTCGTCACCGCCGGCAACGCCAGCCAGCTCTCCGACGGCTCGTCCGCCTGCGTGCTGATGGAGGCCGGGCTCGCGGCGGCCCGCGGCCTGGCGCCGCTCGGCCGCTACGTCGGCATGGCGGTGGCCGGGACCGAGCCCGACGAAATGGGCGTCGGCCCGGTGTTCGCCGTGCCCAAGCTGCTCAAGCGCTTCGGCCTGAAGATGGACGACATCGGGCTCTGGGAGCTGAACGAGGCCTTCGCCGTGCAGGTGATCTACTGCCAGGAGAAGCTCGGCATCCCGATGGAGATCATGAACGTCGACGGCGGCGCGATCTCGATCGGCCACCCCTACGGCATGTCCGGCGCACGGATGACCGGTCACGCCCTGATCGAGGGCAAGCGCCGGGGCGTGAAGAACGTCGTGGTCACCATGTGCATCGGCGGCGGCATGGGCGCTGCGGCGCTGTTCGAGGTGCTCTGAGGCGCTGGCGGGCCCGGGAATGGACGACCCCGCGGTCAGGACGGTTCACGGGCGCGCCGCCAAGCAGGAGCGGTCCGAGCGCACGCGCGCGGCGATCGTCGTGGCGGTGGTCTCGCTGCTGGCCGAGGAAGGGGTGGCGGGCCTCACCCACCGGCTGGTCGCCCAGCGCTCGGGGGCGTCGCTGGCGGCCACGACCTACTACTTCGCCAGCATGCAGGACATGATCGCGGAGGCCTCGAACGAGCTGCTGCGCACCTCGCTGGCGGACATGTCGGCCTTGGCGGAGAAAATCCGCGGCGGCGGCGAGCACGGCTTTCGCCGCTTCGTCGCCCGGCTGGCCGCCAACGGCGTGGGCGAACACCGCGAGCGGACGCTGGCCTGGTGCGAGATCCTGCTGGACGGGGCGAGGCGGCCGGACGCCCACGCCCTGAACCGCAAGGGGTTCGAGCGGCTGGTGCAGGTCTGGACCCAGATCGCGCGCGCCTTCGGCGTGCCCTATCCGGCGATCGCCGCGCGCTCGGGCCTGGACATCGCCGTCGGCGCCTTCCTGCACGGCCTGGCGCTCGAGCTGGACCCGCAGGCCATGTGGGCGACGCTGGGCGGCGAGGTGAACGGCGCCGAGCTTTTCCCGGTGGCGGAGCCCCTGCCCGCGGCGCCGGCGCGGCGTCGCCTGGCGGCCCGGGCGGCGGCGACCCGCGAGCGGATCCTGGAGGCGGCCATCCGGCTCCTGGCGACGCGCGGCGCCGGCGCCGTCAACTACCGGTTGGTGGCGCTGGAGGCGGGGCTCACCGCCGGCGCGCCCGCCTACCATTTCCCCTCGATCGAAGCCCTGCTCGCCGAGGCCGAAGCGCTGTTGCTGGCGCGCTGGCGCGGGCGCCATCGCGAGGTGATGGACAACGCCTTCGAGGGCCTGGACCAGGCGACGATGGTCGAGCTGGCCGCGGTGATCTTCCAGAGCGAGGCCACCGAGTTCGGCCTGCAGAACCTCGCCACCTACGGCGTCTGGCTGCAGTCGACCCGTGCGCCCGAGCTGCGCGCGGCGGTGCACGAGGCGCTGGCCGACCTCTACCGCGCCTGGGGCCGCAACCTTTTGACGGTGGGCGCGGTGAACAACGGGGCCGAGCCGCTGCTGGTGCAGTACCTGCTGGTCGGGGGCCTGGTCCGGGCCATGGCGGCCGGCGTCACCCCCAACGACCTGGTCAAGATCCGCTGGCGGCTGAAGGACGACCTGAACGCCATGGTCGGCGGCCGCCACTGGGTGCAGGCCAAGCCGCCGGCCGGCTAGCGCAGGGGCCCGCGGTAGCGTCAGCCGTCCGGTCCGGTCGTCTTGAACATCAGGGTGATGCGCATGTCGCGGGCCCGCGTCGAGATCGGCCGCGCGACGTGCGGGATCGTGCCCGGAAATATCACCATCCGGTTGGGCTTCGGATAGACCGCAGCCAGCACCTCGTCGCGCGTGGCGTTGTAGAACAGGGTCTCGCCGGCGAGATCCGCATCCCAGGCGGGGTGCGGATAGTAGATCGCCGTCAGGTGGCTGGGGATGTTGGAATCCAGGTGCAGCCCGCCCTCGGTCCCCGGCGGCATGCCGTTGGCGTAGCAGCGGCCGAGCCCGTGACGTGCAAGCGGCCCGGCCTTCAGCCGCTCCCAGACGGCCCGCAAGAGCGGGTGCTGCGCCAGCTCGGCCTCGATCCGGCCGCGCGCCTCGTATTCCTCGCCGGATTTCCGGAAGCCGGCGAAATGCTTGTAGAAATACTTCGCTCCGTCGTCCTTGGAATAGGCGCCGAAGCTCCAGCCGCCCTCGCTGAGGAAGGCCCAGACGGCGGCGTGCTCGGCCGGCGGCAGGAAGCTGTCGATCGCCTGGATCCCGAGGCTCACGCCGCGCCTCCGGCGGCCTGGCGGACCCGGCCGAGGTCGCTCGAAACGGCCGCAACGGAAGCGCGTGCTGTCATCACGCCGAGGAGAACAGCCTCCACGTCCGGCGGCGTCAAGGCTCCCGCATTTACAGTCGCGCCGCCGAGGCGCCAACGTGGCCGCATGACAGGCGATTCGGCAGGCTGGACCGGGGGTCGGCATGCCTGACTTCTACGAGTTCTTCGCCGGCGGGGGCATGGCGCGGACGGGCCTCGGGCCCGGCTGGTCCTGCCTGTTCGCCAACGACTTCGACCCGAAGAAGGCGGCCGCCTACCGCCGCAACTTCGGTGAGGGCGCGCTCAAGGTCGGCGACGTGCGCGCGGTGACGCCGGCCGACCTGCCGGGCGCGGCCGACCTCGCCTGGGCCTCCTTCCCCTGCCAGGACCTGTCGCTGGCCGGCGTCGGCGCAGGCCTCAAGGCCGAGCGCTCGGGCGCCTTCTATCCGTTCTGGGACGTGATGGGCGGGCTGGCGGCCGAGGGCCGCGCCCCGGCGATCGTCGCGCTGGAGAACGTCTGCGGGGCGTTGACCTCGCACGGCGGACAGGACTTCGCCGCGATCTGCCGGACCTACGCCGAGGCCGGCTACCGGGTCGGCGCGCTGGTGATCAACGCCGAGCTCTTCCTGCCGCAGTCGCGGCCCCGGCTGTTCGTCGTCGGGGTGCGCGCCGTAACGCCGATCCCGCTGGAGCTGCTGGCGAGCGGACCGGGCGGCGCCTTCCACACGCCCGCCCTGCAGCGCGCGGTGGAGAAGCTGCCGGCGGACCTGCGCGAGGCCTTCCTCTGGTGGCGCCTGCCCGCCCCGCCGCCGCGCGCACTGTCGCTGGCTGACGTCATCGAGGACGATCCACAGGGCGTGGACTGGCACGGGGCGGCGGAGACGGCGCAGATTCTGGCGCTGATGTCGCCGGTCAACGCCGAGAAGGTCGCCGCCGCCAGGCGCGCCGGCCGGCGGATGGTCGGCGGAGTCTACCGCCGCACGCGGCGCAACCACAACGGCGCCAAGAGCCAGCGCGCCGAGGTCCGCTTCGACGACATCTCCGGCTGCCTGCGCACGCCGGCCGGGGGCTCCAGCCGCCAAGTGATCATGGTGGTCGAGGGCGAGCGGGTGCGCACCCGGCTGATCTCGGCGCGCGAGACCGCAAGGTTGATGGGCCTGCCCGACGAATACGCGCTGCCCGGCCGCTACAACGAGGCCTATCATCTGACCGGCGACGGGGTCGCGGTCGACGTGGTCCGCCACCTGGCGCGGCACATCTTCGAGCCGATCCTGGACGCGGCGACGCCGCTGCGGGATGTTGCGTAGAGGTCGCCGGCAGGATTCGCCCGGGTGGAATTAGGCCGGCTTCGCCGCAAGCGCCTCGATCCGGGCGAGCTCGTCCTTCAACCTGAGCTTCAGCCGCTTCAGTTCCTGGACCACCAGGGTGTCGGGCTGCGGCCGCTTGAGCTCGGCGCGCAGTTGCTGCGCGACGTCGCGGCGCTTGTTGCGCAGACGCCAGATGCGAATGTCGTAGGTCACATGCTCCTCCGATAGGGAGGGCGCGCCCGGGAAGCCGGTCGGCGTCGGGGGGGAAGGGCATACCAGACCCCCGGGCGCACCCGTGCGGTCCGACATCACGGTTGAAATCAACCGCCAGAGGGGCCCGGTCCCGCGTCCTTAGAGGTATTGGGAACGAGCGGCGGTTCAAGGGCTCGGCACAGGTTTTTTGGAGCCTCATCCCCCCAGTCCAGCCGGCGAGCGATCGCGTAGCCCGCCTTGTCGCGGCGCGCCACGAACCGCGGCTCGAGGCCCGCGGGCGTACAGAGCTTGAGGTCGACGCCAGGCTTTGCGACGCGCGGCGGCGCCAGCACGCGCGCCGCGGCGGGCGCGCCGATCCCCCGGCGGGCGGCGAGCAGGTAGGCGTAGGGCTCGTCCTCGAACGGGACCTCCGCGCCCTTGGCCAGGCGATGGTCCCGGCTGCGCGGCAGGCGGACGCTGAAGTGGCACCAGTCCTCGCCGGCCATCGGGCAGGCGCCGTGGTGCGGACAGGGCGCGAGGATCTCGGCGCCCGCCGCGATCAGGGCTTGGCGGGCCGCGCGCAGCCGGGCGAAGCCGGCCGGCGTGCCCGGCTCGACCAGCGCCAGCAGGCCCTCGCAAGCGGCCCAGAGGTCGGCCACCA
>NZ_DATELG010000136.1:0-9517 GCF_035276905.1 Phenylobacterium sp. | reverse complement strand
GAACGATATCGCGCGCCCAGAACGATAGGAGAGGTCATGCCCACCCGTCACGCCGCCCCAGGGGCGCAACGTCCGCTCAGCCTGTTGTTCTCCACCTGGGAAGGCGGTGGAACCCTGCCGCCGGTGCTCGCTGTCGCCGAGAAGATGCTCGCCCGCGGACACGCCGTCCGCATCCTGGCCGAGGACTGCCAACGCGCGGACTGCGAGGCGGCGGGGGCGACCTTCATCGGCTGGGCACGCGCCCCCAACCGGCCGGACCGTTCCCGCGGGACCGACCCGTTGCGCGACTGGGAGGCCAAGAGCCCACCCGAGGCGATCGGCCGGATGGTCGCCAGGGTCATGGCCGGGCCGGCGCTGGCCTACGCGCAGGACCTGGTGCAGGAGTTGGCGCAGCGGCCGGCGGACCTGGTCGTCACGTCCGACATGCTGATGGGCGTGCTTGCCGGCTGCGAACGGCTGGGCCAGCCGGCGGCCGTCCTCTCCACCAACATCTGCATCTTCCCCTTGCCGGGGTCGCCGCCCTTCGGCGGCGGCCTGGCGCCGCCGCGGGACGCCGAGGAAGAGCGGGTGCTGGCCGAGGTCCGCGCTGGCGTCGGCCAGCTGCTCGACACCGGCCTGCCGGCGCTGAACGCGGCGCGCGCCGAGCTTGGCCTGAAGCCCCTGGAGCACGTCGCCGGCCAGTTCAAGGCGGCCCGCGCGCCGCTGCTGCTGGCCACCAGCGAGGCTTTCGATTTCCCCTGGCGCGATCGACCGGACTGGGTGCGCTATGTCGGCCCGCAGATCAGCGACCCGCCGGCCGCGCCGGCTTGGATCTCGCCCTGGGGCCAGGACGCGCGGCCGCTGGTGCTGGTCGGCTTCTCCACGAGCTTCCAGGACCATGTCGGCGTGCTGCAGCGGGTGCTCGACGCCCTGGCTGGCCTGCCGGTCCGCGTGCTGCTGACAACCGGCGAGACGATCGACCCGGGCGAGCTGGTCCCCGGCCCCAACGCCGTCGTCGTGCGGCAGGCCCCGCACGTGGCGGTGATGGCGGAGGCCGCCCTTGTGATCACTCACGGCGGGCACGGCACCCTGATCCGCGCCCTCGCTCAGGGCCTGCCGAGCCTGATCCTGCCGCACGGCCGCGACCAGGAGGACAACGCCCGCCGCGTCACCGAGCGCGGCGCAGGTCTACGCCTGCCGGCCCAGGCCGCGGTGGAGGAGATCGCCGCGGCGGTCCACCGGCTGCTCGCCGAACCCGCCTTCGCCGAAGCCGCAAGCCGGCTGGGCCTGCGCGTCCGGGCGGAGGCGGAGGCCTCACCGATCGTGGAGCTGTTGGAGGCTCAGGCGCGCGCGCTCGCGCCCGCCTAAGGCGTGGGCGCAAGCAGCGCCTTGAGCCGCGCCTCCAGCGCCCCGGCGTCCTTCAGCTCGCACTCCCACAGCGTCTCCGCGCGCCAGCCCATGGCCGCCAACTCCTCGCCGTTGCGGGCGTCGCGGGCGCGGTTGCGGTCGACCTTGGCCAGCCAGTAGTCGCGGTTCTGCTTCGGGACCCGCGATCCGCGGGCGCAGTCATGGCCGTGCCAGAAGCAGCCGTGGACGAAGAGCGCAAGCCGGCGCCCCGGCATCGCCACGTCGGGCGAGCCCGGCAGGTCCTTGCGGTGCAGCCGATAGCGTGCGCCGAGCCGGGTCAGCGCCCGGCGCACGATCATCTCGGGCCCCGTGTCGCGGCCCTTCACCCGCCGCATGACCGCCGAGCGCTGGGCCTTGTCGAAGACGTCGGTGGAGTCCTGCGTCACAGCCCTTCGAACAGCGCGGTCGAGACGTAGCGCTCGGCGAAGCTCGGGATGATGGCGACGACCAGCTTGCCGGCCATGTCGTCGCGGCTGGCGACGTCGAACGCCGCCGTCAGCGCTGCGCCGGAGGAGATGCCGACCGGGACGCCGTCCTCGCGGGCGACGCGCCTGGCCATGGCAAAGCTGTCGTCGTTGGTCACCTGGACCACCTCGTCGATGATCCCGCGGTCGAGGATCGAGGGCACGAAGCCCGCGCCGATGCCCTGGATCTTGTGCGGGCCGGGCGGGCCGCCCGACAGCACCGCCGAGTTCTCGGGCTCGACCGCGATCATCCGCACCGAGGGCTTGCGCGCCTTCAGGACCTGGCCGACGCCGGTGATGGTGCCGCCGGTGCCGACGCCGGAGACCACCGCGTCGACCCGGCCTTCGGTGTCGTTCCAGATTTCCTCGGCGGTCGAGACCCGATGGATCAGCGGGTTGGCGGCGTTGTCGAACTGCTGCGGCATCACCGCGCCGGGGATGGCGGCGACCAGCTCCTTGGCGCGGGCCACGGCGCCGGCCATGCCCCGCTCGGGCGGGGTCAGCTCGAGCTTGGCGCCCAGCAGCAGCAGCATCTTGCGCCGCTCGATCGACATGCTCTCGGGCATCACCAGCGTCAGCCTGTAGCCCTTGGCGGCGGCGACGAAGGCGAGCGCGATGCCGGTGTTGCCGCTGGTCGGCTCGACGATCGTGCCGCCGGGCTTCAGCACGCCCTTGGCCTCGAGGTATTCGATCATCGCCACGCCGATGCGGTCCTTCACCGAGGCGATCGGGTTGAAGAACTCGAGCTTGGCGACGACCTCGCCCTTGGGCTTCAGCGCCGCCGACAGCCGCGGCAGGCGCACCAGCGGCGTGTCGCCGATGGTGTCGATGATGGAGTCGTAGATCTTGCCCCGTCCGGCGCGCGTGTAGCGGGCGGCGTCGTAGACCTTGTCGGGGGTGGCGTCCATGAAACGGACCTTTCGTCGAGGAGGCGGCCTTCGCCGCCGACCCTAAGCATTCCGCTAGGATTTGGAAGATGCCCCCTCATGGGGAAGCTCCCACAACTGAAACCAACACCGTCATCCCGGCTCTCCGCTGCGCTCCGGGCGGGATGACGGACAAAAGGGCCCTCCGGGTGAATGCCGCATCGCCAAGCGGGCGATTTGCCAGCATAAACCCTCGCCATGCGCGCCTCGCTCGCCGAACCCGATTTCGATCCGCTGGACGAGGCCCCAATGGACCAGGCTAGGGCCATCCTGCGGCGCACCTTCGGTCATGCGGACTTCCGCGGGCTGCAGGCCGAGGTGATCGGCGAGGTGCTGGCCGGGCGCAGCGCCCTGGCCGTGCTGCCGACCGGCGGCGGCAAGAGCGTCTGCTACCAGATCCCCGCCCTGATGCGTCCGGGCCTGGGCCTGGTGGTCTCGCCGCTGATCGCGCTGATGGCCGACCAGGTCGCGGGGCTGCAGCAGCTGGGCGTCGCCGCGGCGCGACTGGATTCCAACATCGACCCGGGCGAAAAGGCCGAGACTTGGCGGCGGATCGAGGCCGGCGAGCTCGACCTGCTGTACGTCTCGCCCGAGGGCCTGATGCAGCCCTGGATGCTGGAGCGGCTGTCGCGCACGCCGCTGGCGCTGATCGCCATCGACGAGGCCCACTGCGTCAGCCAGTGGGGCCACGACTTCCGCCCCGAGTACCGGATGCTGGGGCGCTTGGCCGAGCTGTTCCCGAACGTGCCGCGGCTGGCGGTCACCGCCACCGCCGACAACCGCACCCGCGAGGACATCCGCGCCGAGCTGCGGCTGCAGGAGAGCCGCGAATTCGTGGCGAGCTTCGCCCGCCCCGAGCTGATCCTCTCGGCCGAGCGCAAGCAGGGCGGCGCGCAGAAGCGGGTGGTCGACCTGGTGACCGCCCGCCCCGGCCGCTCCGGCGTGGTCTACGCCGGCTCGCGCGAGGGAACCGAGCGGATCGCCGAGGCGCTGCGCCAGGCCGGCGTGCCGGCGCTGGCCTACCACGCGGGCCTGGAGCGGAACGTCCGCAGCCAGCGGCTCGAGCAGTTCCTGGAGGCGGACGCCGCGGTGATGGTGGCGACCATCGCCTTCGGCATGGGGGTCGACAAGCCGGACGTCCGCTTCGTGATCCACGCCGACCCGCCGGCCTCGATCGAGGCCTACTGGCAGGAGATCGGCCGCGCCGGCCGCGACGGCGAGCCTGCGGAGGGCATCACCCTCTACGGCTCCTCCGACCTCGCCTGGGCGCTGCGCCGCACCGGCGAGCGCGAGGTCGACGAGGCGGTCAAGCAGGTGCAGGTGCGCAAGGTGCGCCAGCTCTATGCCCTGCTGGAGGGGACCAGCTGCCGGCCGGCCGGCGTGCGCCGCTACTTCGGCGAGGCCAACGTCGAGCCCTGCGGCCAGTGCGACATCTGCGTGAGCCCGCCGGATTCGAAGGACGCCACCCAGGCGGCCCAGAAGGCGCTGTCGGCGGTGCACCGGCTGGGCGGGCGGTTCGGCCGCGGCCGGCTGATCGATCACCTGCTCGGCAAGACCAAGGACGTCACCGCTCACGAGGCGGCGATGTCGACCTTTGGCGTCGGCCAGGAGTTGTCCGCCGTCGAATGGCGCGACCTGGTCGAGCAGCTGCTGTTCGAGGGCCTGCTGCGCGAGGATCCCAACGACGGCCGCCCGCTCCTCGGGCTCGGCGACGCCGAGGGCGTGCGCGGGGTCTACCGCGGCGAGCGCCAGGTGCTGGTCCGCGCCCAGGCGGCGCCCGCGCGCCAGAAACGGGCGCGCAAGAGCCGCGAAGCCGCGGCCCAGATGTCGCCGGCCGACCAGCCGCTGTTCGAGGCGCTGCGCGCCTGGCGCGGCCGCGCGGCCAAGGCGCAGGCGGTGCCGCCCTACGTCATCTTCCACGACCGCACGCTCACCGAGATCGCCCAGGCCAGGCCAGGCTCGCGCGCGGCCCTGGAGCGCATCTCCGGGGTCGGCGAAGGCAAGCTCGCCCGCTACGGCGAGGCGGTGCTGGAGGTGGTCCGCAGCTTCGCCGAGTAGCCCGGCGCGCCCTTAGGCCGCGACGAGCGGATCGGCGGATGCGATCGTGGACCCCTCGTGGGCGATCGGCCCGCTCATCTCCTCGAAGCGGAACAGCCGGGCGGCGCGCGCGCCGTCGAAGTCCAGCACCCGCAGGTCGTCCGTCTCGGCCAGGCTGCGCGCCACGATGTCGAAATGCATGCCGTAGCGCGCCTGGGCGAGCGGCAGCGGCGCCTCGTAGGCGAGGAACTTGTCGATCCCCTTGCCGGCGAGCTTCGCCAGAAGCTCGGGATCCTCGATCGAGGCGTGGGAGGTGAGGATCACCAGCGAACCGCCGCCGGTGAACAGCATGAACACATGCATGGCCGACACTCCTCCTTTCAAGCGGCCGGGCGGATGCCGCGCTTCGGCTCGGCTCCCGGCCGCCCGTGCGGCTTCGGCGCCGGCTTGGCGGTCTCCAGGCCAAGGGCGGTGACCCCGGCCACGCCGCCCAGGTTCATCGTCTCCACCGCCGTCGAGGGCACGATGACGATGGTCGAGTTCTGCTTCAGGCCCTCGTAGAGCATGTTCATCGCCCGCAGGTGGAAGGCGGTCGGATCGTCCGCGTAGGTGCGCGCCGCCTCCTGGAACTTCTCGGCCACCTGGCGCTCGGAGTCGCCGAGGATGATCCGCGCCTGCCGTTCGCGCTCGGCCTGGGCCTGCATCGACATGGCGTCCTCCAGGCCCGGCGGAATCAGCACGTCCTTCAGCTCGACCGAGATGACGTCGACGCCCCAGGGGCGCGCGCGCTCGTCGATGATGCGGCCGAGCTCGCGGCTGATCTTCTCGCGGCCTTCGAGCATGTCGGCGAGCATGGTCTTGCCAATCACGTCGCGCAGCGCGGTCTGCGCCGCCCAGGCGACGGCGGTGTGGTAGTCCTCGACCTCGAGCGCGGCGCGCTCGGCCTCGACCACCCGCCAGAACAGCACGGCGTCGACATCGACCGGCACCGTGTCCTTGGTGAGCGTCCGCTCGGCCTTGAAGGTCGTGGTCATCACCCGCAGGTCGATCCAGTAGGGCACGCTGTCGACGACCGGGATGATCAGGAAGAGGCCCGGCCCCTTGAGCGCGATGAAGCGGCCCAGGCGCAGGACGATGGCGCGCTCCCACTGATTGGCGACCTTGATCGCCGCCGCCAGGGCGTAGCCGGCGGCGAAGCCCGCCGCGGCGATCCAGCCGCCCAGCAGATAATGGCCGGCGCCGTACGCGCCCCAGGCGACGCTGAGGCCGAGAAGGCTCGCGATCATGAAGACGGAGAACGGAATTGCGCTGGCCTGCCGCATCGGACCTGCCCCAGGTTCGAAAGGCGCAGCCCTGGGCGGGGCGCTCAGACAGCCCGCCTCTCCATCCTGCAGAACGTGCAGCTCAGGCCATTGTTGCGTCCAAGCCGCGGCGTCCCCAGCAGCGCGCCGTCGGCCGCCAGCCTCTGGGCGGTGAGGGCTGGCGCCGTCCGGGCGTGGCGGCGGCTCGTCCTAGACGTCGACCTCGGCGTCCAGGGCGTTCTCCTGGATGAACTCGCGGCGTGGCTCGACCAGGTCGCCCATCAGGCGGGTGAACATGTCGTCGGCGTCGTCGGCGTGGCTGACCTTGACCTGCAGGAGGGTGCGGACGTCGGCGTCGAGGGTGGTCTCCCACAGCTGCTCGGCGTTCATCTCGCCCAGCCCCTTGTAGCGCTGGATCGTCAGGCCCTTGCGGCCGGCGTCCATCACCGCGGTGACGAGGTCTATCGGGCCGCGGACGGTGGTCGACTTGTCCTTGCGCATGAAGGTCGCGGGCCGCGCGAACACCTCGGACAGCTCCTTGGCGCGCTCGGCCAGCCGCCGCGCGTCGGCGGCGTGCAGCAAAAGCTCGTCCAGCACCAGGCGCTCGGAGACGCCGCGCTTGATGCGGCTGAAGGCGTAGCCGCCGCCGGCGGCGGGCTCGCCGCTCCAGGCGCCGTCGCCCTCCTCGGCGTAGAGGTCGAGGCGCTGCGCGGCCGCGGCCGGATCGCCGCCCTCGACCAACAGGCCCGCCAACGCCGCCTGCTCGATGGCGAAGGCGGGCGCGCGCGCCGCCAGCCGCTCGACGTTGGCCTTGGCCCCGCGCGAGGTCTGCACCAGGCCCAGGAGGTCCTGGCCGATGAGCCGCTCGCCGCTCGAAAGGTCGAGGTGCGCCTGGTCGATGCCTTCGTCGATCAGATAGGTCTCGAGCTCGGAGTCGTCCTTCAGGTAGCGGACCTGTTTGCCCTTGGCGGCCTTATAGAGCGGCGGCTGGGCGATATAGAGATAGCCGCGCTCGATCACCTCCGGCATCTGCCGGTAGAAGAACGTCAGCAGGAGGGTGCGGATGTGGGCGCCGTCGACGTCGGCGTCCGTCATGATGACGATCTTGTGGTAGCGGATCTTCTCGATGTCGAAGTCCTCGCGGCCGATGCCGGCGCCCAGCGCCGTGATCAGCGTGCCGACCTGGTCCGACGACAGCATCTTGTCGAAGCGCGCCCGCTCGACGTTCAGGATCTTGCCGCGCAGCGGCAGGATGGCCTGGTTCTCGCGGTTGCGCGCCTGCTTGGCCGAGCCGCCGGCCGAGTCGCCCTCGACCAGGAAGATCTCCGACTTCGACGGATCCTTCTCCGAGCAGTCGGCCAGCTTGCCGGGCAGGTTGGTGATGTCGAGCGCCGACTTGCGGCGCGTCAGTTCCCGCGCCTTGCGCGCCGCCTCGCGGGCGGCGGCGGCCTCGGCGATCTTCTGGACGATGGTCCTGGCCTCGTTCGGGTGCTCCTCGAACCAGGTCGAGAGCCCCTCGCTGACGAGGTTCTCCACCGCCGGGCGCACCTCGGAGGAGACCAGCTTGTCCTTGGTCTGGGACGAGAACTTCGGATCGGGCACCTTGACCGAGAGCACGCACGTCAGGCCCTCGCGCGCGTCCTCGCCGGAGACCGAGACCTTCTCGCGCTTGGCCGCGCCCGAGCTTTCGGCATAGCCGGTGATGATGCGGGTCAGCGCCGAGCGGAAGGCCGCCAGGTGCGTGCCGCCGTCGCGCTGCGGGATGTTGTTGGTGAAGCAGAGGACGTTCTCGTGGTAGCCGTCGTTCCACCACAGCGCCAGGTCCAGCTCGACGTTCTCCTTCCGGCCACGGACGATGATCGGCTGCTTGATCAGCGGGGTCTTGGCCTTGTCGAGGTGGCGCACGAAGGCTTCGATGCCGCCCTCGTAGCTCATCACCTCTTCGAACGGCTCGGCCTCGCGGTGGTCCTTCAGCCAGATGGTCACGCCGGAGTTCAGGAAGGCAAGCTCGCGCAGCCGGTGCTCCAGCGTCTTGCGGTCGAACTCGATGAAGCTGAAGGTCTCGGTCGAGGGCATGAAGGTGACCTCGGTGCCGGACAGGAATTCGCCGTTGGCCCGCAGCGGCGCCTTGCCGGTGACCGCCAGCGGCGAGACCGGGTCGCCCCGGCGGAACTCCATCTCGTGCGCCAGGCCGCCGCGGTAGATCTTCAGCTTCAGGAAGTCGGACAGCGCGTTGACCACCGAGACGCCGACGCCGTGCAGACCGCCGGAGACCTTGTAGGAGTTTTGGTCGAATTTCCCGCCGGCGTGCAGCTGGGTCATGATGACCTCGGCGGCGGAGACGCCCTCGCCCTCGTGGATGTCGGTGGGAATGCCGCGGCCGTCGTCGGTCACGGTGCAGGAGCCGTCGGCGTTCAGGATCACTTCGACCCGCGTGGCCCAGCCGGCCAGGGTCTCGTCGATGGCGTTGTCGACCACCTCGTAGACCATGTGGTGCAGGCCCGAACCGTCGTCGGTGTCGCCGATGTACATCCCTGGCCGCTTGCGCACCGCATCCAGGCCTTTCAGGACCTTGATGGACTCCGCGCCGTACTCGGCCTGACCATTGGAATCGGGGCCATTGCCGTTCGTCTCGATCTCTTCGCTCATGCTTCGTCCGGTTCGGGGTCGCCGTCGGAGGTTCCGGGCCGGCTCGGCCCTCGACGCCCTTGGGTGGGACTGCCCTGCGCCTCGCGCGCCTGCGCGCGTGCGCGGTTTCCTAGAGTGTCCAGCTATATAGGAAATGGCCGGTGATTCTGCATCTATTTGGCGCGGCGGCGCGCTCGTCCGCAGGCTGAACAAGCTCGCGGCGGAAGCGCGCGGATTCGCCACGCCCGGGCCCAGGATGGTCGACGAGCTGGAGTGCGTCGCCTCCGTGCTGCTGGCCGTCGCCTTCGGCCACCTGGCGGACGCGCACAACATCTCCTGGGCCGCCTTCTCCGGCTACATGGTGATGCGCGGCCACGTCTCCGACACCCTGGTCCGCGGCCTTCTGCGGATCGCCGGCACGGGGCTCGGCGCGCTGCTGGCGCTCGCGGTCACGCCGCGGGTCGCCGCGAGCCCCTGGCGGGCGGCCGGCGCGCTGGCGATCGTCGGCGGCCTGACGCTCTATGGCGCGATCACCCGGCGCCACGCCTACGCCTGGCTGTTCGTCGGCCTGACCTTCGAGATGATCCTGCTGGACCAGATGACGCATCCGGGCGCGCCGCTGGTCTCCGTCGCCGCGACCCGCGCCCGCGAGGTGATCGCCGGCACGACAGCCTGCATCCTGGTGAGCTGGCTCTCCACCCGCTCGCTGCGCCGCCGCTGGCCGGGCGCGCCTCAGCCGCAGCCGGCGCGCCTCGGCTGGAGCCCGGACGCCGCA